>NZ_JBVJIJ010000044.1:29660-71004 GCF_055586325.1 Dactylosporangium sp. NPDC051087 | reverse complement strand
ACACCAAGCCCGCGCCCGCACCAGCCACTACCGCCGCCGCGGCCACACCATCCATCAACCAGCATCTACATAACGAACCTGGGCTGTCGTACTAGTGAGGCCTTGGAATCGTCGTTCCATGCGGTAGCTCAATGGATTGAGGCAAATGTGTTGCCTGCCCCGGTTGAGGATCGACTCCTTGACCGTGTTCAAGTGGGACTTGGCAGAATCAGCACGCCGTGGCTGATTGTATTCGACAATGCGGCCGATGCTCGTCAAACCAAACGCTGGCTGCCGGGTACTGGTCTCGGGCATGTCCTGGTTACCACAACCGATCCGCTGTCCTGGCACGGTGCGCACATGTCAACAATGGAAGTGCCGGCGATGACAGAAAGTCAGGCCATCATTTTGTTGTCGCGACGGCTTGCCGCCAACGGTGATCGCGCAACTGCCGCCGCCGAAGATCGGATCGCTGCCCTCGCCGAGCGACTGCACCGATGGCCGCTGGCACTTGAACTGGCGTCGGCGTACTTGATGGACACACACGAAGGGCTGTCCGGCGCCGCGAACTATGAGCTTCTCGTCCGGCGGGCACTAGGTGACGAGGACTCGGTACCGCCCGGCTATCCGCGGACGCTAGTGGGAGCGGTCTTGCTCGCTGTTCGCAGGATTGAGCAGCGCGGTGAAACGAACGCAGCAGCGAAGGTTGCCCGCATGGCCTTGCGGTTTGGTGCATTCATGCACTCGCGTCAGATTCCCCTACATATCCTTCTGGCCTGCGTCTTCATCGAGCCCCATCAGGATATGCGCCAGGTGGTCGATTCGTTTGCGCCCTACCGTGGCACGGACCCGCCTGTTGGTGAGATTCTTCGGGAGATGTTGAAAGGTTCTCTGGTAGCCGTCGACATCCCAATTTTTGGCGGAGCCGACGAAAGTGAAACCGCCAGCTCGTTCGATTTCTCCATCAGTATGAACGAAATTGTTCAGGATGTGATTCGAGCGGATGTAGCTCGGGAAGATGCAACCGAGGTTGTCGTCACTCATGCAGGCTACTTCTCGCAGCGCTGGTTGCAACGGCTGATTGATGCTGACCGGCAGGACCTGGCCATGGTGCTCATCGGGCATTGCCGGCAGGTGTCGGTTGCTGCACTGGGTCACGGCGTCCGGAATTACGCGATCGCGCTCCTTTGGGGAAATTTGGCGGTGGCGCTCGGCTTTGCCGAGTGTTGGCTTGAGTCGGAGATCTATCTGCGTGCCGAGGTTGACTATCTCCGGACTACCGTAGATCGCCCTTCGCCGACGATGGCGATCGGCACCTATACCCAGCTCGCGGTCGCTCTAGTTAGACAGGCAGGGCGATCGGGGGATGTTGTCGAGGAAGTTTGCGACCTGCTGGACGAGGTCGTCGCCTGGCACGTGTGTGAGGGAGGGGCAACACTCGATCGTGCGAGTACGTCCACCTTCGGTGCGTTTCAGCTGGCATACGAACTGGCAAGCGAGCTACCGGGTCACCGCCGGATCGGCGAGCTGGCAGATCGCCTGCGGGCGCTGGTCGTGGACGACGATGCCGATGATCCGCAGACGACGATTGCGAAGGATGTTCATCGCCTGGGTGAGTGTCTGGTGGAGACGGACGACCTGGATACGTTCGTTGCTGAGTTGGACGGCCGACTCGGCGATCCGGCGTATGCGTTCCATCGGGTGACCTTGCGACGGCTCATGGTCGAGGCGAAGATTGAACAGCGGCGGTGGGATGAGGCGCTGAGCCTAGTTCGAGACTTCCATCAGCTCGTCGCGCTTCAGTCTTTGAGCTACGTGGATGTGGACGCCCTCGTTACCAACGTTGTCCATCATTGTCTAGGATTCTCTGATGCTTCGTCGCATGCTTTGCCAGTTGTTGAAGAGGTGCTGCGTCTGGCCGCTTCTTATCAGACCCGAGGTAATTCGTTCCGACCAGGTGATAGAGCGAGACTGGAAGTGGTGCAGGCATATCTGGCGATGCATCGAGGCAACTTCAGGACAATGCTCGAGATTCTCGACCGCGTGGACCGACCCGAACTTGAGGCTGTGGAGATCAAGAGGCCCGGTGGTGTAACTGCCGTCCATTGGATTATGACGAGGTGGGCGGAGTCCTCGGCAGGACAGATCCATCGGCTTGTCGAGATGTCCAATGAGTAAGGAGCGGAAGAAGCCGATTCGGCGCCCGATTCCAGTTCGGCGGCCGGTCGCTCCGCATGTTATGACGTACCCCCACATTGACGTGTCGGATCTGAATGGCTTTTTGTCTCCTAAGGTTTCGCCTGTGCTGCGGCCCCTGTACATAACTCTCCGCGCGCACCGCCTGGCCGTGAACGGCAAGAAGTTCTATTCTCCGCTCGCGACATGCTACGAGGTGGGCCGTATTCTGATGCTCCTTGGGTATCACGCCGACCTTAAGCAGGCAGCAGTGACTGTCACGGATCTGAATCGAAATGGTAGACCGATTGTGACGGTTGAAGATCATGTCGTGCTCGACGCAACGTCTTTTGGTCGATATGTCGACCCTGCCTTGTTCCTTCGACGAGAAGTTCGACGAATTGCGGGAGCCCGGCCGTCGACGGTGCCCGTCGCCTTTCCGTCCCCACCGGACGGAAGTCGTGTGCAGTTCGAAATTATTCGCATGCCCCATTCACTGATTTATGCTTTTCCTCTCGCCCGACCCATCGCGAATCCGGCCCAGCATGTAGAAGACCTTCTCGACGCTGAGCGCAACGTTGTGGTCGCGGCATGTAAAGCAGTTTCTGCCATTCTGACGATATGGCGCCATGATTCGAGCGAAATTGTCCTGAGTTCCGCATTGCTGGAGTATGTCAATGGTGAGACTGGAACGTGAGGTAAACGATTGACCTGCCGGAAATCGCCTACGTCGCGGCCCATGGCGGCGGCGTGGTTCCCGCACCGCGCATTCGGTGCGGCCTGCGAGGCGGCGGGAAGGATGCTGCGATGGGAGGTCGGGTAGCGTTTCGGGGATGTTCGGCAAGACGGCGGCGCCGGCGTTCAGGTGTGGGTTCGGCGGAGTGCACAGTGCGACCACCGCGCGGCTGGAGCTCGGTGTCCCGCGGCGCAAGGAGCTCCTCGACGTGTGGCGGCAGCTCGCGGACCGGGAGGTCAGGTTCCGGCTCGGCTGGGGCGAGGACGGGCCGTGGGTCGAGCAGGACGACACCGACCCGGTGGTGATCGCCGACACGGGAGCCGAGTTCGTGGGCCGGGACCCGCAGACCGGGGCGGTCGTCGTCAGCGCCGGGTTCGGGCGGGGCGAGGACGGGTTCATGGAGGTCGCCGGGCTCGTGCATCCGGCGTTCCGGCGGCTCGGGTTCGGGCGGGAAGCCCTCCAGGTGGTCTGCGCGTTCGCCCATCACCACTTCGGCATCGTGGAGCTGCGGGCGACGTGCGAGACCGACAACGAGGCGGGCAAGCGGTGGCTCGCGTCGGCCGGGTTCCTGCCCGTCGACGGGATCGGGTCGAAGACCCTGCCCGACGGCCGGACGATGGCGACGATCCGGTGGCGGCGCCTCGAACCGACCGCCCAGCGCCGCTGCAAGCGCCCGTTCATGCCGATCGCCTGACCCGGCCGGCGCCGCGAAACAAGCCCTGACCCGGCGGGCGCCGCGAAACAAGCCCTGACCCGGCGGGCGCCGCGGAACGGCCCTGGCCCGGCCGGCATCGCGAAGAGGCTGACCCCGGCCGGCGCCGCGAAAAGGGCAGCGACGCCGGCCGGGGTGCTCACGCGGCGGGCGGTTACGGCTTCTTGAGCGTCGCCTGGAGGGCGCCGACGACGCCGGCGAGTTCGGCGAGCAGGCCGCTGACCGTCGAGGTGTCGTTGCCGCCGATGGTGACGGCCCGCAGCTCGGCGGGTTTCGGCAGCTTGGACACGATCTCCGGCAGGGCGTCGATCAGGCGGGCCTGGATGCTCTCCGGCGACTGCGTGTTGTCGATGTCGGCGCGCAGCCGGGTCCGGTCCAGCTCCAGCAGCCCCTGCTCGTGGACGGCCTGCGCCCGGATCGTCTCGACGGCCAGTTCGCCGTCGACGGTGAGGCGGCGCAGTTCCGCTTCGCGGGCGATGCGCAGCCGGCCGATCTCGGCCTCCTCGGCGGCGCGGTCGCGTTCGAGGGCCATCGTGTGCCGGGCCGTCGCGTCCTGCAGGTCGGCGAGCGCGCGGCTGTCCTCCTCCTGCCGCTGCGACCGGCGCAGCCGCTCGCCCGACTCCTGGTCGAACTGCAGCGCCGCGTTGCGGGCCCGCAGGTCGGCGAGCTCCCGGTCGCTTTCGATCTGCTGCGTCTGCCGCAGCCGCGACGCGGCGAGCTCCCGCGTGCCGATGGCCTCGTCGGCGGCGAGTTCCGCGAGGCGCGCGATGCGTCCCTGTTCGCTGCGGTACGGCTTCTGCAGGTTCTCCCACAGCCGCGACGAGCTGACCACGGCCTCCTTGATCTGCACGGTGACGATCCGCAGGCCGAGACCCGCGGAGCCGGAGCTGCCCTCGGCGACGGCGCGGAGCCGGGCGGTGAGCTCCTCGATGATCGGCTGTTTGTCGCTGAGGACGTCGCTGACGCCGAGGGTGGCGACCTTGTCCTTGATGGCCGCCTCGGCCTGCTCTTTGAGCTGCAGGTTGACCAGGCGCATCGGGTCCTCGGCGTCGCCGAAGTCGAGCTTGCGGTACGCGGTGGAGAAGTCCTCGATGATCCACTGCACGTACGCCTGGACGAGGACGCCCTGCAGTTCGCGGCAGATGCAGAAGGCGTTGATCAGGATGGTCTGCATCGCGCCCGGCACGACGAGATACGAGTCGGTGGCCGGGTTGTAGCGGAACGAGACGCCGAGACCGACGTGCAGCGGCTCGCCACGGCCGCGGCGGGTGTGCACGACGAACGCGTTCGGCGGGACGATGACGGTCTTCCACCGGCCGAACCCGGTGACCCTGACCTCGACGGCGTTGGGCGCGGGCTGGCTGGCCTGCTGGCGGCCACCGCCGCGGCTCGGCCCGCCCGCCGACGCGGCGGCCTGCGCGACCGGCACGGGCGCGCTGCGCTTGGAACGCAGGTCGTTCTCGAGGCGCTCCTGCTGTGCGACAACCTGCTCTAGGTAGGTGTTCCCGCTCGACATGCGCCCATCTTCATCGACCCCGTCAAGAGGCCGAGAACAGGTCCGCGATCTGTTTCATCCGCGCGTCGGTGGTCAGGTCCTCCAGGGACAGCGGCAACGGGATCCGCCAGTTCGGGTACTGGGTCGTCGTCCCGGGCAGGTTCGGCTGGCGGGCCTCGCCGAGCACGTCGTACGGCGACGCGAGCACGATCCGGCACGGGGTCCGCACCAGCAGCTGGTGCATCGCGAGGACGATCTCCTCGTCGGTGCTGTCCGGCCCGGTGAGCCCCTCGGCGTCGAGCAGGTCGAGCAGCGCGGTCCGGTCGGCGGTCGCCGCGGCCCATTCGAGTTTCACGTCACGGGTGAGGACACCGGCCTCCGCGCGGGACAGGACGTGCTCCCCGGACAGGAACCCGGCGGCGGTCGGCAGGTCGTGGGTGGAGACGCTGGCGAGGGCGTTCTCGGGCCAGTCGCCGGGCGGCAGGAAGCGGCCGTCGTCGTCGCGGGTGAACCACAGCACGGCGGAGCCGAGGATGTTGCGGTCCTGCAGGGTGGTGGTGACGACGTCCTCGACGGTGCCGAGGTCCTCGCCGACGACGACGGCGCCGGCGAGTTTCGCCTCCTCGACGAGGATGCCGAGCATCGCCTCGTCGTCGTAGTAGACGTAGGTGCCCTGCGCCGGGGTCTGGCCCGGCGGTACCCACCACAGCCGCCACAACCCGGCGACGTGGTCGACGCGGAGCCCGCCGGCATGCTTGAAGATCTCCCGGAGCAGGGTCCGCCAGGCGGTGTACCCCGTGCCGGCGAGCCGGTCGGGGCTCCACGTCGCGAGCCCCCAGTCCTGCCCCTGCTGGTTGAACGCGTCCGGGGGCGCGCCGACCTTCGCGCCGGCGGCGATGACGTCCTGCATCGTCCACGCGTCGGCGCCGCCGGGGTCGATGCCGACGGCGAGGTCGTGGATGATGCCGACGGCCATCCCGGCGGCGGCGTCGTTCGCGGCGGCCAGCTGCGCCTCGCAGCGGCGTTGCAGCCAGGTGTGGAACGCGACCGCGGCCGGGTCGGCGGCGGCGTACGCGGCGGGACCCGGCCGGCGCAGCTCCTCGGGCCACGCCCGCCAGTCGGGGCCGTGGTCGGCGACGAGCGCGCAGTACACGGCGAAGTCGGTGAGCTCGGACCGCTCGGCGACAGGGCCCTCGCCCGGCGGGCAGAGCAGCGTCAGCGCGGCGCGTTTCGCCCGCCACACCCCGTCGTAGTCGATGAGCCCGTCGGCGGCGTCGGCGGGCCGCAACGCGTCGACGGCCTCGCGGACCGAAACGTCGGCGGCCCGGTACTCGGGCAGGTCGGTGATCCGCAGGTACAGCGGGTTCACGAACCGCCGCGACGACGGCGAGTACGGCGACGCCGGCAGCGGGTCGACGGGCGCGACGGCGTGCAAGGGGTTGACGAGGACCGCCCCGGCGCCGGTCGACGCCGCCCACCGGGTGAAGGCCGCCAGGTCGGCGAAGTCTCCGACCCCCCACGAGCCGGCCGAGCGCAGCCCGTACAGCTGGAGCATCCACCCCCAGGTCCGCGGCACCTCGTGCAACGGCCCCGACGGCACCACGGGCGCCGGCGCACCTGCCGCGGAGGGCGGCCCGAGCAGCGACAGCACCGTGTCGACGACGTCGGGCGCGATGTCGACACGGACACCGTCGGAGGTCTCGTAGTAGGTCGCGACACCGCGGGGGAAGGCTGGCACGCGGCTGTCATACCCCGCTGATCTGGTCGCGAAGCACGAGGCCGGGCACGGCGTCGGCGCCGACCAGGCTCAGCGCCTGCCGGACCCCGCGGGTGCAGCGCACGACCGTGTGCCGGTTGGGCCGCGACTCGGCGAACCGGACGATGGCCCGCGCCCCGGCGGCGTCGACGAACCGCAGGTCGCTGGCGTCGAGCAGGACGGTGCTGTCGACCTCGGTGACCAGGCCGAGGATCGACGGCAGCGCCCCGGTGTTGGACGCGTCGAGCTCACCGGACAGCCGCAGGTGGGCACCCCAGCCGCCGATGGTGAACCGCAGCAGCGGCCCGGAGTGCACGGCCCCGATCGCGGTGAGGGCGTCCTTTTCGAAGCGGCGCCGGTCGTACAGGCAGAACACGGCGACCCGCCCGTCACCGAAGAACCGGTTGACCGCCGCCTCGTAGGCGACCAGGTCGCCCGTGTCGAACCCGGCCCGCAACGCCCACGTCATCTGCGCGGCGACGCAGACCGCCTCGTACCCGTCGGCGAACGCCTCGTCGCGCACCGTGGTGAGCCCGTCCAGCATCTGCTCGACCCGCCCCGCCCCGGACGCCTCGAACCCGACCCCGTGAACGGCGACGACGAGCTGCCCGGCGACGGCGTCGGGCGCTGCGGCCACGACCTGCCTGGCGAGGTCGGCGTCGCCGGCATCGAGGAGGACCACCACCCGCTGCCCGGGGCGGACACTGTCCTTCACGAACGCGGTGAGCAGGTCACGGCACTCGTCGTCGCCGGCATAGGTGACACACACGTGCTCACCCAGCCGCCACGACGGCACCGTGCGCCCCTCCGACACCTCCCAAGACTATGGACAAACCACCGCGCGGGCTAGAGCGCCGCTGCCGAACCTGGCAGAGCGCTACCTGGCCGACACGCGGTGTCCCGCCTGCGCCGGGTTCCTCACCGCCGCGGCGGCCGTACACGTGAAGCACATGAAAGGCCGCTAGATGATGGCCGCGGATTCCGGGGGGAGGGTCAGGGACGAGGCTTGGAGGACGGCGGCGTCGTCGGTGGTGAAGAGGAGGCAGTCGGCGGACAGGGGGACGGTGCGGGGGTCCGCGGTGAGGTTGGCGATGACCACGTGCGGGCCGCGGCGGATCAGCAGGAGCCCGTCGTCGTGGGTCACCTCGACGAGGTTCAGGCGCGGGTCCGACAGGGCGGGGTGGCGTTTGCGGAGGGCGATCAGCGACCGGTACACCGCGAGCATCGCCTGGTCCTGCGCGGACCAGTCCAGGTGTGAGCGTTCGAACGTGGCGGGGTCCTGCGGGTCGGGGACGTCGCCCGGTGGCCAGCCGTGCTCGGCGAACTCCTCGCGGCGGCCTTCCCGGACGGCGGTGGCCAGGGACGCCTCGGGGTGGCTGGTGAAGAACTGCCAGGGGGTGCGGGCCGCGAACTCCTCGCCCATGAACAGCATCGGTGTGAACGGGGACGTGAGCAGCAGGGTCGCGCCGACCTTCAGCAGGCCCGGGGACAGCGAGGCGGTCAGCCGGTCGCCGGTGGCGCGGTTGCCGATCTGGTCGTGGTTCTGCAGGCAGACCACGAAGCGGTGGCCGGGGATCTTCGCGACGTCGACCGGGCGGCCGTGCCGGCGGCGGCGGAACGACGACCAGGTGCCGGCGTGGAAGAACGCCTCGGTCCAGACCTTGGTGAAGCAGGCGGGGGAGCCGAAGTCGCCGTAGTAGCCCTGCCGTTCGCCGGTGAGCATGGCGTGCAGCGCGTGGTGGACGTCGTCGTCCCATTGGGCGTGCAGGCCGTATCCGCCGCCTTCGCGGGCGGTGACCAGGCGGGCGTCGTTGAGGTCGGACTCCGCGATCAGCGACAGCGGCCGGCCGACCGCGGTGGACAGCGCGTCGACGGCGACGGCGAGTTCCTCGAGGAGGTGGGTGGCGCCGCGGTCGACGAGGGCGTGGACGGCGTCGAGGCGCAGGCCGTCGGCATGGTAGTCGCGCAGCCACTGCAGGGCGCTGTCGATGATGAACGAGCGGACCTCGCCGGAGTCGGCCTCGTCGAGGTTCAGCGACCGGCCCCACGTGTTCGCGCCCGCCGACAGGTACGGGCCGAACGACGGCGTGTACGCGCCGGATGGGCCGAAGTGGTTGTAGACCGCGTCGATGATCACGCCCAAACCAAAACCGTGGGCGGCGTCGATGAAGCGTTTGAGGCCGTCGGGGCCGCCGTAGGACTCCTGGACGGCGTGCCAGCCGACGCCGTCGTAGCCCCAGTTCCATTCGCCGTTGAAGGTGTTCACGGGCAGCAGCTCGACCAGGTCGACGCCGAGGTCCCGCAGGTAGGGGAGTTTCTCGATGGCGGTGTCGAAGGTGCCGCCGGGGGTGAACGTGCCGACGTGCAGCTCGTAGACGACGCTTCCGGGCAGCTGGCGGCCCGTCCAGTTCCGGTCGTTCCAGGTGTACGTGTCGTGCTCGTACACCTGGCTGAGTCCGTGCACACCGGCTGGTTGCCGGCGGGACCGCGGGTCGGGCAGGGGGTCGCCGTCGTCGATGACGAACCCGTAGTCGGTGCCGTGGCCGGCGTCGGGGAGGGTCAGGGTCCACCAGCCGCCGTCGCCGGCGGTCATGGGCCGGGCGGCGCCGGACGACAGGGCGAGGCCGACGGTGCGGGCCTGCGGGGCCCAGACGCGGAACTCGTGCACGGGCTATCCCCTCACCAGGAGCGCGACCGGGTACGCCGACAGGATGTCGCCGACCCGGGTGGAGCCGACCTCGCGGCCGGTCAGGACGTCGGTCCAGGTGCCGCCGGGCAGTTTCAGGTCCTCGCCGTTCCAGCCGCCGGACGCGGCGAGCCGCAGCGGCAGCCGGGTCGCGACGGTCAGGGCGCCGCCCCGGTCGAACGCGACGGTGTGGCCGGCGGCGTCGCCGGTGACGGTCACCGGCTGGTACCGCTGGAACAGTTCCGGCCGGTCCCGCCGCAGGCGCAGCGCCCGGCTGACGACGAGGAGCTTCGCGACGCCGGAGTCGTCGACGGGTGGTGGTGCCGCGGCGGCGTCGAGCGCGGCGAGCAGGTCGCGGCGTTCGGCGAAGTCGACGGGGCGCCGGTTGTCGGGGTCGACGAGGGAGTCCTCCCACAGTTCGGTGCCCTGGTAGACGTCGGGGACGCCGGGCATGGTGAGCTGCACGAGCTTCTGGCCGAGGGCGTTGGACCAGCCGAACGGCCGGATCCTCGCCACGGCCGTCTCCACGTCGGCGCGCAGCTGGGCGTCGTCGTGCAGGAGCCGGACGGCGGCGGCGAACGTCGCCTCGAACGTCTCGTCGGGGGTGTCCCACGACGTGGAGCGGTTCGCTTCGCGGGCCGCCTTCGTCAGGTACGCCTGCAGCCGTTCGGCGGTGACCGGCCACGCGCCGACGACGGTCTGCCAGAACAGGGACTCGAACGACGGGTCGGGGATGCCGACCCGGCCGAGCAGCGGTGTCAGCAGGTCCGGGTCCTCGGACAGGACGGCGAGCCGGGCGCGGACGTCCTCGCCGCGTTTCGTGTCGTGCGTCGACAGGGTCGTCATCCCCGCCGGCCAGTCCTGGAGGCGGCGGGCGGCGGCGGCGTGGAACTCCTCCGGCGGCACCCCGAACCTGGACGGGTCCCCGCCGACCTCGTTCAGCGCGAGGAACCGGTTCCAGCGGTACATGGCGGTGTCCTCGACACCTTTCGCCATGACGGCGCCGGTCAGCTGCTGGAAGCGGGCGCACAGCTCGTCGGCCGGGTCGGTCAGCCGGGGGGTCAGCGCGTCGAGGGCTTCGGCGAGGTCGGGGCGGCGGCGTTTCGTCTCCTCGGCGGCCGCGTCGAAGTCGGGCCGCCCGTACGGCAGGTACGTGCGGTACACGTGGAAGTTCGCGGCCAGCTCGGCGAGCAGCTCCTTCGAACCCGGTGCGAGGGCGTCGAGGCGGCGCAGCTCGGCGGGGAACAGCCGGCGGGTCACGTCGAGCTTCTGGTCGTGCGCTTCCTCGGCCCAGTCCGGGCCGTCGAACGGCGGGGCGCCGGCCGGGTCGATGAAGAGGCCGCAGACGTCGCCGAGGGCGTCGTAGCCGGTGGTGCCGTCGACCGGCCAGTGCGGCGGCAGCGGCTCGCCGCGCTCCAGGATCTTCTCCACGACCAGCCACGCGTCCGGGGCCCGCTCGCGCAGCGCGGTGAGGTAGCCGCCGGGGTCGCGCAGCCCGTCGGGGTGGTCGACGCGGATGCCGTCGACGTCGCCGTCGGCGACCCAGCGCAGCACTTCCGCGTGGGTCGCGTCGAAGACGGCCGGGTCCTCCACCCGTACACCCGCCAACTCCGTCACGGCGAAGAACCTGCGGTAATTGAGCAGCTCGTTGCCGAGCCGCCAGTCGACGAGCCGGTAGTGCTGCCGGTCGTGCACCTCCTGCGGGGTGCCGTCGGCGGTGCCGGGGGCGATGGGGAAGCGGTGCTCGTAGTAGCGCAGCTCGCCGCTGTCGATCGACAGTTCGGCGACGGCGGCGGCGGACCCGAGGACGGGCACGACGATCGGGCCGGAGGACCAGTCGATGTCGAACCAGTCCGCGTACCGCGACGACCGGCCGTGCGTGAGCACGTCCCACCACATGGGGTTCGCCGCGGGCTGGAACAGGCCCATGTGGTTGGGGACGATGTCGACGATCAGGCCGAGGCCCTGCTGCCGCAGCGTGTCCGCGAGGCGTCGCAGGGCCGGCCGGCCGCCGAGCTCGGGGTTGGTCCGGGTCGGGTCGACGACGTCGTAGCCGTGCGGGGATCCCGGTGTCGCGGCGAGCAGCGGCGCCGAGTACAGGTGGCTGGCACCCAGGTCGTGCAGGTAGCCGGCGAGCCCGGCGGCCGCGTCGAGGTCGAAGTCCGGTCGCACCTGGACGCGGTACGTCCCGGTGGGGAAGTTCGCCACCACCGCGGTCACACCGTCCGGTCGAGCACGACGAGGGACCGGTCCGGCACGACGATGGTGCCGCCGGCCGTGTACGACACGCCGCCGCGCGCCGACCCGGGTGCGGTCGCGATCACCAGCTCCCACTCCTTGCCGTAGTCGGACTGCGGGATGACGAAGTCGACGGGCTCGTAGTGGGCGTTGAAGCACAGCAGGAACGAGTCGTCGACGTGCCGCTCGCCGTGCGAGCCGCGTTCGGTGATCGACTCGCCGTTGACGAACAGCATGAGGGCCTTGCCGAAGTGGTTGTCCCAGTCCTCCTCGGTCATCTGCCGGCCGTTGGTGGCGAACCACGCCACGTCGGGGATCGGCGTGCCCTCCTGCCGGGTGACGGGCCGGCCGGTGAAGAACCGGCGGCGGCGGAACACCCGGTGCCGTTCGCGGAACGCGGCGAGACCGCGGGTGAAGGCGAGGAGCTGCTCGTCGACGGTGTCCCAGTCGACCCAGCTGATGTCGTTGTCCTGGCAGTACGCGTTGTTGTTGCCGCCCTGGGTGCGGCCGAGCTCGTCGCCGGCGCAGAGCATCGGCACGCCCTGGCTGAGCATGAGGGTGGTGAGGAAGTTGCGGCGCTGCTTCGCCCGCAGCGCCGTGATCTCCGGGTCGTCCGACGGGCCCTCGACGCCGCAGTTCCACGACCGGTTGTGGCTCTCGCCGTCGCGGTTGTCCTCGGTGTTCGCCTCGTTGTGCTTGTCGTTGTACGACACGAGGTCGTTGAGCGTGAACCCGTCGTGGCAGGTGACGAAGTTGATGCTGGCGAACGGGCGGCGGCCGTCGTCCTGGTACAGGTCGGCCGAGCCGCAGATGCGGGACGCGAACTCGCTCAGCGTCGCGGGCTCGCCGCGCCAGAAGTCGCGGACGGTGTCGCGGAACTTGCCGTTCCATTCCGTCCACAGCGGCGGGAAGTTGCCGACCTGGTAGCCGCCGGGGCCGACGTCCCACGGCTCGGCGATCAGCTTCACCTGGTTGACGACCGGGTCCTGCTGCACGACCTCGAAGAACGTGGACAGGCGGTCGACCTCGTAGAACTCGCGCGCGAGGGTGGAGGCGAGGTCGAAGCGGAAGCCGTCGACGCGCATCTCCGTCACCCAGTACCGCAGCGAGTCCATGATCAGCTGCAGGGTGTGCGGGTTGCGGACGTTGAGGCTGTTGCCGGTGCCCGTGTAGTCGGTGTAGTAGCGGTTGTCGTCGTCCTCGAGCTTGTAGTAGTGCCCGTTGTCGATGCCCTTGAAGCCGAGCGTCGGGCCCAGGTGGTTGCCCTCGGCGGTGTGGTTGTAGACGACGTCGAGGATGACCTCGATCCCGGCGGCGTGCAGGGCCTTGACCATGCCGCGGAACTCCTGGACCTGCTGGCCGCGGTGCCGGCGGGCGTAGCCGTGGTACGGGGCGAAGAAGCCGATCGTGTTGTAGCCCCAGTAGTTGGACAGGCCGAGCTCGACCAGGCGCTGGTCGTGCACGAAGTGGTGGACCGGGAGCAGCTCCAGGGCGGTGATGCCGAGCCGGCGCAGGTGCTCGATGATCGCCGGGTGGGCGATGCCGGCGTACGTGCCGCGCAGTTCCTCCGGCACGTCCGGGTGCCGCATCGTGAGGCCCTTCACGTGCGCCTCGTAGACCACGGTGTGGTGGTACGGCACGCGCGGCGCGGCGTCGTTGCCCCAGTCGAAGTACGGGTTGACGACGACGGCCTTCGGCATGAACGGCGCCGAGTCCGCGGTCGACATCTGCTCGGGGTCGTTGAAGTCGTACCCGTAGACGGCGGGGTCCCAGGCGATGTCACCGTCGATCGCTTTCGCGTACGGGTCCAGCAGCAGCTTGTGCGGGTTGCACCGCAGGCCCCGCGACGGGTCGTACTCGCCGTGGACGCGGAAGCCGTACCGCTGTCCCGGGTCGACGCCCGGCAGGTACGCGTGCCACACGAACGCGTCGACCTCGACGAGTTTGATGCGCTCCTCGACGTCGTTGTCGTCGAAGAGGCACAGTTCGACCCCCGTGGCCACCTCGGAGAAGATCGCGAAGTTCGTGCCCTGCCCGTCGTACGTAGCACCCAACGGGTACCGGTTGCCCGGCCAAACCTGCATCTCAGCTCCTGCTCCATCGCTGCGTCCGCCACTCGGCACCGGTGTTCAACCGGGACCGCGTTGCCACAGTGTTACGTGCGTCGAAAGTTCACGCGCGGGTACGCGCGAAGCTGGCTGCCATATGCCCAGTGCCCTCAATAATGAATCGTGCCGGGCCACGGGTCGGCTTTCCGACAACGGTCGGGGATGAATCACACCTCGATTTCGTCGTGGCGCACGTTTCAACCAAGGGGGTTCGGATCATAGTGGGCACATGCCCCCGGGATCGGCCATGACCTTCGGCCCCCATGTCTGCAATTCGCCCGCCGGGTTCGAACACGAGTGGCTCGTCACCGACGGTACCGGTGGTCACGCGACCGGGACCCTTTCGGGGCTCCGCACCCGCCGCTACCACGGTCTGCTCGTCACGCCGGAGCGGCAGCTGGCGCTCGCCGCGCTCGACCCGGTCGTCACGCTCCCCGGCGGCGCCGTCGTGCGGCTCGCCGTGCACGAGTGGGCGTCCGGCGCGGTCGACCCGGCCGGCCACCAGCATCTGGAGCTGTTCGAGCTCGCCGACGGCGTGCCGCGGTGGCGGTGGCGGATCGGTGAGGTCGTCGTCGAACGCGAGGTCGCGATGACCCGCGGCCGCAACAGCGTCGCCGTCGTGCACCGGCTCGTCGCCGCGCCCGACGGCGCGACGGTCGAGCTGGCCCTGACCGCGTTGTGCACGTGGCGGGCCGCCGACGCCGAACGTGACCGGACCGGCGAACCGCCGTCGGTCGTGGCGCCGGACGGTGGCGGGTTCACCGTCGAGGACGCCTACCGGGTGGACGGGCCCGGGTTCCGGCCGGTCGGCGAGTGGTACCTCGACGCGTACACCCGCGAGGAGGACGCCCGGGGGCTGAACCCGGTCGAGGACCTGTGGGCCGCCGGGACGTTCCAGGCGGTGCTGGCGGTCGGTGAGACGCTGTCGGTGTCCGCGTGGTCGGGTGATCTCGCGTCCCCGCCGCCCGCGGCGCCCGTGGTCGTGGCCGACGCGCGGCGGCGGGCCAGGAAGCTGCTGCGGGCCGCGGGCCCCCGCGACGCCGTCGACAAGGCACTCGTCCTCGCCGCCGACCAGTTCATCGTCACCCGGCCCGACGGGACACCCGCGGTCATCGCCGGGTATCCGTGGTTCGGCGGCTACCTGCGCGACACGATGACCGCGTACGAGGGACTGTTCCTCGAGACGGGCCGCGCCGAGGAGGGCGCCCGGCTCCTGCGCGCCCACGCCGACCTGCCCGACCGCATGCGTGGCACGGCGCCGCTGAACGACGCCGACGGGCCGTTGTGGTTCGTGCACGCCGCCGAACGGCACGTGCGCCGCACCGGCGACGACGCGTTCGCCGCGGAGCTGCTGCCCGTGCTGGAGGGGGTGATCGCCGCGTACACGAAAGGCACCGGCGACGGGGTCCGGGTCGACCCGGCCGACGGCCTCCTCGCCATCGACGCCGACACCGCCGGCCTGACCTGGATGAACGCCCGCCTCCCGCGCGGGCCGATCACCCCGCGGGACGGCAAACCCGTCGAGCTCAACGCGCTGTGGGCCAACGCGCTCGGCGCCGTCGGCGCGCTGCGGGAACGCTGCGGCCGGGACGCGTCCGTCGTCCACGCCCGCCGCGACGCGGTGAAGGCGCAGGTCGTCAAACGCTTCCGGGCGCCCGACGGGTGGCTGTTCGACGTCGTCGACGCGCACCCCGCCGCGTATCCGAAGGGCGGCGGCAGCCTCCACGACGACGCGGTGCTGCGCCCCAACCAGCTGCTCGCGTTCAGCCTGCCGTACGCGCCGGCCGCCGACGAGCCGCACCTGCGTTCCCGGGTCCTGCAGGCGGTCGGGTCGACCCTCGTCACCCCGCTCGGCCTGCGCAGCCTCGCCACCGGCGAGTACGGCTACCACGGCACGCACCGCGGCGGGGTGGTCGCCCGGGACAGCGCGTACCACCAGGGGACCGCGTGGGTGTGGTGGCTCGGCCCGTACGTCGACGCGAGGGTCGCCGCCGGTCTGCCGGTGGACGCGGCGCTCGCCGCCGTCGAGGCGCACGTGGGGGAGTGCGGTCTCGGCTCGGTCAGCGAGATCGCGGAGGGTGACGCTCCGCACCGCCCGACCGGTGCCCCGTTCTCCGCCCGGTCGGTCGCCGCCGTCCTCCACGCGAGGGCCGTGGTCAGGGAAAACCGCAAGTTGCAAACCGCAACTGCGGAAAAATCGGGAAAGATGAAATTGGCCCGCGAAGCTGCTCCGCGCAAGCGCCGGAACGCGCTACGGTGACAGTCGGCGACGAGAGGTATCCGCTATGCGCGTATTGATGATCGCCTGGGAATTCCACCGACCGACGACCGATGCGACGCCCCGCGGGCGCGTCGCTGCCCTGTCCGCGGCGCTGGTCGCCGCCGGCCACCAGGTGACCGTGGTGACCCGCCACGCTGCGGACGCCCCGTCCGAGGCGCTCGTCGACGGGGTCCGGGTGGTCCGCGCCGAGGCGCCGTCACCCGCCGACACGTCCGGCGGCGGGCTCGGCCAGACCATGGCCGTCAACCACCTGCTCGCGGAAGCGGCCGTGCGGACGGTCCCGCCCGGCGGGTATGACGTGATCCACGCCCACGACTGGCTCGTCACCCACGCCGCCGTCACCCTCAAGGAGGCCCTCGGCCTGCCGTTCGTCGCCTCCATGCAGGCCACCGAGGCGGGCCGGCACCAGGGGTATCTGACCGGCGAGACCAGCCGCTCCGTGCACTCCGTCGAGTGGTGGCTCGGGTCCGAGGCGGTCCGGGTGATCGTGCCGACGCACTACCTGCGCTGGGAGGTCCAGCACCTCTTCGACGTCCCCGCCACGCGGGTCGACGTCGTGCCCAACGGCATCGACCCCGACATGTGGACAGCGACGGCCCGCGAGGTCCTCGCCGCCCGGCTCCGCTTCGCCGGTGAGGGCCCGCTGCTCGTGTACGCGGGCCGCCTCATCGCCGAGAAGGGCGTCCAGGACCTCCTGGAGGCGCTGCCCGCGATCCGCGACCGGCACCCCGGCACCCGCGCCGTCGTCGCCGGCGACGGCGAATACCGGGCCGCGCTCATCGAGGAGGCCCGCAAGCGCAAGCTGCACCGCGCCGTCAGCTTCCCCGGCCACCTCGACCAGCGCACCCTCGCCGCGGTCCTCGCCGCCGCCGACGCGTTCGTCATGCCCAGCCGGTATGAGGCGACCGGCACCGTCGCCCTGGAGGCCGCGGCGTCGGGGGCGGCGCTGGTCGTCGCGTCGACCGGCGGGCTCGCGTCCATCGTCGAGCACGGCGTCACCGGCGTCCGGTTCCCCGTCGGCGAGCCCGACGGCCTCGCCGACGCCGTGACCGCCCTGCTGCAGGACCCGATGTTCGCCCAGGGCCTGGCGGGCAAGGCCCGGCAGATGGTCCGGGAGCGGCACTCGTGGGCGGCGACCGCGGCCCGCACCGCCGCCGTCTACGCCGACGCGGTCGCCTCGGCGCCCGCCTTCGAGGCGCGGCGGCAGGCGGCCCTGATCGGCAGCGGCCTGCCCGTCGTCTTCGTCCCGCCGGGCAACCTCCTCGCCGACCCGCCGGCCGTCCCCGTGGGCGAGCCGCCGGAGCTGCTCGTCCGCGCCGCCGCGGAGGAGGCCGCGTGGCAGGCGGGCGCGTCCGCCGCGCGGGAGGCGATCCGGACCGAGGGCGCCCTGTGGCTCGACGCCGCCGAACGTGAGGCCGCCGACCGCGCGGAGGCCGCCCGGGCCGCCTCCGCCCCCTTCGACGTCGTCCTCGCCGCCGTGGAACGCCGCTGACGATGCCCGTGACCCGCCGCCCCGGCGACGACCGGGCGGCGGGTCAGGCGCGCGTCACGTGTGGATGGCCAGCCAGTCCTGCAGCGGCGCGCAGGAGCGGAAGAACGTCACCAGGTGCGTCTTCGCCTTCGCCGTGCCCAGCCACGGGCGCAGCGGGAACTGGTGCCACGCGATCAGGCCCTTGTGCCGCAGCAGGACGGCGCGCGGGTGGTCCTTCGGGTAGCCGCGCGGCACCGACTTCAGCTGCTCGTGCGACGTGACCGACGTGCCCTCCGCCTCCAGCGCGGCGACGATCCCGGTCAGCGGCACGCCGCTGGAGTCGTCGGCGACCGCCTGCCGGAACTTCGCCAGCCGCGGCGGGTCCATCATGTACGCACCGGCGCCCGCCGCCAGGCCCGCGGCAGGTCAGCTGGACGTAACCGCCGCGCTCGAACGACGCCGCGCAGGACGTCTTGTACGGGGACTTGTCGGCGCTGAACCGGACGTCCCGATACGGCCGGAAGATCTTCGCCGGGCCGAACTCGGGCGCGAGCTCCGCCAGCAGCTCGGCCATCGGCGCGCGGACCTGCTCGTCATAGAGGGCCTTGTGGGCCGTCCAGAACGTCTTGGAGTTGTCGGCCTCGAGGCCGTCGTAGAAGTCGAGGGCCTCGGCGGCCCAGCCACGGAACGCCACGAGCCGCAGTCTACGTCGACATCACCAGGTGCGAGTTCGCCCGCAGGTGCGACACGAGCGCCGGTGCGGCGGTGGCGGGGGAGCCGGCGGTGAACGGCGGCCGGGGGTCGTACTCGACCGCGAGCTGGATCGCCTCGGCGACCCGCGGGCCGGCGATCTCGGCGGCGAGGGTGAGCGCCAGGTCGATGCCCGCGGAGACGCCGGCGCCGGTGACGTACTTGCCGTCCCGCACCACCCGCTGGGCGGCGGGTGTCACGCCGTACGCCGGGAGCCGGTCGAGCGCGAGCCAGTGCGTCGTCGCGGTCGGCCCGCCAGCAGGCCGGCGGCGGCGAGGATCAGCGAACCGGAGCACACCGACGTCGTCCACGTGGTGGCCGGGTCGGCGGCGCGGAGCCAGTCGAGCAGGGCGGTGTCGGTGACCTGCGCCCGGACGTCGGGGCCGCCGGGGACCAGGACCAGGTCCGGGTCGGGGCAGTCGGCGAGGGCCCGGTCGGCGACGAGGGACAGCGCGCCGGTGTCGGTGCGGACGGGCCCGGCGTTCACCCCGGCGAACGTCACCCTGGCCCCGGGCAGCCGGGACAGGACCTCGTAGGGGCCGATCGCGTCGAGCGCGGTCATCCGCTCGTACAGGACGAAGATCATCTGCATCGGAAGCGCTCCTTGTAGTCGTTGGGTGAGACGCCGATGGCGCGGACGAACGCGCGGCGCATCGCCTCGGCGGTGCCGTAGCCGCAGGCGCGTGCCGCGTCCTCGACGAACGCGCCCTCCTCCAGGCGGCGGCGGGCGGTCTCCAGGCGGACCCGGTCGACGTACCGGCCGGGCGGGGTGCCGACCTCCGCGGTGAACGCCCGGCTGAACTGCCGCGGCGACAGGTTCGCCAGGCGGGCGAGGGCGCCGACGGTCAGGTCGGCGGCGGGGTGCTCGGCGATGTGCCGCTGCACCTCCCGCAGCGGGTCACGTTCGGCGAGCTGCGCCTCCAGGTGGGCGCTGAACTGCCGCTGCCCGCCGGGGCGGCGGACGAACATGACGAGGTGCCGGGCGATCCGCAGGGTGAGCTCGCGGCCGTGGTCCTCCTCGACGATCGCCAGGGCCAGGTCGATGCCGGCGGTGACCCCGGCGGACGTCCACACGGCCCGGTCGTGGACGAAGATCGGCTCGGTCTCGACGGTGACGGCGGGGAAGCGGCGGGCGAGGGTGGCCGTGTACTGCCAGTGGGTCGTGGCGCGGCGCCCGTCGAGCAGACCCGCCTCGGCGAGGAGGAACGCGCCGGTGCACACCGACGCGACCCGTCCGGCGTCGCGGGCGGCGGCGCGCAGCCACGCGACGAGCCGCGGGTCACCGGACCGGGTGCCCCGCCCGCCGGGGACGAGCAGCACGTCCGCCGGACCGGCGAGGGTCAGGTCCTCGTCGGGGAGCAGCCGCAGGCCGCTGGACGCGCGGACCGGCACGCCGCCGACGCTGCCGCTGCGGATGGTGTACGAACCGGGCCTGGCCTCCTCGGCGCCGGCGAAGACCTCGACCGGGCCGGTGACGTCGAGGCTCTGCACCCCGTCGAAGAGTGCCACCAGGACCCGTCGTGCCGTCATGCCTCGATCGTCGCCGTGGCGGGCCGGCGTCCGCAACGACGCCGACCCCACCTTTCATGCCACGCGTTTCTCGAGCTTTTCCCGGCGCGGAGTGCCGGGTGCCGTCGCGGTCTGGCACGGAAACGCCGGTCGACCGTGGGGGTGGTCGACCGGCGTGAGTGACGCGGAGCTTGCGGTTGCCCTCAGCCGGCGCGGCGGCGGGCGCGGCGCATGGCCAGCTCGTCGCCGCCCGTCTGGGCGAAGTCGTCGGCGGAGGCGGGGACCTCCTCGGCGGGGGTGGCCGCCTCGGCGGGCAGGTGCGACAGCGTGCCCTCGATCTCCTTGAACGCGCCGGAGATCGCGATGCCGAACACGCCCTGGCCGCCCTGGAGCAGGTCGACGACCTCTTCGGGGGAGCGGCACTCGTAGACGGTGGTGCCGTCGGAGATGAGGGTGATGCCGGCCAGGTCGGCGACGCCGCGGGAGCGCAGCGTCTCGATCGCCTTGCGGATGTTCTGCAGCGACACCCCGGCGTCCAGCAGGCGCTTGACGACCTTGAGCACGACGATGTCGCGGAACGAGTAGAGCCGCTGGCTGCCTGAGCCCGCCGCGTCCCGAACGCTCGGCACGACCAGCCCGGTGCGGGCCCAGTAGTCGAGCTGCCGGTAGCTGATCCCGGCGGCGTGGCAGGCGGTCGGACCGCGGTAGCCGACGTCGTCGGACTTGGCGAAAGCACTCACCGAAACCGTGTCAGCAGCATGACCGGATATCCCGGGATCGGGCGGCTGTTGCATTGCGACCCACCTCCAGCGTCAACACCGGCAACCCTATAGCGCACGTTGAGGGTCTGCGGGGAGGTAACGCCGCGACACGCCGCGTGCCGGGTCGCCGAATTTTCCGCGCGTCGCCACTGGGATGCTTTGTCCCGTTTTGTCGCCGGTACGGAAGGTGCCTCCGCTGCCGAACCTACTACCCGGCGAAGTCCTCCGGGCGGACCTGCTCGAGGAACTCGCGGAACTTCTCCACCTCGTCCTCCTGCTCGTCCGGGATGACGATCGCGGCCTCGGTGAGCACCTGGTCCGCACAACGGATCGGCGCGCCGACCCGCAACGCGAGCGCGATCGAGTCACTCGGCCGGGCGGAGACCCGCACGTTGTCGCCGATGACCAGCTCGGCATAGAAGATGTTGTCCCGCATCTCGACGATCTCGACCGCCTTCAGCGGGGCCTTGAGCGCCGCCAGCATGTCGCGCATCAGGTCGTGGGTCAGCGGCCGTGCAGGCTTGACCCCCTGCTGCTCATAGGCGATCGCGGTCGCCTCCACCGCACCGATCCAGATCGGCAGGTAGCGGTCGCCGTCGACCTCCTTGAGCAACACGATGGGCTGATTGGTAGGCAGCTCCACGCGAACACCGACCACATTCAGCTCTCGCACTGCCCGCCTCCGTGTCGACTTGCCACTCCCTGCACGGTACACGGACAGGGGGGCGGTAGTGCCACTCGCGCCACCGGCCAAGTGCGCTCAGTGGCGAAGATCGCTCCCGTCGAGGGTGTCAGGGAGGGTCACTTACCGAGGATTTCGCGGAGCCCGGCCCGGACCAGCGCGGCGTGGACCCGCTGCGTCAGCGCGGCGAGCTCGTGGACGGTGTCCGCGGCCCGGGCCCGCGCCGCCGGCCCGCTCTGCCGGGTCATCGGCGTCACCAGCTGGCTGAACAGGCCGATCTCGCGGTCCGCGGCGCCCCGGTAGGCCCGCAGGTGGCGCGGCTCGATGCCGAACTCGCCCAGCCGCGCCGCGGCCGTCGCGACCTCGAGGGCGTCGGCGTCGAACCCGCCGCCCGGACGGGCCTTGACCAGGCCGTGCTCCTCCAGGGCGCGCAGCGTGGCGTCGGCGAGGCCGGCCTTGTCGAGCAGCTCCTCGCGGTTGAGCCGCACCTCGGGCGCGGCCTCGACGGGCATCGACTGCGACACGTCGGTCAGCGGATCGCCCATCGTGGCGAGATGCTCGCGGATCACCCGCAAGGGGAGATACTGGTCACGCTGGGCGGTCAGGACGTACCGCAGCCGCGAGATGTCGGTCCAGGTGTACTTGCGGTAGCCCGCGGGCGTCCGCCGTGGCTCGACGAGGCCCTCGGTCTCCAGGAAGCGCAACTTGGAGATCGTGACGTCGGGGAAGTCGGCGCGCAGCTGCGCGAGCACCTCGCCGATGCTCATCAGGCGCTCACCCCGGGCAGCGCTGTGGGGACCGCCCTGAGGACCGCCACGGTCGTGACCGTCGCGGTCCTGCGGTGTCTCCCAGGCGGCTGCCGACGCCGTCATCGCCTCAGCTCTCGTCGGGGCGCGGTCCTGCGACGAACACGAGGCGGAACTTGCCGATCTGGACCTCGTCGCCGTTGCTCAGGGTCGCGGCCTCGACCCGCTCACGGTTCACATACGTGCCGTTGAGGCTGCCCACGTCGCGGACGGTGAACGTGCCACCCTCACGGTGGAACTCGGCGTGGCGGCGGGACACCGTCACGTCGTCGAGGAAGATGTCACTGTCGGGGTGCCGGCCACTGGTCGTCACGTCGTGGTCGAGCAGGAAGCGCGCACCGGCGTTGGGCCCGCGGCGCACCGCCAGCAGGGCCGTGCCCGGCGGGAGCGACCCCGACACGCGGGTGGGGACCACGTCGTCGTCCGGCCCGGCGATGGCATCCTCAATGGCGCCAAGGTTGAGCGTGGACGTGACGTCGAGCGGGGGGAACTCGTCGTCTGGGCGCGTCATGGAACCACCTCACGGTCGACTGCTGCGGTGTCCTCCGATGCGACAGGCCAATGCATACGGTTGACTGAGCGAGCCTAGTCACGCCCGAAATCACGGGTCAACCAGACGCGCGGCAGCGCGTGGCCGTATTTCCTGTCGCATGTCGTCGGACGATTTCTTGGGGAAGGACCCGGTCACCATTGTCGGGTCCCGTGCTGCTCAGCTGTTTTCGGTCAGTTCCCGATATGCCGCGGCGTCGAGCAGGGCGTCGACCGCCGCCGGGTCGTCGGCCTTGAGCTCGACGAGCCAGCCGTCGCCGTAAGGGTCGGAGTTGACCGACTCGGGCGCCGTGTCCAGCGCCGAGTTGACCGCGACGATCTCACCCGACACCGGCGCGTAGATCTCCGACACGCTCTTGGTGGACTCGACCTCGCCGAACGAGTCACCGGCCTGCACCTTCGCGCCGACCTCGGGCAGCTGCACGAACACGATGTCGCCCAACGCCGCCTGAGCGAAGTCGGTGATGCCGACCTTGAAGGCGCCGGCGTCCGCCGGTGCGAGCCACTCGTGCTCCGCCGTGTAGCGCAGTTCCTCGGGAATCACGTCGGTCCTTCGCTCGTCGCTTCGTGTTTCAGGCGGGCTTCGCGTACTTCAACTCACCGGCAGTGTGCAACGCGGTGACCCGCACCGGGTCCGCTTCGCGCACCAAGACCGTACCGCCGTGCTGTCGCACGCTGTCCACCACCCCTCCGGGGATGTTCAGCGCCGTGCGCATGGTGTCGGGCCCTCCGATGACCATGATCGTATACGGTGCGGCGAGACTCAGCCCCGCGACCACCAGCCGGTCGTTGTCCCCGTCCACGAAGTACGTGGCCGCCACGATCCGCACCGTGCCCCCGTCACGCCCGCTGATCTGCATCGCCTCGGCCCCGGCCCCGCGCAGCTCCTCGACCGCGTCGAGGATCACCTCCGCCTTGACCTTCTCCGTCCCCGGGGTGATCTCGATCGACAACCCGGGCCCCTCGGCGGGCAGCGTCCCCGCCAGGATCCCCAGCTCGTCGGCCCGCTTCCGCGCCTCCGCGAGCGCCGCGTCGCGCCCCTGCGCCCCGGAGTCGAGCTGCCGCCGGCTGTCCTCGAGGTCACTGATCTCCCGCCGCAACCGGTCCTGCTGCGCGTCCAGGTCGGAGAGGATCCGCACGAGGTCCTCCGGCCGGGCGGCGGCGAGCTCGGCGTCGGAGCTGCCCGCCTTGAACTGCACCGAGATCCCGAACCCGAGCAACGCCAGCAACAACGCGATGACGAGCCCGGTCCCACCCCGCCGCTTCCCCTGCCCGGCAGCCGAACCTCCGCGGTCCGCTCCGCCCCGGTCGTCGCGCGACCTGGATTCGCCGTCCATGTGCCGGGCTGCCGAACCTCCGCGGTCCGCTCCGCCCTCATCGTCGCCGGGTCCGGATCCGCCCTCTGTTCCGGACATTTCCGAAATGTCGGTCGAATGGAGAGCTGGGATGCCGCCGCCGGGGGCTCCTGCTGCGGACTCGCCGGGCGACCCCTTGGGTTTCGTGATGTCGGGGTCGATCGCGTCATGTCCTTGCGCTGCGGTCCGGTGCGGTGCGTCCCCATCCGAGGTGTGGGGGTCGACCACGTCGTGTCCCTGTGACGCGGTCCGGTGCGGTGCGTCCCCGTCCGGGGTGTCGGGGGCGATCGCGTCGTGTCCTTGTGCCGCGGTCCGGTGTGGTGCGTCCGCCTCCGGGGCGGCAGGGGTGGTCGCCTCATGTCCTTGCGTCACGGCTCGACGCGGTGTGTCTTCCTCCGGGGAGGCGGGGGTGATTGCCTCGTGTTCCTGTGCCGCGGCTCGCTGCGGAGCGCCATCTTCACCGGACATTTCGGGAATGTCGGGTGCGCCGTGCGCCTCGCCCGAAATTTCCCCCTTCCCCGACATTTCCGAAATGTCGCCCGGAAGAGGGAGGGGACGGGGGGACGGGCGGCGGCGTGGGGTGGGGGCCGGAGTCTCGTCCGGCGGTGGGGTGGTCACGCGCGGAAGAGGTGGCGGCGGATGGCGGCGGCGTTGCTGAAGATGCGGACGCCCAGGACGACCACGACGCCGGTGGAGAGCTGGCCGCCGACGCCGAGCTGGTCGCCGAGGTAGACGATGAGGGCGGCGACCAGCACGTTCGAGACGAAGGAGATGGTGAACTGCTTGTCGTCGAAGATGCCGTCGAGTTTGGCGCGGACGCCGCCGAACACCGCGTCCAGGGCGGCGACGACGGCGATCGGCAGGTACGGCTGCAGCCCCAGCGGAACGGTCGGCTCGAGGAAGATGCCCGCCGCGACTCCGATGGCGAGCGCGATCACCGCGATCACCGGCGACCTCCAGTAGGTGATGGCGACACCGACGGTGACGGTGCCGGCGGGTGGGCGTATCGCAGCGGCGGTTCGGGCGCGGCGGCGAGGACGAGGCCCTTGCGCGCCTTGACGCTGAACTGCATGCGGTAGTTCTCCACGTACCGGCGGAAGCGCTTCGCCGTCGCGGAGGAGGAGAAGCGGTCGGCGAGGTCGGAGGAGCCGATGGCGGCGACGTCGTACGGGCCGGTCACGGGCTTGAAGTCGACCAGGATCACCCCGCCGGCGGCGCGGATCGTGCTCGTCGCGGTGAGCCGCTGGCCGTTGACGGCGATCGCCTCGGCGCCCGCCTGCCACAGGCCGTTGGCGACGTCCTGCAGGTCGCGGTCCAGCACGATGCCGAGATTCTCCTCGGCGGTGCGACCGGTGACGGGGTCGATCTGCGGGGGAGCGTCGACGACCCGGACGACGGCGCCGTCGCCGGTGACCTTGGCGGTGCCGGCACCGGCGGCGAGGCCGCGCAGCGTCGCGGCGCCGGACGCGTCGGCGAGCGCGTCGTCGCGGGCCTGGTCGACCTGGGCGCGCAGCGTGTCGACCTGGCGCTGGAGGTCCTCGGCCGTGCGCTGCCGGGAGCGGACGTCCGCCACCAGGTCGTCGCGCGCCCGGCTCGCCGACGGCGCCTCGGCCACCACCTGGTGGTACGCCACCGCCAGCAGGAAACCGACGGCGGCGAGCGTGACCGCCCGGGCGGCGCGGCCCCACCGCGGCGGCGGTGCGCCCGAGGCGGCCCGGCGGGCGGCGGCCTGCGCGTAGCCGGGATCGAGGGGCGTGCGGAACAGGTCGCCGAGCAGGTCGTCGCGGCGAGCGGACGTCACGACGCGAGCCGGCCGGCCCGCACGTGGATGGCGGCCTGGATGAAGTAGAAGACGGCGGCGACCCAGTACAGGACGATCCCCCACCACAACAACGCCCAGCCGCTCGGCAGCGCCCACGGCCGGGCGGCCTCGCTGAAGTGCGCGAGCAGCATCATCGGGAAGCCCATGAGCAGCACCGCGGTGGCGGTCTTGCCGACGTAGTGCACGGGCGGCGGGCCGTGGCCGAGGAGCCGCAGGACGACCAGGCACAGGATCATGACCGCTTCGCGGGCCAGCAGCGTGATCGTGAACCACCAGGGCACGACGTCCTTGAACGTCAGCGCGAACAGGGTGGCCAGGATGTACAGCCGGTCCGCCAGGGGGTCCAGCAGCTCGCCGAGGCGGCTGACCTGCTTGAGGCGGCGGGCCGCGAAGCCGTCGACCCAGTCGCTGAGGCCGCCGATCACGAGCACGGCGACCGCCCAGCCGGTGGCGTCGGTGGCGAGGAACAGATACAGGAACAGCGGCACGCCCATCAGGCGGGCGAAACTGATCAGGTTCGGCACCGTGAGCACCGGGCCGAGGCCCTGAGGTTGCCGGTCCACCGTCCGCCCGCTTTCCCCGATCAGCTGTTCGACGACCGGAATGCTAGCAGCCCCCGAACGTGTGCTCGCGCAGGCGCGTCGTGAGGTGCGACGATCGTGCGATGGTCCAGGCTTCCGGGGTACGCATCGGCTGGGACGACCTGCCGACTTCGGTGCACGACGCGGTCGAGGCGATCCTCGGCGGGCCGGTGGTGGAGGCCGTGTCGCAGGCCGGCGGGTTCTCGCCCGGCACCGCGGACAGGGTCCTGCTCGCCGACGGGCAGCGGGCGTTCGTGAAGGCGGTCAGCGCCGGGCACAACGAGCACAGCGTCGCCCTGCACCGCGCCGAGGCCCGGGTCACCGCGGCGCTGCCGGCGGACGTGCCCGCGCCCCGGCTCCTGGGCTTCCACGACGACGGCACCTGGGTCGCGCTCGTCTTCGCCGATGTGGAGGGCCGTCAGCCGCACGTACCGTGGCAGCAGCCGGAGATCGAGGCGGTCCTCGCGGCATTGCGGCTGCTCGCCGTGCCCGCGACCGGGCTGCCGGCGCTGCCGTCGCTGCTCGCGGACAACTTCGGCGGGTGGCGCCGGCTGGCCGCGGACCCGCCGCTGTCGCTGGATCCCTGGGTGGCGTCCAACCTGGACCTGCTGGTCGAGCTCGCGGAGCGGGGTGTCGCGGCCCTGGCGGGGGACCGGCTCGTGCACGTCGACGTCCGCGCCGACAACCTCCTCATCCGCCCCGACGGATCGGTCATGGTCGTCGACTGGCCGAGCGCCGCCGTGGGCGTGCCATGGTTCGACACGCTGTCGTTGCTGCTCAATGTCCGCCTGTACGGTGGGGAGATCGCCGACGACGCGCTGGACTTCTTCGAGCCCGACCCGGCGGACGTGACGGCGGTCGTGGCGGGGCTGACGGCGTTCTTCACGGACAGGGCGAGGGAGCCGGAGCCGCCGGGCCTGCCGACGCTGCGGCGCTTCCAGCAGGACCAGGCCGACGTGATGCTGCCGTGGCTGCGTGCCCGCCTCGACGCCGGCCTTACCTGATCTCCTCCGCTGCTGCGGGGTGTTGCTCGTTACTCGGGGTGTTGCCCGTTTGTTCGGGGTGTTGCTCGCTTTACTCGGGGCGTTGTTCGCGGCGGCGTAGTTCTTCCTCGCGGCGGCGGAGGTCGGCCTCCCACTTGCTGAACATCTCCTGGTCGTCGCGGCGGGTCCGGGCGATCTCGCGCAGGAACGCGGGGTCGTCGTCAGGTGCCACGGCGCGCGGGCGGTCCCGTTCGGGGAAACCGCTGCCGGGGCGCCACGTGCCGCCCGCGGGCACCGCCTGTGGCCGGCCGGCGACGTACCAGGCGATCCAGCCGATCGGGGAGAACAGCAGGATGATGAACACCCAGGCAACCTTCGGCAGGTTGCGCACCCGGTCCTCGTCGGAGGACAGGCAGTCGATCAGGGCGACGACCAGCATCACCAGATCGATGAGGAACAGCAGTCCGTAGAGGCGAATCACGCCGGACATCATGGCAGTCCGGGCCGCCGTTGTCTGTCCCCGTCGACGGGACTTTCCGTTTGTCGTTTTCTGATCAGTCCCCCGCCGGCCCGCGTCTTCAGATGCCGGACTCGGCGGCGATGGTCGTGTCAGTACCATGGCCGGTGTGCACGACCGTATCCTTGGGGAGGGTCAGCAGGCGGGTGCGGATCGACTCGAGGATCGTCGGCTTGTCCGAAAACGATCGGCCGGTGGCGCCGGGGCCGCCCTGGAAGAGGGTGTCGCCGGTGAACACCACACCCAGGTCCGGCGCCGACAGGGACACGGCGCCCGGGCTGTGGCCTGGAGTGTGCAGGACCGTCAGGTCGGTGCCGGCGACCGTGATGACCTGACCGTCGGACAACGTCGCGGACGGCCCCACGTCGGGGTGGCGCATGTGCCACAGCGGCAGGTCC
Source organism: Dactylosporangium sp. NPDC051087 (assembly GCF_055586325.1). NCBI lineage: Bacteria > Bacillati > Actinomycetota > Actinomycetes > Micromonosporales > Micromonosporaceae > Dactylosporangium > Dactylosporangium sp. NPDC051087. The sequence goes on along the minus strand of NZ_JBVJIJ010000044.1, from coordinate 42,654 downwards.
TCCGGGTGCAGCAGGATCGGCGCGCCGGTGCGCAGCGCCACCTCCGGCGCGGCGTCGATGTGGTCGTCGTGACCGTGGGTGCAGATGATCGCGAGCAGGTGCCGGGAGCCGACGGCGTGCAGGATCGCGGCGGCGTCGTGGGCGGCGTCGATGACGACCGCCTCCTCGTCGTCGCCGACGATCCACACGTTGTTGTCGACGTCGAACGTCTCGCCGTCCAGCGAGAACGTGCCCGATGTGACCAGTCGTTCGATGCGCGCCATGCCCCTATGTTTACAGGCCCGGGAACTTGCCGTTGCGGAAGAGGTCCACGAAGATCTGGTGATCCGCGCGGGCGCGGGCCCCGTAGTCGTGCGCGAAGTCGACGAGCGAGGCGACGAACCCGTCCTCGTCGCGGTCGATCGCGGCGACGATCGCCTCCTCGGTGGAGAAGTTCACCAGGTCGTGGCTGGACTCGTCGTCGGCCACCGAGTGCATGCGGGCGGTCGCCCGGCCCAGGTACTCGACCACGCTGGTCAGGTCCGCCAGCTCGTTGACGTCGCTCCAGTCGAGGTCCGCGGCGTACGGCGACACCTCCGCGACGACCTGCCCGACACCGCGCAGCTGCGTGTGACCGGCCCACGAGTCGGCGTGCGCCTGCAGGGCCCGCTGCGACTCGCTCGTCCGGTGCCCCTGGTGCTTGAAGTACGCCTTGACCTTCGGATCGGTGATCCACCGGGACACCGCCGGGGTCTGCCCCTGCTTCATGTAGATGATGACGTCGTTCTCCAGCGCCTGCGTGTGCCCCTCGAGAAGGACGTTGTAGGAGGGCAGCCCGGCCGACCCGATGCCGACACCCTTACGCATCACGACGTCCTTGATGGTGTACCGCGGCGACCGTGACCCGTCCCACGACGGCAGCGTCGGCAGGTACTGCTCGAACGCCGCCTCGACCTCCTGCCGGGTCGGCTCGTCGACCGCGTACACGCCGTCGCCCATCGCGAACCGCCGGTCGTAGTCCTCGATCACCGTCTGCTCGTCGAGCAGGGCGACGCGCGTGTTGAGCCTGGCCCGGTGCAGCACGTCGCGCAGCACACCCTCCGTGGTGTCCAGCGTCAGCGACCCGATGGCCTCCTCGCCGCCCGCGGCGATCGCCCGCAACTCCTGCACGTACGTGCGGCCGTAGTTGCTGACGAGGTCACCGATCACCGTGTCGGACAGGGCCTTCGCGTAGCCGATCAGCGCGATGCTCGCCGCGAACCGTTTCAGGTCCCAGATGAACGGCCCGACGTACGCCTCGTCGAAGTCGTTGACGTTGAACACGAGGATGCCCTCGGAGTTCAGGTACGTGCCGAAGTTCTCCGCGTGCAGGTCACCGTGGATCCACACGGCGGAGGTCCGCTCGTCGAGGAACGGATCCGGCACGCCGTTGAGGTCGGCGTAGTAGACGCAGGCGCTGCCCCGGTAGAACGCGAACGGCGTCGCCGCCATCTTGCGGAACTTCCGGCGGAACGCGGCGGGGTCCTGGGCCATCAGCTCGCCGAACTCGGTGACGAGCACGTCGACCAGCTGATCGGCCCGCTGCTGGGAGTCTTCCATTGATCAACCGTATGCACACGGCCGCTCCGCCGGGCCCACAATGCCGCAATCACGACAGGCTGTTGGGCCCTGTTCATTCGTACGTTCAGCGGTCAGCACACCCCGTCTCCTTCCTCTACGCTCCCGACCTTGTGACCGTCGTGCCGATGCCGTGCGTCCGCTGCGGCCTGCCCGGCTACGCCCCCGCCCCCGCCGCCGGCTCTGGATCCGGCTTGTTGTGCGCCACGCACGGCGGCGTCCCGGATGCCGCCGAGGTCGAGGCCCTCGTCGCCTTCGGCCGCCCGGCCAGGTGGTGGCAGTACCTGACCGCGGCCTTCCTGGCGACCGGCGCCGCGCACGCGATCCTGCAGGCCGTCAACATCTGGTCCCTCCACCGCGCCGACGCACTCCAGCTCCCCACCGGTATCGGCTCGGTCGCGCGCGACGGCCTCTGGGCGTACCTCCTGCTGTTCCTCCTCTGGTTCCTGATGATCAGCGCCACCGCCACCCGCCTGGGCTTCGACAGACGCACCACCCTGCGTCACTGGACCTTGCTCGTCTGGCGCGTCGCCCTCGTGCCGACCCTCGTCTTCGCCGTCCTGTCGGGCCGCCCGTCATCAGCCGACTGGGAAACGGTCCAGGCGGTCAACCAGAACGCGATCGCCTTCTCCGCCTTCCACGTCCTGACAACGGCCCTCCTGATGACCTACACAACTGTGGTCTGGCACCGCCTCCGCCCGACACCCCTGCCGGCCCTCCCGTGACTCCTGTCGCCCGCTGGCTCCTGTGCGTCACCGCCTCGTACGTCGCCCCCCTCGTCTCCCTGTACGCCCTGGCCACCGCCTCGACATGGACCGCGTCCCCGTCCGTGGTGTCCCCGTCCCCGGCGTCCCCGTCGTTGGCGTTCCCGTCCCCGGCGTTCCCGTCCCCGCCGGCGTCCCCGTCGTTGGTGTCCTCGTCCCCGGCGTTCCCGTCCCCGCCGGCGTCCCCGTCGTTGGTGTCCTCGTCCCCGGCGTTCCCGTCCCCGGCGTCTCCGTCGTTGGTGTCCTCGTCCCCGATGTCTTCGTCTGCGGTGTCGTCGCCCCCGGCGGCGCTGTTCCCGGTGACGCTCGACGGGTTTCCGGACCGGATCGACGCGCCGTGGCCGTGGACGCCGACGCTCCAGTCGGCACCGGTCGACGCGGTCCCGGTCGCGGTCGGCGGCAGCACCTCAGGCCTGCGCAACCTCCTCACCGACACCGAGGGCAGCGTCTCGTTCGTCGACGCGAACGGCGGCCAGCACATCCTCGACGTGCCCTACGCATCGGCCATCCCAGGCGAGTCGCTGCACCTGTCACCCGACGGCACGATGGTCGCCTACCCGCACGACGCCCTCGACCCGACCACCACCCCCTCGAACGCCATCGCCGTCCGCACGCTCCGCAACGGACATGTCCGTCTCCTTCCTCTGCCCACGCCCCCCGACGGTTCCGTGACGCCCCTCGCCTGGTCACCCGACCAGTCCCAACTCGCGGTCTTCATCTCCGCCCCGTCTGCCGGCGTCCCACCGGCCAGCCCTGGCTCGTCTGTTGGCGTCTCTCCGCTCGGCACGGGCTCGTCCGCTGGTGTTCGTCCGCCTGGCCCTGGCTCGTCTGCCGACGCCCCGCCCGGCACTGACCCGTCTGCCGGCGCCCGTTCGCCCGGCACTGACCCGTCTGCCGGCGTCCGTTCGCCCGGCACCGGCTCGTCCGTTGGTGTTCGTTCGCCTGCCGCCGGCTCGTCTGTTGGTGTCCGTTCGCTCGGCACCGGCTCGTACACGACGCTGCTGCCGTATCCGACCGGCCTGGTCTCCTCGCCGCGGACCCCGGTCGTGGCCGCGTTCTCGCCCGACGGCACGCTCGCCGTCCAGCTCGGCCCGCGGGTCTGCACCGGACCGGGCCGGCCACCGGCGACGGCCGAGGCCTGGAGCGCACACTGCTTCACGCTCCCCGCCGGCCAGCGCCTCGCCGGCAAGGGCGCCTTCACACCCGGCGGCGGGTCCCTCGCCGTCGTCTCCGACGCGGGTCGCGACTCCCGCATCACCTTCGTCTCAGCCACTGACGGTGCCCCCGCCGAGGGCGCGATCCACCTGTACGCCGTCACCACCGCCCGACTCATCGGCTGGTGGGCCGACCGCGCACTGGTCGTCGCCTTCCGCCCGGAGCCCGTCACCGACATCGGCCCGGACGGCGACGAGCAGTCCTACGCCCCCACCGACTACGGACTCGTCTGTCGCCTGTCGATCCTCGCCGTCACCCCGTCGTCGTCCTCGTCGCAGCCTCCCCGCTCCCAGGACCTGATGATCCTTCCCGACCAGATCCTGTCCATCGACATCGCCGACCGTGCCCTCGCCGCCGGTCGCACCACCCCCGGCCACCCGGCCCCTGCGTGGCCCGCCCGCCCAGGCGTGCTCACCGCGCTGGTCGGGCTCCCCGCCGCGCCCCTCGCGTTCGTCGTCTTCCTCGCGGGCGCGATCAGGCGGACGCGGGTTGCCGCATCCACCACTCCGTGAACTCCCTGCACTGCCCGACCGTGTCGAGCCGGATCAGCCACAGGTTGCTGTACACCCGGCCGGGATATGCCGTCACGCCCTGCACGATGCTCAACTCGGGCCCGACCGTCACCGGATGCCACGTGAACGTGGTCTCGCCGGGCGCGTCCCGGCGCGCCAGCCACTGCTTTACGATCGTCTCCCGTCCCCGCCACGGCTCCTCGAACGGTGCTGTGTAGTACGCCGCGTCCTCCGCGAAGAGGTCGCCGATGTCTGCGGGATCGTTGCTGTTCCACGCCCGCACGTAGCCCGAAACCCAGTCGGTCACAGCCTCCAGATCCGTCATGCCACCTTCCTACTCCTTCCCCGGCTTCGATGCGCCGCCCACGATCGGGAATCGACGTTGTGTAGCGAGTCCGTGGCTTTGTGTCGACGCCGGCGACTCGCGCTGGACGCCGCCGCGTGCACCCATGACGATGGATGCAGGCCGCTTTCGGGCGGGACATGCCACCGGGACGCGGGGGTCGGGGCGTGCGACAACAACACCTTCACCATCTTCTTGAGCCGCCGGCGCGGGCCGCCGGCACGGCGGTCATCGAGCCGATCGACTGGGACGCCAGGCTCGCCGAAATGCTGGCCGAGCGGCGGCGGGCGCGTGAGGAGCGGACGCGTGTCCGCGCCGAGTTCGCCGAAGCCCGCCGCCACGGCCTCGCCGCCCGGCACAAGGCCAAGCTCGCCCGGCTCCGCACCGCCAGGACACTCGCCGACCTCGACCGCGAGGCGGCTGCCCGCGCAGCCTCGGCTCAGACGGCCGCGCCCGCTACCGCCCGCGACGGCTCGCGCATCGTCACTCCGGTCACCGCTTCGGTCGTTGCTCCGGTCGTCGGTGCGGTCTCTGCTCCGGTCGTCGGTGTGGCCGCTGCTTCGGTTGTCGGTCCGGTCGTCGTCTGTGCAGTTGGCGGACCGGCGGAGGTTGCGGTCCAACCCGTGCCGCACGTGTCTGTGGAAGCGGAGCCTGCCGCGCCCGCGTCGGACAAACCCGCTGGGCAGGCCGCCGGTGCCGCGGTCCACGTTGCTGAGAAGGCGGGGCCTGCGGTGGAAGGCGCCGAGGTGGCAGAACCGTTGCCTGAGACGGAGTCTGAGACGGAGCCTGAGACGGATGCGCGAGTGGATGCTTCGAGTCCGTCGCGGCGGTCCGGTCTGCGGCGCGGTGGCAACGGGTGTGGTGGCTTCGGTCGGCGCCGGTTCAGGTGCGGCGATCCAGGGTGGCAATCGGGCGCTGGGGTGCGGTGGGTTCGCGGTTGTGTGATCCGTGGGCCGTAGGACGACGGATCGCGACCGGGCTCGGCGTCGGCGATCGTCGGGCAGGTGAGGGTCGGCGTCGCGGTCGGGGTTCGGTTCGGGTGCGTGCGGTGTGACGGCGGGCGGAGGGTGGGCGCGTACGCTCTGGTCGTGGCCAGGTTCCTCGACGTGCATCCGGACAATCCACAGCCGCGGCTGTTGCAGCAGATTGTCACCGTGTTGCGGGATGACGGGTTGATCGCGTATCCGACGGACTCCTGCTATGCGCTGGGGTGTCAGCTGGGCAGCAGGCCTGGGCTGGAGCGGATCCGGGACATCAGGAAGCTGGATGACCGGCACCACTTCACGCTGATGTGCCGGGACTTCGCGCAGCTCGGGCAGTTCGTGCAGATCAGCAACTCGGTGTTCCGGCTGGTGAAGGGGGTGACGCCAGGGAGTTACACGTTCATCCTGCCGGCGAGCCCTGAGGTGCCGCGGCGGTTGTTGCACCCGAAGAAGCGGACCGTCGGGGTGCGGATTCCTGAGCACACGGTGACGCAGGCGCTGCTGGCGGAGCTGGGTGAGCCGCTGGTGTCCAGCACGCTGCTGATGCCTGGGCAGGATGAGCCGATGACGCAGGGGTGGGAGATCAAGGAGCTGCTCGACCACCAGGTCGAGGCGGTCATCGACGGCGAGTGCGGCGTCGAGCCGACCACCGTCGTGGACCTGTCCGGTGACGAGCCCGAGATCCTGCGGGTCGGCGCCGGCGACCCGTCCCGCTTCGAGTAACGCCGTCCAGCAGGGGCACGACTGGCCCTTTCGCCCGCTTCGAAGGGGAACGGCAGGCAGAGCCCGGAGTGCTGCCGCGGTCTGGATGACGTCCCCGTGCAGCGCGGTCAACGGTGTGCTGCCCGCTGACGGCGTGTGGTGGACGGAGTGCTGGCTGCTTCGTGGGCTGCGGCAAGGGGCCGGGCGCACGCATCCGGCGTTGATGCCACGCCGAGCTTGCCGGGCCAGGGGTGCCGGGCCAGGGGTGCCGGGCCAGGGGTGCCGGGCCAGGGGTGCCGGGCCAGGGGTGCCGGGCCCGCGTGTGCCGGGCCCGCGTGTGCCGAGTCGGTGCGGCGGGCCGGTGCGGCGGGCCGGGGTGCCCGGCTGGGGTGCCCGGCTGGGCGATGGCTGTGGCCCGGCGGGCGGAATGCGGCGGGTGGCCGCCGTGATGAGTTGTCAGCAGGGAATGTCAGACCAGGGGTGCCAGGCCAAGGGGTGCCAGGCCCAGGTTGTCAGGCCCAGGGTGTCGGGCCCAGGGGTGCTGAGCTTGGGGGTGCCGGACCTGCGGGCGCTGAGTCGGGGGAAGTGGCGGGCGGGGGTGCTGGGCCGAAGTGTTGGGGCGGGGTGCCGGAACCGCAGTGCGGGGCTGAGGGTGCGGGGCTGGTGGTGCGGGGATCGGTGGTGCGGGGATCGGTGGTGCGGGGATCGGTGGTGCGGGGATCGGTGGTGCGGGGATCGGTGGTGCGGGGATCGGTGGTGCGGGGGATTGGTGGTGCGGGCTGGCGGTGCGAGGGGCGGGATGGTGGGCTTGAGGAACGGGCTCCGCGGTGGGGCTCGCGGTCGGTTGCGGGGTGGGGGACGGGACGAGAAGAGGGCCGGGGGCGGGAAGGGAAGTGGGTGGGGAGCTGTGCTGCATCACGTTGAGGTGTGGGTGCCGGACCTAGGGCGGGCGGTGTGGAGTTGGGGGTGGTTGCTGGGGGAGCTCGGGTGGGTGCCGTACCGGGAATGGGCGGTGGGGCGGAGTTGGCGGTTCGGGGAGACGTACATCGTCGTGGAGGAGTCGCCGGCCATGACCGCGGCGCGGCATGAGCGGTGCCGGCCAGGGCTGAACCATCTGGCGTTCCACGTGGACGGGCGGGAGCGGGTCGACGCGATCGTCGAGGCGGCGCCGCGGTACGGGTGGGAGCTGATGTTTCCCGAGCGGCATCCGTATGCGGGTGGGAGCGAGCACTATGCGGCGTATCTCGAGGATGGCGACGGGTTCGAGGTGGAGCTCGTAAACAGCCGGTGAACTGTCGTGGACCCGACAGTTGCTGGTGGCGGGAACGTCCTGCGCGGGGCCGGGAATAGCGCTAGCGGGTAAGTGCTGAAAATTGCCCGACCATTTTTGGTTTATCGCCCGATCGGCCAGGTCCGACGGCATACTTGAACCGTTCACATGGACCGCGGAAGTGGCCGGACCCCGCGAGCGATCCGAATCCCCTTGAATTGCATCGCCGTCGCCGATGAGTCGTGCGGCGGTTCAACCGTGTCAATCGGCGCCGAATGCGTGATTGGAAGCAAACAAATGACTCTGCTGGAATCCATCGGATCGAATGCGCAAGCCAATGACGAACAGGAGCAGCGGCGGCTGAGCCTCAGCACCGGTGCGGCGCGGAACCTGGCGACGACGACCAAGTCGGTGCCGCAGATGCAGGAGATCACCTCGCGGTGGCTGCTGAAGATGCTGCCGTGGGTGCAGGCGGGCGGCGGCGCGTACCGGGTGAACCGCCGGCTCAGCTACGCCGTCGGCGACGGGCGGGTCACGTTCATCTCCACCGGCTCGCAGGTCCAGGTCATCCCGCAGGAACTGGCGGAACTGCCGGCGCTGCGCGGGTTCGAGGACGTCAACGCGCTGCGTTCCCTCGCGGACCGGTTCGTGCAGCAGGAGTTCGCGCCCGGCGACGTCATCGTCACCAAGGGGCAGCCGGCCGACCGGGTGTTCCTCATCGCGCACGGCAAGATCAACAAGATCGGCGCCGGTGAGTACGGCGACGAAACCGTCCTCGGGGTCCTGGCCGACGGTGACCACTTCGGCTCCGAGGTGCTGACCGGTGGCGCCGGGACCTGGGACTTCACCGCCAAGGCATTGACCAGCTGCACTGTCCTGGCGTTGTCGTGGCAGGCGATGCAGCAGCTCAACGGGCAGGCCGACTCGCTGCGCGAGCACATCCGCCGGATGCAGAACCAGCCGCAGAAGCCGCAGAACAAGCACGGCGAGGCCGCCATCGACATGGCGTCGGGGCACGACGGCGAGCCCGTCCTGCCCGGGACCTACGTCGACTACGAGGCGTCGCCGCGGGAGTACGAGCTGAGCGTCGCGCAGACCGTCCTGCGGGTGCACACCCGGGTCGCCGACCTCTACAACAAGCCGATGGACCAGGTCGAGCAGCAGCTGCGGCTCACCATCGAGGCCCTGCGCGAGCGGCAGGAGCACGAGCTGGTCAACAACCGCGACTTCGGCCTGCTCCACAACGCCTCCTACGACCAGCGCATCTACACCCGGACCGGCCCGCCGACCCCGGACGACATGGACGAGCTGCTGTCGCTGGTGTGGAAGGAGCCGACGTTCTTCCTCGCCCACCCGCGCGCGATCGCCGCGTTCGGCCGCGAGTGCAGCCGGCGCGGCGTGTACCCGGGCAACATCGACTTCGGCGGGCACCAGGTCCCGGCGTGGCGCGGCGTCCCGATCTTCCCGAGCAATAAGATCGAGGTGAGCGACACCCGCACCACGTCCATCATGCTGATGCGCGTCGGTGAGCAGCAGCAGGGTGTCATCGGCCTGCACCAGACGGGTATTCCCGACGAATACGAGCCCGGCCTTTCGGTGCGTTTCATGGGCGTCAGCGAGCAGGCGATCATTTCGTATCTGGTGAGCGCCTACTATTCCGCCGCCGTTCTGGTGCCGGACGCGCTCGGCATTCTCGAAAATGTCGAGATCGGGCGGGAGAACTGAGACCGTGACCACTGGGACCGAACAGGACAAACAAAAGAGCCTCAGCACCAGAGCCGCCCGTACCATTGCGACAACCACGAAATCCGTCCCGCAGATGCAGGGCGTCACGCCCCGCTGGCTGCTGCGGATGCTGCCGTGGGTCGAGGCGGAGGGCGGCACCTACCGGGTCAACCGGCGGCTCACCTACACCGTCGGCGACGGTCGGATCACCTTCACCAACACCGGCTCGCAGGTGCAGGTCATCCCGCAGGAGCTGCGGGAGCTGCCCGCGCTGCGGGAGTTCCCGGACGACTCGGTCCTGCACCAGATGGCTGAGCGGTTCGAGCAGCTGGAGCTCGGCCCCGACGAGACCGTGGTCACCGCCGGGCAGCCCGCCGACCGGGTGTTTCTGCTGGTCAAGGGCAAGGTCCGGCAGCTGGGCATCGGCGAGTACGGCGACGAGACCCTCCTCGGCGTGCTCACCGACGGCGACTTCTTCGGCGACGGCGTCTTCGAGGGCACGCTGAACAGCTGGGGCTTCACGATCCGCACCAGCACCCCGACGACGCTGCTCGCCCTGCGCCGCCAGGAGATCGACCGCTTCCGCGAGCAGTCCGCCCTGGGCGCGCATATCGCGAAAAAAGCGGAAAAAGACGGCAAAAGTCAGAACAAGCATGGCGAGGCCGCGATCGACCTCGCGTCGGGGCACCAGGGTGAGCCGGTCCTGCCCGGCACCTTCGTCGACTACGAAACCAAGCCCCGCGAGTACGAGCTCAGCGTCGCCCAGACGATCCTCAGGATCCACACGAGGGTCGCGGACCTCTACAACCAGCCGATGAACCAGTTCGAGCAGCAGCTGCGGCTGACCGTCGAGGCGCTGCGCGAGCGGCAGGAACACGAGCTGATCAACAACCGCGACTTCGGCTTGCTGCACAACGCCGACCTGCGGCAGCGGATCGCCACCCGCACCGGCCCGCCGACCCCGGACGACCTCGACGAGCTGCTGTCCAGGCGGCGCAAGTCGCGGCTGCTGCTCGCCCACCCGAAGGCGATCGCGGCGTTCGGCCGGCAGTGCAACAGCCGCGGCCTGTACGCGCCGACGATCGAGCTCGAAGGCCGGCAGGTCCAGTCGTGGCGCGGCGTGCCGCTGCTGCCCTGCGACAAGATCCCGATCAGCGACCGGGGGACGAGCTCGATCCTGGTCCTGCGGACGGGCGCCGACGACCAGGGTGTCATCGGGCTGCGCCGCACCGGCATCCCGGACGAGGTCGAGCCGGGGCTCAACGTGCGCTTCATGGGCATCGACGAGCACGCCGTCACGTCGTACCTCGTCAGCACGTACTACTCCGCCGCCGTGCTCGTCCCGGACGCGCTCGGCATCCTCGAACACGTCGAGATCGGAGGCTGACCGGATGGTCGCCGCCCAGGTCGTCACCCAGCCCGTCAGCACGCCGAGATCGGCGCGGGAGGTCCTCGCCGACTCCCGGGACCGCGTCGTGCCCGCGCTGCGCGCCGCCGTCGACACACTGCCGGCGTCGATGCGGCACATCGCCGGATATCACTTCGGCTGGTGGGACGAGCACGGCCGCCCCGTCGACGCGGACCCCGGCAAGGCCCTGCGGCCCGCGCTGGTCATGCTCAGCGCGGCCGCCGTCGGTGGCGACGAGCGGGTGACCGGCGACGACCGGTCCGGCTCCGGCGACGGTACGGCCGGCGGACCGCCCACGGCCGTGGTGCGGGGTGCCGTCGCCGTCGAGCTGGTGCACAACTTCTCGCTGCTGCACGACGACGTCATGGACGGCGACGCCACCCGGCGGCACCGGCCGACGGCGTGGAACGTGTTCGGCACCAGCGCGGCGATCCTGGCCGGGGACGCGCTGCTGGCCCTGGCGATGGACACCCTCGTCGCGTGCGGGCACCCCGCCGCGACCAGGGCGACCGGGATGCTCGGCGCCGCGGTACAGCGGCTCCTCGAAGGGCAGAGCGCGGACCTCGACTTCGAGCGCCGCAGCGACGTCGACGTGGAGGCGTGCCTGGCGATGGCCGCCGCGAAGACGGGGGCGCTGCTGGGCTCGGCGTGCGCGATCGGCGCCCTGCTCGGCGGCGGCCGGCCGGCCCAGGTGCTGCGGCTGGCGCAGTTCGGCGAGGACCTGGGCCTGGCGTTCCAGTTCGCCGACGACCTGCTCGGCATCTGGGGCGACCCGGCGACGACGGGCAAGCCGGTCCACTCGGACCTGCGCAGCCGCAAGAAGTCGCTGCCGGTCGTCGCCGCCCTGACCTCGGGCACCCCGGCCGGCCTGGAGCTCGCCGCGTTCTACAACGGCCCGGCCGGCGACACGGCCGCGGCGCTGCCGGAGGCTCTGGTGGGCCGGGCCGCGGGACTGGTCGAGGCGGCGGGCGCGCGGGTGTGGAGCCAGGGCCAGGCGGATCAGCTGCTCGGCCGGGCCCTCGACGCGCTCGCCGCCGCCGACGCCGCCCCGCGGGCGGAGGCGGAGCTCGACGCCGTCGCCCGGTTCGCGACGCGACGGGACCGGTAGCGGTGACGGCAACGGCACGCACGGTCCTGCTCGCGGCGCCGAGGTCCTTCTGCGCGGGCGTGGAACGCGCGATCGAGGTCGTGGAGCGGGTGCTCGACGACGAAGGCGGCGCCGACCGGCCCGTGTACGTGCGCAAGCAGATCGTGCACAACCGGCACGTGGTCGCGGACCTGGAGGCGCGCGGCGCGGTCTTCGTCGACGAGCTTTCCGAGGTGCCCGACGGCGCGACCGTCGTGTTCTCCGCGCACGGCGTCGCGCCCCAGGTCCGGGCCGACGCCGCCGAGCGGTCGCTGCGGGTCGTCGACGCCACCTGCCCGCTCGTCACGAAGGTGCACGCCGAGGCGCGCCGCTTCGCCGGCCGGGGCGACACGATCGTGCTCGTCGGGCACGCCGGGCACGAGGAGGTCGAGGGCACGCTCGGCGAGGCGCCGGACCGGACCGTCCTCGTCGAGACGGCCGAGGACGTCGCGCGGCTGCGCGTCGAGGATCCGCGGCGGGTGTCGTACCTGACGCAGACGACCCTGGCGGTCGACGAGGTCGGGGAGGTCGTCGACGCGCTGCGGGAACGCTTCCCCGCCCTGCGGGGACCGGGATCCGACGACATCTGCTACGCGACGACCAACCGGCAGGAGGCGGTGGCCGCGGTCGCCCAAGATGCCGACCTGGTCCTGGTCGTCGGGTCCGCGAACTCGTCGAACTCGGTCCGGCTCGTCGAGCTGTCCCGCCGCCTCGGCACGCCGGCGCACCTCATCGACGACGCGTCGGAGATCGACCCGGCGTGGCTGGCCGGCGCGCGGGTCGTCGGCCTGTCCGCGGGCGCCTCGGCCCCGCCGCGGCTGGTCGAGGAGGTCGTCGACGCGCTGCGCGCCCTCGGCCCGGTGACGGTCGAGGAGCGCCGCGTCGCCGCCGAGCACCAGCAGTTCTCCCTCCCGTCGGCGATCCGCACATGACGCGGCGGGAGACGCGACGGGAGACGTGCCCCGGGGCGCCGCGGGAAGGTCAGCGGCGGCGGCGGAACAGCCGGGTCATCGCCACCGCCGCGACCATGAACCCACCGATCACGGGGATGAACCGCTTCCCGACCGGAGCGGTCCGCGACACCGGTGCGGCGACGGGCTCGGCGGGCCGCACGTGCGACCGCCGCCCCGACGGCGAGACGGACGGCGAGAAGGAAGGCGCCACCGACGGCGTCACCGAGGACGTCGACGGCGCCGGCGTCGCCCTGCGCACCAGCGGCCGGGGCGACGGCGGCACCAAAGACGGCACCGACGGCACCAAAGACGGCACCGACGGCACCAAAGACGGCACCGACGGCACCAAAGACGGCACCGACGGCACCAAAGACGGCACCGACGGCACCAAAGACGG
>NZ_JBVJIJ010000044.1:0-29564 GCF_055586325.1 Dactylosporangium sp. NPDC051087 | reverse complement strand
ACGGCACCGGAGATGGCACGACCGGCACGGGAACGGGCATCTCGGCGGCCCGGGCGACGGGGCAGGCGGTCGCGTCCGACGACGTGACCGAGCCCAGGTCCATGAGCTTCACCGCCCGCGCCGGATCCGGCAGCGGGATCCGGAACAGGGCGCTGCCACCCGGCCCGTGCCCCGTCCCCGGCCCCGCGCCCGGCCCCGCCGCCTGGTTGAACAACGCGGTCAGCGTCCCGTCCGGGTGCAGTGCCAGCCCGCCGTACGCCGACCTGCCCGGCAGCACCGAAGGCAACGGCGTCATGGTTGCCCTGGCGGAAGTGACCCGCACGAGCTGCGCCCGGCCGTCGCGGGCCGCCACGGTGAGGAGGTCCCCGCTGCGCGGCTCGACGACCCAGTCCCCGGCGTACGGCAGCGCCGGCAGCCTCCGCGCCGGCAGCAGCCGCAACGCCTCCGGCGTGACCTCCACCGGCCGCAGCGCCGAGGCGGTCCCGACGAGCAGCCGCACCCGGCCGCCCTCGGTGACGACCGTGCCGCCGTACCCGTCTGACAGCGGATATCCGGCCGCCCGCCGGGTCCCGGGCACCGCGCCGAGGTCGGTGACCCGCCCGGCGCCGGCGATGCGGACCACGTGCGGGCTCTCCGGCAGCTTCCGCCCGGCGCGCGCGGTCGCGAGCCCGAACACGATGCCGTCGCCCGCGCAGCCGATCGCGTTCACCGAGTACCCGAGCGGCGTGCGCGTCACGGTGCCCGCGGACGTCACCCGGTGCAGCGTCGAGCCGTTGTCGCCCGGCGCCTGCGACACCCACAGCAGGCCCTCCGGCAGGGCGCCGGCCGGCGCGGCGAACGCGGGAGCGGGCAGCACGGCCCAGCACACGCCCAGCGCGGCGGTGGCCGTACACCAGCGGAATGCACGCATCGAAGACTCCCTACAAAAGCCGCAAAACGCATGATCACCCTAACTGAGGGAGGCGCCGGTGAACGGTGAGATCCTGATCGGCGGCCTGATCGTCACGGCCGTCGCCGTGGCCGTCGCGATCGCCGCAGGCCTTGCTGTGCAACGGTTCGTGCCGGTCGAGGACCGCCAGGAGAACAACGACGTGGCCGGGATCGCATTCGCGATCATCGGTGTCCTCTACGCCATCCTCATGACGTTCGTGATCGTCAGTGTCTGGGAGGCCGGGGACGGCGCGCAGGACAGCGGCCGCGCCGAGGCCCGCGCCGTCGTCGACCTCAACCACTACGCCGACACGCTGCCCGCCGCCGAGAGCGCCGCGATGCGGGAGCTGACCGGGGAGTACGTCCGCATCGTCGAGCAGCAGGAGTGGCCGGCGATGGCGAAGGGCGATCCGGTCGGCAAGGCCGGCAGCGCCGTCATCTCCAAGCTGTGGAAGACCGTCGACGCGCCGCTGCCCGGCGGCGACGAGGCGGCCGTGAACCGGCAGTCGGAGGCCCGCGCCGACCTGCGCGCGCTCACCGTCAACCGGGACGCCCGGCTCGCCGCCGCGTCCGCCGGGCTGCCGAAGGTCATGTGGCTCGCCCTGATCGTCGGCGACGTGCTCACCCTCGCCAACGCCCTGATGTTCGGGGTCAAGGGCAGCGGCGAGTACCTCACGATCATCGCCCTGCTCGCCGCCATGTCGGCGCTGATGCTGTTCGCCGTCTACGAGCTGGAGTTCCCGTTCCAGCGCGGCGAGAGCGTCACGGTCGACGTATTCACCGATGTCGTCGACGACGGCACCGCACGTTAGGAAGCGCAGTGACTCAGCAGCCGTTCACCCTGCCCGACTTCTACCAGCCGTACCCGGCCCGCCTGAACCCGAACCTGGAGGGCGCCCGCACGCACACCAAGGCGTGGGCGCGGTCGATGGGCATGGTGGAGGGTTCCGGCATCTGGGACGAGAAGGACCTGGACGACCACGACTACGCGCTGCTGTGCGCCTACACGCACCCGGAGGCGTCCGCGCGGGCCCTGGACCTGGTCACCGACTGGTACGTCTGGGTGTTCTTCTTCGACGACCACTTCCTCGACGTGTTCAAGCGCACCCAGGACATGCGCGGCGCAGAGACGTACCTGGAGCGGCTGCGCATGTTCATGCCGCTGCACGGCGCGGTCACCGAGGAGCCCACGAACCCGGTCGAGAAGGGTCTCAAGGAGCTCTGGGAGCGCACCGTCCCCGCGATGTCCGCGGACTGGCGGGCCCGCTTCGTGCACAGCACCCGGGCGCTGCTGGAGGAGTCGCTGTGGGAGCTGGCGAACATCAACGACGGCCGCGTCTCCAACCCCATCGAGTACATCGAGATGCGCCGCAAGGTCGGTGGCGCGCCCTGGTCGGCGAACCTCGTCGAATACGCCACCGCCGCGGAGATCCCGGCGCGCGTCGCGCACAGCCGCCCGCTGCGCGTCCTGAAGGACACGTTCGCCGACGGCGTGCACCTGCGCAACGACCTCTTCTCGTACGAACGGGAAACCCAGCAGGAAGGCGAACTGGCCAACTGCGTGCTGGTCCTGGAACGCTTCCTCGGCTACGGGGCACAGCAGGCCGCCGAGAAGACCAACGAGATCCTGACGTCGCGCCTGCAGCAGTTCGAGCACACCGTCGTGACCGAGCTGGAGCCGCTCTTCGCCGAGCACGCCCTCGACCCGGCCGAGCGGCTGCGGGTCCTCAAGTACGCGCAGGGCCTGCAGGACTGGCAGGCCGGCGGCCACGAGTGGCACATGCGCTCCAGCCGGTACATGAACAGCGAGGTCCGCCCGTCCGGCCAGTTCACGCTCGGCGGCCCGATGGGGATCGGCACGGCCGCGGCCCGGCTCCGGTCGCTGACCAGCAGCACGCGGGTGCGGCACTACGACCTCAGCCCCTTCCGGAAGGTCGGCCCGCTGCCGGTCCCCGACCTGTACATGCCGTACCGGTCGCGGCAGAACCCGCACCTGGACTCCGCCCGCCGCAGCGTCGTCGACTGGTCCCGCGCGATGGGCTTCTTCGACGTCGTGCCGCGCCCCGCCGCCCCGGCGGTCAAGGCGCCGTCGGTGTGGACGGAGCGGATGCTCACCGGCTTCGACTTCGCGGTCTGTGCCGGCGCGCTCAACCCCGACGGCACCGAGGACGAGCTGGCGCTCGGCACCCAGTGGCTGAGCTGGGGCACCTACGGCGACGACTGGTTCCCGCAGGTCTACGGCCCCACCGGCGACCTCGACGGCGCCCGGGCGATGGTGGCGCGACTGAAGACGTTCATGCCGCTGGATCTGGTTTCCGCCGGTGTACCGGTGAGCCCCCTCGAACGTGGCCTGGCCGACCTGTGGCCCCGCACGGCCGCGCCGATGGACCCCGGGCACCGGGCCCAGTTCCGCGAGACGGTCGACGTGATGCTCGACAGCTGGGTGTGGGAGCTGCAGAACCAGCACGAGCGGCGCATCCCCGACCCCGTCGACTACATCGAGATGCGCCGGCGCACGTTCGGCTCCGACCTGACCATGAGCCTGAGCCGCTTCAGGACCGGCCGGCAGGTCCCCGCGGAGGTGTACGACACCCGCCCGATCCAGAACCTGGAGGCCGCGGCGAGCGACTACGCGTGCTTCGTCAACGACCTGTTCTCGTACCAGAAGGAGATCGAGTTCGAGGGCGAGCTGCACAACATCGTGCTCGTCGTCGAACACTTCCTCGACATCTCCCGCGACCAGGCCGCCCTGGTCGTCCGGGACCTGATGACGGCCCGGATGCAGCAGTTCGAGCGGATCGTCGCCGTCGAGCTGCCCGCCCTGTACGAGCACCTGCGCCTGCCGGCCACCGCCCGGGCCGGCATCGACACGTACGTGCGCCAGCTGCAGGACTGGATGTCGGGCATCATCCGCTGGCACGAGGACTCCGACCGCTACGACGAGTCCACCCTGCTCCGCCCGGAGCCGACCACCCCCGAGCCGGCACCGGCGTCCCGCATCCGGATTCCTACGGCACCGAAGGGGTTCGTCCGCACCCGGTAGCGACGCCGTCATTCAGCCTGTCGCGGCACGCCTGACGGTGTCGAGCGCAACCACGGTGAAGCCGGTCGTGGCGGCGCGCGCGTAAGAGCCGGAGCCCGGAACCTCGGCCAGCTTCCCGGCGAAGGGCCGCCGCTGCCCTTCCACGCCCCAGCAGCCGGCGTTGCTGAAGATGACCTGCCGGTCGACGACCGGCGCGACCCGCAGCGTCGCGCCGGTCGGCCATTCGGTCAGCCGCTGTGGCCAGAAGATGCCGAACAACGCGCCGTCCGTCCCCCACAGCGAACCGGCGGCGGAACCCGGAACCGGCCCGGCCGGTCCTCTGCCCGTCGAAAGCCAGACGGTCGTGCGCTCCGCCACCGGCGGCCCGGCGAGCGTCTCAACGCCGTCGAGCACCATTTCCGCCTGTACCTCGGACTCAACGGCGCTGCGTCCGGTCAGCGTGCCACGCGCGAGGACGATCGACGCTCCGGCCTGCCGCGCCTGTGCGAGCGTCTCGCTCAAGGGCATGACAGCACACCCGTCGACGGCCGCCGGCCCGCTGGACAAGAACGATGGAGCGGACACCCGCACGGCGCCGGACTGCCCGACCTGCGTGGCCGACGCTTGCCGCGCCCCGACCGACCAGACCAACGCGATGACGACCACCGCGGCGACGCCAGCGATCGACCCGCCGAAAACCGTCCGCCGCAGAACGGCGTCCGTGTCGGACCGCACGTCTTCGTCGCGATGCCGGTCACCGGTCACCGCGCCCGCGAAGCGGGTCAGGGACTCCTCAAACGTCAACCGCACGCCTTTCGCCGAAGCTGCCTGCACATACAACGCTGCTTCGAGCCCGTTGCGTTGAACCCCGGAAGCGGATCGTCCGCATGGCGGTGATGACGGGACCGCCAAGCCGGTCCGATGCGCTCGGTGAGGGCGAACCGGCGATGCTCGCCGGCGGGGTGCACAGTCACGGCGACAGTGCTCTCTTCCTCGAACCGCAGCAGGAAGACGGGATCAAGGTCGCAGAAGAAGGCGAACCCCTCACGGTCGTCGTCGCCGGCGCCGGTCAGGAACCCACGATCGTCGTCATCCAGCGACAACCTGGGGCACGGAGCCCAGTTTTGCGTGGGGGGCGGCGTGCCGACGTCGTGCATCTTGGTGGGGCTGAGCGACTCGGCCGGAGGAGGTCGGTCTTGCGGCGCCTGTTGCCTTTGATCCGGGTGCCGGGCAGGTCGGTGGTGCGTCGCAGCCTGCGGCGCGGTCGTCGATCTCAGCCACCAGGGCCACATGCCCAGGGACATGCGGCCGGCAGTGTTGACGGTCCGGTCGATCGGCCGACGAGGTCCGCGTCGGCGGCCCGGCATGCCGGAGCGGGCCGGGCCAGAACTGTCCCCAAGCAACTGCCGGTTTCCCGCCGGCGGCAAAAATCCGATCGAACTCATCCGCACCACGGACCCGTCGGCCAGACGACGCCTGCGGCGCGGTGACGGCGACAGCGACGGCGGGATGCTGGAGGCAGGGCCAGGATGCTGGGCAGCTTCAACGGCGGCAGCGCCGCGCCGTCGGCAGTGGTGTCGGGCCGGAATCGGTCGGCGGGAAATGCCATGTCGAGGGCCTGACGCGGCCGGTTGGGGTGGTGTTCGTGCGGGAACCGGTCGACCACGGCAGCTCGCACTGAAGGCGTTGCGGCGGTCGACGTGATCGGCCTGCAGGGGGTGACCCGGACGTCGGCCCGACCCGCGCCGCTGTGGTGGTCGGTGCCTTCGCCGGTGAGCACGGCCGGGTCGGTGGGTCGGGGAGCGGGCAGGATCGCGTGGGTGTTGGTGGGTAGAAGAGGGTGCGGCAGACAGGAACCGTCGCGTTGTCCGTAGCTGTGGCGGCGGGAGCGGCCCCGTGATGGTGATCGGTGTGGGCTGGCCCCGACGCCGGATCACCGCGGTCATCCCGGAGGAGTCCGACCAGCAGGCCAACCGGACGAAGAAGGGGTCGGCGGGCGGACGGCCGTCAGCTTCGCCACGCAGCGTTACAAGCGGCGCAACACCGTCGGACGCTGCTTCCAGAGGCTCACGACCTGGCGTGGTGTGGCTACCCGCTACGACAAGGACCCGGACAGCTATCAGGCCGGACTCCACCTCCGAGGCTCGATCATGTGGCTGAAACTCCTTACCTCAACCACATGATCCGAACCCCGAACAGCTCCTAGGGCTGGGTGGGGGCGCGGCGTAGGCGGCGGACCGGGGGGATGAGCAGGACGGCGGCGCAGACGGCGATCGTGACGGCGGTGGACAGGAGTAGCAGGTCGCGGGGGGCGACGGCGGAGGCGGCCGGTCCGACCAGGGCCTGGCCGACGGCGACGCCCGAGACGGAGCCGGCGACCTCGTAGGCGGTGACCCGGTTCAGGACATCGGGGGCCACCAGGGTCTGCACGCTGGTGGACCACATCACGGACCAGAAGGCCCAGGAGAAGCCGCCGAGGATGTGGCCCGCGACGAGGACGGGGAGGGGTGGCTCCAGGGCCACCGACAGCGGGACGGCGGCGAAGCCGATCAGGGCGACCCCGCCCGCGGCCAGGGGGTGGGCGGGGCGGAAGCGGATGGCGACGAGCCCGCCGAGGACGGTGCCGCAGCCGAGGCCCGCCATCGTCCAGCCGTACGCGGCGTCGCCGAGGCGTTCGCCGATCAGGCGGGAGCCGAGCGGGATGTACGGGCCGAAGACGAACAGGCCGAAGAACACCCAGACGAGGATCACCGACCACATCCAGCTGCGGGAGCGGAACTCGGTCCAGCCGCGCCGCAGGTCGGCCAGGACGCCGGAGGCGGCGCGCGGCACGGCGGGGGACCGGGCGATCAGGGTCAGGCACACACCGCTGAGCAGGAAGGTGGCGGCGTCGACCGCGTAGACGGCGCCCGCACCGGTCAGTGTCATCAGCACGCCCGCGAGGACGGGGCCGCCGAGCTGCGTTGCCGCGTCGGCGATCTTGAGGGTGCCGTTGGCGCGTTGCGGGTCCTTCGCGACGAGCGGGACCATGCCGTTGACGCCCGGCTGGAACATCGCCGCCGCCACTCCGGCGAGTGCCGACGCCGCGAGGAGCAGCCACAGCGGTGGGGTACCGGCGAAGAACGCGACGGCGACCGCGGCCTGGGTGGCGGTCCGCACCACGTCGGCGCCGATCATCATGGTCCGGGCGCCGACCCGGTCGGAGAAGACGCCGCCGAACACCACGAACAGCACGAACGGGGCGGTCCAGACGGCAAGAACGTACCCAACCCCGGACACCCCGTAGATCGCGCCGACGGCGAGCGCGGCGGCGACCGGCATCATCGCGTCGCCCAGCAGCGACACCACCCTGGCCGCGAAGTAGAACGTGAAATCCCTGGTCCACAGCCGTGGTGCGGGACCGGTCACCGGCGCGCGGGTGATGACCGCGGTACTGTCCATGATCGCAATTCTGGCCGGGGCCGGGTCCCCGCACAGGCGCCGGTGGCGACATCATTGGGTACATTCGTGCCATGGTCGAAAGGCTCAACCGCGTCGTCGCCCTCCTCGGACCGGACCAGGAGATGTATCCGGTGACGTGCGCGTCCGCGGTGTTCGGCGACCACGGCCCCGACATCCCGCGGCACTACGACTTCCGGCTCTGCGCCGAGCGGCCCGGCCCGATCCGCACCACGATGGGCGTCGACGTCGTCGTGCCCGCCGGGCTGGAGGCCCTGGCCGACGCCGACACGGTCCTCGTCGCCGGGTGGTGTCCCGGCCCGGACCTGTCCGAGGAACTCGCCGGCGCGGTCCTCGCCGCGCACACCCGCGGCGCCCGGATCGTCGCGATCTGCTCCGGCATCCACGTCCCGGCCCGCCTGGGCCTGCTCGACGGGCGGACCGCCGCCGCGCACTGGGAGGCGACGGGCGAGCTGAGCCGGCACTACCCGAAGGTCCGTGCCGACGCCACCGTCCTCTACGTCGACCACGGCGACGTCGCCACCGCCGGCGCCACCGCGACGACCGTCGACCTGTGCCTCAACCAGGTCCGCCGCGAGCACGGCGCGGCGCTCGCCATGCGCATCGGCCGGCAGTTCGCCGCGGCCCCGCAGCGGGAGGGTCACCAGCGGCAGTTCCCGGCGTTGCCGACGACCGGGCCGGTCCCCGACTCCCTGGCGCCGCTGCTGGACTGGATCGCCGCCAACCTCGACCGGCCGCTGACCCTGCCGGATCTGGCGGCGCGGTCGGGGCTGTCGCCGAGGACCCTCAACCGGCACTTCCACGAGCAGCTCGGCATCTCACCCGGCCGGTGGCTGCTCGACCGGCGGATCGCCAGCACCCGTGCCCTGCTGGAGGAGACCGACCTGCCGGTGGAGACGATCGCGGCCCGCGTCGGCCTGTCCTCCGCCGTCAATCTCCGCCGCCGCTTCCGGGCCGCCCTGGACACCACCCCGGCCGCCTACCGCAAAGTGTTCAGGTAGGCAGGAACGCGGCGCGGACGCGCAGCAGCCAGTCCTCGGCGGCCCGCTCGTCCGGCTCGGCGGGCAGCACGCCCGGTGTCGCGTCGAACTTCGCCTCGTAGCCGGCCAGCATCGTGCGGGCCGACTCGATGTCGCCGCCGGCGACCCGCTCGCCGAAGTCGAGGAAGCGCCGCGGGTCGTCGAGCCTGATGACGATCTCGCCGGTGGTGTAGGCGGTGTAGCCCTGCCAGCACAGCCGCAGCAGGTGCCGGGCGTGCTTGGCGGTGCGGTGCCGGGTCTCGGAGGAGAACGAGCCGTCGCCGCGCGACTCCAGCTTCCGGAACTGCTGCGTGGCGTAGCCGAGGTAGGCGTCCCGGATCCGCTTCGCCGACAGGAACGAGGCGCGGATCGCGATGAGCTCGTCGCCCAGCGGCGTGCGCGTCTCGTACAGCTCCGGCGGCAGCCACATGAGCTCCGACACCGTCGGGTTCCCGCCGAGGGCCAGCGACGCGTACTTGCGCGCCTCGTGGAACGTCACGTCGGGGTGCGAGGTGACCCGCGACTCGACCGGCTGCCGCAGCCCGTGGAACGCGACCGTCGGCGCCGCGAACACGCCGAGCCGGTCGATGTCGGACCCGGGCCCGGCCAGGCCGTAGGCGGTCGACCCGACGATCCCGGCGAGCAGCACGTTGTCCGGTGTCATACGTCCTCACTTCGTTCCGGGCGCATGACCCAGCACTGATGTCCTGATGACCGGCCCGAGCCGCTTCGCTGGCCGGTCATGCCTCCCAGTGTCCCGGACCTGTCATCCGGGTTTCACAGCTCCTCCGCGCGCAGCAGCGCCCGCACGCCGAGCAGGTCCCGCAGCGCCGGGTCGTCCATGTCGTCGACGACGCAGGCGGTGCCGAGGAACTCCGCCCCGGCCTCGAGGACCATCTCGCGGGTCGCCAGGGCCTGCACCCCCTGCTCGACCCAGTCGTCGACGCACAGCACCCGGTCGCCGGGCCTGACCAGGCCGCGCCGGAAGCTCATGGTCCCGCCGCCGCCATGGTACGAGCCGGGCAGCGCCCGCCGGAGATAGGCGGGGTCGGTGCCGGACGCGACGCGGTCGTTCTTGCGCACCTCCACGAGCCCCACCCCGAGGTGCGCGGCCACGAGCGCCCCGACGAGGCTGCCCCGCGACACCGGCCCGGCGACCAGCGTCGGCGTCCCCGGCACCAGCGCGGCCAGAGCCACCGGCAGGTCCCGCAGCACGACGGGGTCGCGCCACCACTCGGTCACGTCCGCGTAGGAGACGTGCGGCCCGCCCCGCCAGTGGAACCCGACCTTCAGCCGCCCCGCGAGATCGACCACCGGGTCAGGCGCCGAGGGCGGGGGCGGGCTGCCAGCGCCAGCGCGGCGCGCAGTCGGGGTCGTTGGCGGCCAGTACGGCGCGCAGGACGCCGTCGGGGTCGCAGCTGTACAGCCCGGAGCTCCACACGTTGTTGACCTCGAGGACCGCGAACTCGCCGGACTCGGTGCGGCCGACGTCGATGACCGCGGTCGGCGGGACGTCGTCGTCGGGCAGGGCGGCGAGCATCAGGGAGACGAACGTGGCCGCCTCGTCGTGCCAGGACGCGCGGTGGTGGCGCAGCGTCGGGCTCCACTCCTCGCCCTCCACGACATACGGCGACCAGGCGACCGGCTCCCGGCCGATGGTGAACACGCGGTACTCCGAGGCGAGGTCCAGCCAGTGGTCCATGATGATCAGCGTGCTGTCGGCCGGCAGCCGGGCGGTGCGCAGCCGGTTGCGCAGATCGTCGGCGTTGCGGACCCACGCGGCGGAGAACGCCGGGTGCTTCTCGTCGGCGAGCTTCGCCACCGCCGGGCGCGGGCCGACCAGGTCGGGGGCCTCGCCGACGCTGACCAGGCTGATGTCGCGGCCGGTGACGTCGCGGGGGAGACCGGCGAACCAGCTCGGGTTGGCGCCGGAGAGCCGGATGTCGACACCGCCGGCGATGAGCGTGGTCAGGTAGCCGCCGGCCGCGCGCCAGGCGACGCCGTCGGCGGAGCGCAGGCCGGTGACCTCGGCCGGGTCGCCCGGGAGCTGGGCGACGGGCAGGTCGAGGCGGCGGGCGGCATGGGCCAGTGCGGCACTCGCCTCGGGCGAGCGCACGCGCATGGCCAACATCCTGAACTGCCGCACCCGTACATCCTGCCAGCGAGGGCCATCAGTGTCGCTTCCGGTGGCCAGGGAAGGGGCCCGCCGGGCCGAGAACGGCATAACCGCAGTACGCGGCGCCATCGCAGTGACACGTTGGGGGACATCGGGGCCGATCGAGCCAGACAGAAAGAACAAATCGGGCATTGTTGGTCGTATGGCAACGGACCTGCTGTCCCGGCTGCGCCGGCTGGCTCCCAACCCGCCGCAGGAGCGCCGCGTCGTGCCGCCGATCGTGCGGCGCGCGAGGGCCCGCCGGCGGCGCCGGCTCACCGCGACCCTGACGCTGCTGGTCGTGGTCCCGGTGGTGACCGCGGTCAGCACCTACGCCAAGGACGTCGACCGGGGCGTGCACGTCCTCGGCGTCGACCTCGGCGGGCACTCCCGCGGCGAGGCCGTGCGGCTGCTGCGCGACACCCTCCGCGAGCGCGTCGCCGCCGCGGTCCCGGTCCGCGTCGGCATCGCCGCCGCCACCGTCGACCCGGGCTCGGTCGGCCTGGTGCTCGACGTCGAGGAGACCGTCGCGCGCGCCGTCGCCGCGACGCCCGGGCCGTTCGCGTGGCTGCACGGCGGGATCAGCGTCGAGCCGGTCGTCCGCGCCGACGCCAACCGCCTGTACGAGGCGCTGATGACGCACCTCGGCACGCAGGGCGACGCGCCGGTGCTGCCCGCGGTCCGATTCGACAAGCAGCGCCCCCTGGCGGTGTACCCGGTCAGCGGCCGCGGCATCGACCGGCACCGGGTCGCCGCGGTCATGGAGGCGGGCTGGCTGCGCAAGGCCACCGTCGAGTTCCCGGTCGTGGACCTCGTGCCGCGCAGCACGAAGGCCGACGTCGACCGGCTCGTCGCCGAGCTCGCGACGCCCGCCGTCGCCGCGCCCCTCGTCGTCGTCACGCCCCGCGGCGAGGTCACGGTCCCGGCGACGGCGATCGCGGCGGCGCTGAAGCTGGAGTCCGACGCCGACGGCCTCGTCCAGCCGTCCCTGGACGTCGCCGCGCTCCGCAAGGCCGTGCCGGCGTTCGCGAAGACGGAGGTCGCCGCGACCGACGCGACGTTCGCCGTCGAGCGCGGCCGCCCCGTCGTCCGGCCGCAGGTCGACGGCCAGCAGGCCGACCTCGCCGGCGCCACCCCGGCGATCCTGGCGGCGCTGCGCACGTCGGCGACGCCGCGCCGGGTCGAGGTCGGGCTCGCCGCCAAGCCGGCCGCGGTGTCCGCGACGCAGCTGGGCGGCCTCGGCGTGAAGGAGCAGCTGTCGTCCTTCACCACGAAGTTCGTCGCCGGGCAGCCCCGGGTCGTCAACATCCGCACGATGGCGGAGGCGCTGCGCGGCGCCGTCGTCCTGCCGGAGCAGACGTTCTCCCTCAACGGCCACGTCGGCCAGCGCACCCACGCCAAGGGCTACGTGGACGCGCCCGGCATCGAGGACGGCAAGATCAAGAACTCGCCGGGCGGCGGCGTGTCCCAGGTCGCGACGACCCTGTTCAACGCCGTCTTCTACGCCGGCCTGCAGGACGTCGAGCACCGCCCGCACAGCTACTGGTTCGACCGCTACCCCTCGGTGATCGAGGCGACCGTGGTCTACCCGTCGCTGGACCTGCGCTTCCGCAACGACTCGCCGACCGGGGTGCTCATCGACACCGCCACCACCGACACGTCGATCACCGTCACCCTGTACGGCACGAAACGCTACGACATCGCCCTGGAGTACGGGCCGCGGACGAAGACGGTCCAGCCGACGACGACGTACCTGCGCGAACCCGACTGCAACCCGACCGACGGGCTGCCCGGTTTCACCCAGGAGGCCTTCCGGGTCTTCAAGCAGGACGGCAAGGAGATCCGCCGGGAACGCTTCTCCTGGCGCTACGACCCGGAGCCCCGCTTCGTCTGCGGCGCCGCGCCGACCGCCCCGGCCGGCTGACGGGTCAGGGCGCCAGGACGGCGGCGACCGCTTCCAGCGCGGCCGCGGACTGGCGGCGGCCGGTCTCGGCGGCGGGGGCCCGGCGGGCCGGGTCCAGGACGTTGCGGCCGATCGCGGTCCTCGCCTCGGCGTCGGGCGAGACGACGGCCGAGCGGACGCCCGCGCCGAGCGCGGCGAGCTCGGTGGCGACCCGGCCGGAGCGGCGCAGCGAGGTCGTCGTCGGGGCGAGGACGATCACCCGGCCGTAGCCCCCGGCGAGGTGGGCGTTGGCGGCGGAGCGGGAGCCGCCGTCCATGTACCGGCGGCCGTCGATGGCGACGGTCGGCCAGACGATCGGCACGGCGCAGCTGGCGGTGACGGCGGAGACCAGGTCGACGCCGCTGTCGCGGTCGAAGGCGACCTCCTCGCCGGACTCGGCGTCCACGGCGGTGATCAGCAGGCGGGGCGCGGCCGGCCAGTCGTGGCTGGGGAGGCGCCCGGCGATGACGTCGCGGCGGGCCTGCTCGGGGACGGTGTCGGCGGTCAGCGCGGCGTGCCCGAGCTTGCGCAGCGCCTGCCGGTCGTCGCCGGGGCGCAGGCCGGCCGCCGCGTACCGGAGCATCGTCGCGACCCCGAACTTCGAGGCGATCTCACCCGTGGCGGGTGCGAGCTGGCGCTCGTACAGCTGCGGCAACGGCATGCCGCTGGTGATCTGCGCGGCGACGACGGACCCCGCGGAGGTCCCGACGACCAGGGTCGCGCGGGTGAGGTCGACCCCGGCCTCGGCCAGGCCGGTGAGTATGCCGATCTCCCAGGCGACGCCGGTGATGCCGCCGCCACCGAGCACGAGCGCAAATGAGGAGTCATCGACCATGGCGTAACTGTAAGGTCGCCGGAAAGGTTCGAGTGTTCTGACGGCCTTGCCGCAGAGGAGTGCAGGTGCGGGAGCTCGTGGTGCTGGGCACCAGTAGCCAGGTGCCGACGAAGGCCAGGAACCACAACGGGTATTTCCTGCGCTGGGACGACGAGGGCATCCTCTTCGACCCGGGGGACGGCACCCAGCGGCAGATGTCGCACGCGGGGGTGTCGGCGACCGACATCACGCGGATCTGTGTCACGCACTTCCACGGCGACCACTGCCTGGGCCTGCCGGGGGTCATCCAGCGGATCTCCCTGGACAGCGCGCCGCACCGGGTGGCCGCGCACTACCCGGCGAGCGGGCAGGAGTTCTTCGACCGGCTGCGCCACGCGTCCGTTTTCTACGACGTCGCGGACATCGACCCCGTGCCGGTCGGCAACGACGGAGTTGTAGCCGAAAGTCCGAAATGGTCCCTCGAGGCCCGCCGGCTCGACCACGGCATCGACACGTACGGCTACCGGCTGAACGAAGCCGACGGCCGGCGGATGCTCCCGGAGAAGCTCGAGCAGCACGGCGTGCGGGGTGCCGCGGTCGGCGCACTGCAGCGGGACGGCACCGTCACGGTCGACGGCCGGGCGGTGACCGTCGAGGAGGTCAGCGTGCCGCGTCCCGGCCAGCGCTTCGCGTTCGTGATGGACACGCGGCTGTGCGACGGCGTGTACGCCCTGGCCGACGGCGCCGACCTGCTCGTGATCGAGTCCACCTACCTGGACGCCGACGCCGGTCTGGCCGCGGCGCACGGGCACCTGACGGCTGGTCAGGCGGCCCGGGTCGCGGCCGAGTGCGGGGTGCGCACCCTCGTGCTCACCCATTTCTCACAGCGTTACGACGACCCGACGCGCTTCGCCGGGGAGGCGGCGGACGCGTTCGGCGGTGAGGTCGTGGTGGCGGAGGACCTGACCCGTGTCCGGGTGCCGGCCCGCCGCCCCTGAAGCGTCAGGGACCCCACCCGGTCAGTCGCACTCGCGGCAGACCGGAGCGCCGTTCTTCTCGCGGGAGAGCTGACTGCGGTGGTGCACGAGGAAGCAGCTGGAGCAGCGGAACTCGTCCAGCCGCATCGGGACCACCGGAACGGTGAGCTCCTCGTCGGGCAGCTCCGCCCCGGGCAGCTCGAAGCCCGCCTCGCTGTCGTCGACGTCCACGGACGGCGACTGGGCGTTGGCCCGCCTGGCGGTGAGCTCCTCGAGGCTGTCCTCGGCGAGGTCGGTGCCGACGGGGTGGCGTGGCGCGTCGTAGTCGGTGCTGATGGCCATGGCGTTCACCCTCTCTTGGTGACTGTGGTTGTGTAACGAACGCCGCCGGCCTCGGATGTGTTCCCCGACCGACATGAATGAATAACACGGGGACCGAATCGGTCCACTGTGGACATATCAACAGCGTTGGCGCCCACGAGGCTACCTCGCCCGGCTGGCCGTTCGTGGAGTTTTCGGATTCTGGTAATCGAGCATTGCGCGAGCAACCGAACGGCCGGACAGCCACGCCGCCTCGACCCTGGGCCGCCCGAATCCGTCGCCCGCCAGATACACGCCCTCCACCTGCGCAAACGCGGAATCGGAGGGCCGGGAGGGGCGGGCGTGCGGCCAGCGCCTCGCCGCCACGGCGACCGGGGCGCGGGGCAGGTCCAGCAGTTCCCTCACGGCGGCCTCAACGTCGCCGGCGGCCGATTCGATGGCGAACCCGGGTGTGGTGTGCGCCACCAGCACCGGGGCGCCGTCGCCGCGCCGCGACCCGTCGTCGCACAGCGTGGTGAGCACCGGGTGACCGTTGACGAACGCGCCGGTCAGCGGCTTCCAGTCCCGGCGGTCGTAGCGCAGCGCGACGGCCAGGGACGGCTGCCAGTCCTGGGCGGCGGCGAGCCCGGCCGCGGCGGGCAGCAGCTCGGCCGCCTGCGGGGCCGGCATCGCCAGGACGACCGGGCCATCGAAAACTGTCAGGTCTTTGACAGCTGCCCCACAGGTGACGTCGAGCCCCGCCGCGAGTCGCGCCGCCAGCGAGGCGAGCCCGCCGGGCGCGGCCCACCGCACCGGCTGCGTCCGTCCGGCCGGAGCGGGCCCGTACACCTGGAAGTCCCCGGGCCAGGGGCGGGCCAGGCCGGCGGCGTGCCACCCGTCGACGACGGCCGAGAACCCGGGGTCCGACGCGGTGAGGTAGGCGGCGCCGAGGTCGACGGGGCGTCCGTCGACGACGTCGCCGCCGAGCCGGCCACCGGGCGCCGCGGCCCGCTCCAGGACCCGCACCGCGACGCCGGCGTCGTGCAGCGCCCGGGCGCAGGCCAGCCCGGCGATGCCCGCCCCGATCACGACGACCGTCATGGCGAATAGTCTCTCAGGATGCAGCTTCCACAGCGGGCCCGAGTCGTCGTGATCGGCGGTGGGGTGATCGGCACGTCGGTCGCCTACCACCTGGCGAAGCAGGGCGTCACCGACGTGCTGCTGCTGGAGCGGGACCGGCTGACCGCCGGCACCACCTGGCACGCGGCCGGGCTGATGGTGACGTTCGGGTCGCTGTCGGAGACGTCGACGCGGATGCGGCAGTACACCCGCGACCTGTACGCGTCCCTGGAGGCGGAGACGGGCCTGTCCACCGGCCTGCGGCAGTGCGGGTTCATCGAGCTCGCCGCCGACCTGGGCCGCCTGGAGGAGTACCGGCGGGTCGCCGCGTTCAACCGGCACCTCGGCGTCGACGTCCACGAGATCTCCCCGAAGGAGGTCCTCGACCTGTTCCCACTGGCACGGGTCGACGACGTCCTCGCGGGCTTCTACGTCGCCGAGGACGGCCGCGCCAACCCGGTCGACGTCACCATGTCCCTGGCCAAGGGCGCCCGGCAGCGCGGCGCCCGGATCCTCGAGCAGGTCCCGGTCACCGGCGTGCTGAAGCGGCGCGGCGCGGTGACCGGGGTGCGCACGCCGTACGGCGACGTCGAGGCCGAGGTCGTGGTCAACTGTGCCGGCATGTGGGCCCGGCAGCTCGGCGAGGCGGCCGGGGTGAGCGTCCCCCTCCAGGCCGCCGAGCACTACTACCTGATCACCGAGCCGATCGACGGCGTCCACGCCGGGCTGCCCGTGCTGGAGGACCCCGGCGCCTACGGGTACTTCCGCGAGGAGGGCGGCGGGCTCATGATCGGCCTCTTCGAGGGGCAGGCGGCGCCGTGGAGCGTCGAGCGGGTGCCGGACGACTTCTCGTTCGGCACGCTGCCGCCGGACTGGGACCGGATGGCGCCCTACCTGGAGGCGGCGATGGACCGTATCCCGGTCACCGCGACCGCCGGCGTCCGCACGTTCTTCTGCGGCCCGGAGAGCTTCACCCCCGACCTGGCGCCGATCTTCGGCGAGTCGCCGGAGCTGCGGGGCTACTTCGTCGCCGCCGGGCTCAACTCGATCGGCATCCTCACCGGCGGCGGGATCGGCCGGGCCCTCGCGCACTGGATCGCCACCGGCGAGCCCGACGTCGACGTGACCGGCATGCACATCGACCGGCTGCAGCCCTACCAGCGCAACCTGCGGTACCGCTCGGAGCGCACCGTCGAGGCGCTCGGCATGGTCTACCAGACCCACTACCCGAACAAGGCGATGCGCTCGGCCCGCGGCGCCCGCCGGTCCCCGCTGCACGACCGCCTGGCGCGGCACGACCCGTACCTGCGTGACGTCTCCGGCTGGGAGATGCCCGACGTGTACGGGGTGACCGGCGAGCCCGAGCCGTCGTGGGCCCGGCCGGAATGGTTCCCGCAGTGGGCGGCCGAGCACCGCGCGGTCCGCGAGGGGGTCGCGGTCATGGACATGTCGTTCATGGCGAAGTTCCTCGTGCAGGGCCCCGACGCCGGCACCGTCCTGGAGCGGCTGTCGGCGAACCGGGTCACCGGCAGCGGCCTCGTCACCTACACGCAGTGGCTCAACGAGGGCGGCACCATCGAGGCCGACCTGACCGTCACCGAGCTGGACGAGGACCGGTTCTGGGTCGTCGCGTCCGACACCGCGCACCGACACGTCCTGGCCCGCCTGCGGCGGCACACCGAGGGGCACGGCGCCGCCGTCACGGACGTCACCTCCGGGTGGGCCCAGCTCAACGTCCAGGGCCCGCTGTCCCGCGAGCTGCTGCAGGCCGTGAGCGACACCGACGTGACGATGCCGTTCCGCGGCGCGCGGGAGATCGAGATCGGCTACGCCCGCGTGCTGTGCCTGCGCATCACCTACGTCGGCGAGCTCGGCTACGAGCTCTACATCCCCACCGAGCAGGCGGTCCACGTGTACGACCGGCTCGTGGCGGCGGGCGGGGTCACGCACGCCGGCCTCAAGGCCCTCGCCAGCCTGCGCCTGGAGAAGGCGTACCGCGACTACGGCCACGACATCGACAACACCGACGACCCGCTGTCGGCCGGCCTCGGGTTCGCGGTCGCGTTCGACAAGCCGTCGTTCATCGGCCGCGACGCGGTCCTGAAGCTGCGCGACGCGGGACCCCCGACCCGGCGCCTGGCGCAGATCCTGGTGACCGACCCCGCGGCGCTGCTCTTCCACGGCGAGGTCGTCCGCCGCGACGGCCGCGACGTCGGCTACGTCCGCGCCGCGTCCTACGGCCACACCCTCGGCGGCGCCGTCGGCCTCGCGTTCCTCGACGCGGGCGGCGACGTCCTCGACCAGGCATGGCTGGACGGCGGCGCGCTGACGGTGGTGGTCGCGGATCGTGAGTATCCGATCCGTGCGTCGCTGCGGCCGATGTACGACCCGACGAGCGCCAGGGTCCGCGTCTGACAGGCACCCGCCGTCACGATCGGTATTTGTGGTCTTGCTCTCAGTCGTGTCGGGCCGCGACGGGCGGCCCAGGGTCACACGGCTGGTAGGGCCGGCCCCGGCCGGCGGGGCGCCCCCCGGCAGCGGGGACGCCCTCGCGAGGGTTGGTCACATGATCCGGCTGTGATACTTGTGGTCGATGCGTGACGAGCCGGTGACCGGGGCGCCCGACGCCCGCGGCGTGCAGCTCGGCCACCACAACGTCCAGGTGAACCAGTTCCTCGGGCATGACCTGGACGCGCTGCGGCTCGCGCTGGACGAGGGCGCATACGCCGAGCTGACCGACCTGGTGAGCGCGCTGCCGGCGATCGACGACGTCGCGGCGGTGTTCCGGCAGGCCACCGGGGGAGTGCCGCTCGACGTCGACGGCCCGCCGACCCCGCAACGCTGCCTCGACCTGCTCCGCGGCCGCTTCGACCCCTACCCGATGTTCGCGTTCGCCGAGCATCTCGCCGCCGCGTGCCAGGACCCGATGCGCCGACAGTTGCGCGCCTGGGTCGACGAGCACGCCGGCGAGATCCACGACCCCGGCCGCAGGCGCCAGCTCGCCGGGTTGCGCGCCCGGCTGGACCGGACCGGTGCGGCGCCCGGGGGGCAGCAGACCGTCGTGGTGCGGCTCGACGACGACCTGCTGGAGGCCGACCGGTACATCGTGACCGTGCTCGCGGGTGACGCCGCCGAGGGTCTGGCGCAGCTGCCCGTGCCCGAGCGGTCCCTCCGGCTCCACGCGGTCCAGGAGGTGGTGTCCGAGCTGGTGGCGAGGCATGTCCCGGCGCCCGCCGGGCGGGCCGCCCCGGCGATGGTCGTCTTCGTGGTGCCGGACCGCCTGCTCGCCGAGCCGTTCGACCGGTGGCCGGTCGGCCGCGACGACCCCGCCGTCCCGATCGGGGTCGCCTGCGTCGTGGTGGTGCGGCCCGTCCCGCCCACCTCACCGGGCCCGCCGGACACCGTCCCCGCGTGGCGGGACACGCTCGGCCCGGCGGCCGGCGCCGATGCCGTCACCTGGGTCGACGACTTCGCCGAGCTCGGTCCCGGGCGGCACGGCTGCCTCGCGGTCATCGGGGACCGGCTCGCCGGCCGGCCGGAGGACATCGCCGCCCTGCTGGCCAAGTCCGGCTGCCGTATCGCGATCTGGCACCGCGGCGAGCGCATCGACCGCCGGACCGGGCTCCGGCACGTCCTGGGCAACCGGCCGCTGTCCGAGCTGCCGCGGGCGGTGCGCGGCCAGCGGGCGCAGGCGGCGGAGCCGGACGCGGGCGACGACCATCCGGGTCACGGCATCGTCCTGCTCTGGGACGACCCCGAGGCGCCGGCGGTCGTGCGGCAGCCGTTGCGGGCGCCCTGGCAGTATCGGGAGGAACGATGACCTGGGAGATCTTCAGTGGCAGCGGCCTGCCGCACGACGGGATCGACCGGCTGCCCCCGCCGCCGAACTGGCGGAACTTCGAGCCCACGGGCGACGACGACACGGACCCGGCGTCCCGGCGCAGGCTCGGCCCGTCCGGCTCCGGCCGCGTCTACGCGGCCAAGGACCTGGCGATCATCAACGCCGCGCTCCACCTGCGGCGGCCGCTGCTGGTCACCGGCAGCCCCGGCGTCGGCAAGTCCGCCCTCGCGGACGTCATCGCCCGCGAGCTGAAGCTGGGCACGGTGCTGCGCTGGCGGGTCACCAGCCGGACCGCGGTCACCGACGGGCTCTACCAGTACGACGCGATCGGCCGGCTGCACGACGAGACCCTCGGCCGGATCCGCTCGACGCGGACCGGGAGCAGGACCGGCGCGACGGACATCGGGCGGTACATCCGGCTCGGTCCGGTCGGGACCGCGCTGGTGCCCGGCGCCCGGCCCCGCGTCCTGCTCGTCGACGAGCTCGACAAGAGCGACTTCGACCTGCCCAACGACCTGCTGCACGTGTTCGAGGACGGCGAGTTCGAGATCCCGGAGCTCAGCCGGATCCGCGGGCCGGAGGGGACCGTCGAGGTCAGCACCGCCGACGGTGGCACCGCCGAGGTGACGCACGGCCTGGTGCGCTGCGCGGCCTTCCCGATCATCGTCCTGACCAGCAACGGTGAGCGGGAGTTCCCGGCCGCCTTCCTGCGCCGCTGCGTGCGGCTCGACCTCACCGCGCCGCGGCCCAACGAGCTGATGCAGATGGTCGCCGCCCACTTCGACGACACCGCACCGCAGCAGACGCAGGCGCTCATCGCCGAGTTCACCCGCCGGTCCGCGGCTGGTGACCTGGCCGGCGACCAGCTGCTCAGCCTCGTCTACCTGGCGGTGCAGCGCGCGGACGAGTCGCCGCACACCTGGCCGGCGGTGATCGCCGCGGTACTGCGAAGCCTGACCGAGCACGGTGAGCGGTGAGCCGCCGACCGCGGGACGACGTCACCGCGACCGAGATCGCCGACCTGCTCTGGCTCAGCGGATTCGTGCGCGCCGACGGCCCGCGGGCCGGCCCGGTCGCGGCCCGGGGGTCCGCCGGGCCGCAGGACCCGGCCGGCGCCGGGGCGGCGCCCGGCGGCGCGCCGCCGCAGGACCCGTCGACCACGGTCTACCAGCCCGGCGCCCCGCAGGTCGAGACCGTGGATCTCGTCCGTGAGCTTTCCGTGCCCCCGCTGCGCCTGGCGTCGGCGTTGTCCCGGTCGTTGCGGCCGCTGCGGCACGGACCGTGGAACGGGCCGGCCGGCGGTCGCCCGCCGCGCCTCGACGAGGCCGCGACCGCGCACCGGTCGGCGACGGCGCGCCACCCGGTCCCGGTGTGGCAGCGGGCCGGGGGACACCGGCTCGATCTCGCCCTGGCGATCGACGCCGCGATGACGGTGCCGGTCTGGCTGCCGACCCTGCGAGCGCTGCGCGGCCTGCTCGAACGCTCCGGCGCGTTCCGGCGGGTGGACGTCGTCTCGACCGGTACCGAACGGCTGGCGCCGGTCCGGCACGGCGCCGTCCTGGTCTTCACGGACGGCACCGCCGACGAGTGGCGCGACGGGTCCGCCGTGGCGCGGCTGCGCCGGTGGGCGGCGCACCGCAGCGTCGCGCTGGTGAACCCGCTGCCACCGGCGCGGTGGCCCGACACCGGCCTGCCGGCGGTCCGGGGCCGGGTCCTGGCGCCGGCGCCGGGCTCGCCGAACCGCGACTGGCACGTCGCCGAGCGGTCCGGCCCGCTGCCGCTGCCCGTGCTGCACCTCTCGCCGCCGTACTTCGGCCGATGGGCCCAGCTCGTCGCCGGCGACGGACTGTGGCACGACCTGCCGCTGCTCGCACCGGCCGGCCCGCTCCCGCCCCGGACGCCGGCGTCCGCACTGGAGCGCGTCCGGGCGTTCCGCGCCACGGCCTCACCGACGGCCTTCGAGCTCGCGTGCCGGCTGTCCGCGGTGCCGTTGTCGACGCCGCTGATGCGGCTCGTCCAGCGCAGCCAGCTTCCCGGCTCGACCGCCGCCCACCTGGCCGAGGTCGTCCTCGGCGGGCTGCTGCACCAGGTCGGCGAGCCGGGTGCCGAGGCGACCTACGACTTCCTGCACGGCGTCCGGGCGGTCCTGCAGCGGCAGCTGACCCGCGACCAGGTCCTCGAGATCATCAGCCTGACCAGCTCCCACCTCGCGCGGCCCGGGACGGGCCCGTTCCGGCTGTCGGCGCCGGCCGGTGACGGCGCGCCGGTCCCCGGCACCGTCCCGCTCGCCCGGATCACCCACGACCTCCTGCGTGCCATGGGCGGCCCCGACCTGGCCGATCCACCTCGGCCGGAGCCGCCGGTGGATGCCATGTGGGCGGTGTCGCCCGCGGGCCGCAGACTCGCCTACGCCGTCAGCGGGGAACCGGGCGGATTTCCGGTCTTCCTGATGCACCCGACGCCGGGCTCCCGGCTCGGGCCCAGGCCGCGACCGATCGTGCTCTACCGCCTCGGCGTGCGGCTCATCACCTACGACCGTCCCGGATACGGCGACTCGGACCGGCAGGCGGGCCGCCGGGTCGCGGACTCGTCCCGTGATGTGGAGACGATCGCCGACGAACTCGCGCTCGACCGCTTCGCGGTGCTCGGGATCTCGGCCGGCGCGCCGCATGCGCTGGCCGTCGCGGCGCGGCTCCCGGAGCGGGTCGCTCGGGCCGCGGTGCTGGTGAGCCGGCAACGGGCCGCGTTCGACCGGGATCCATCGCCGGCGCTGGACGCGGCATCGCATCGGCTGCTCGAAGCGCTGAAGGCGGCGGCGTCGGCCGGTGACCTGGCGACGTTCCAGAAGCTCGTCGCCGCGCTGCCCACCTCGGTCCTGCCCGGCCGGGGCGCGGCGGCACATGCCGCGCACCCCCTCGCGCTCCTGGACGGGATCCGGCGTTCCCCGTACGGATGGTTCGACGACCTCGCGGCGCTGCGGCAGGACTGGCACATCGACCTCGAGAGCATCCGGGTGCCGGTGTACCTGCGCAGCGACGACGAGCGCCTGGACGACTGGGTGCGCCAGCTGAGCCGCATCATCCCCCAGGCGCAGCCGCGGCCGGCATCCGGGAACGCACACTTCGGCGCGATGGACGAGGTGCCGGATGCGCTCGCCTGGCTGGCCGGCGGGCCGTTCGACGCGGTCAGCGCGGTGCGCGCCGGTTGACCGCCGCCGGGCACACGCGACGGTGGCCGGTATGAGCCGACTGGTATATATCGACGAACGGCGATGAAGCGCTAGCCTCTGGTCCATGGTCAGACGCAGATTCGCCACCGTGCTGCTCGCCATCGCGGCGCTGGTCGGCGTGCAGTTGGTCGGCGCGGTGCCCGCGCACGCGGCCACCCGTACCCTCTACTACGACGCGAGCCAGGCACAGGAGTTCGTGGCCGTGGTCAACCAGGCGGCCACCGTCTGGAACGGCAAGGTCAGCAACGTCAAGCTGGTGCCCGTCACCGCCGGCCGGACACCCAACATCCGGGTCTACGCCGACAACGGCTGGCCCAGAACGTATTCGACGAGCCTTGGAAACGGTCGCTGGTACATGGGACGCGAGGCCGTCGTCGACGGCTACTACCCGCTGCGGATCGCGACCCACGAGTTCGGCCACATCCTGGGCCTGCCGGACCGCCGGACCGGGCTGTGCTCCGACCTGATGTCGGGCAGCAGCGCGCCGGTGTCCTGCACGAACGCCAACCCGAGCTCGGCCGAGGCGGCGCAGGTCCAGCGCAACTTCGCCTCCGGGGTCGCCGCGGTGCCGCAGGGCGAGGTGCTCACCGTCGGCTGACGGGACCGTACACGGAAGATCGAGAGCCTAGGATGTGGCTCTCGGTCTTTCCCGTGGAGGCGCCGGTGCTGACGAGGTTCCTGCAGGTCTGGCTCGGTGCCTGGCCGCCGCCGTCGGATCAGGGGATCACCGTCGTCGGGCACCCGGCCCGCGACAAGCCCCGCTGGGACGGCGCCGAGCAGCTCGCCCTCGGGGTCACCGACGCGGACGGCCGCGGCGTGCTGTCGGTGCCGCCCGCGCACCGCGACGCGGTCGCCGAGCTGGTCGCCGGCGCGTCGCCCGAGCAGTGGGCGGCGCGGCTGCCGCGGCTGCTGGGGCGCCCGGAGCAGGTGTGCTTCACCGGGGTGTTCCGCTGGTCGCAGACCCCGGCGGCGCTGCCGGCGGCGGGGGAGTGGGAGCCGTCCGACGCCCCCGGCATCCCCGACTGGCTGCGCCCCTTCCCGGGTGAGGTGCTCGTCGCCCGCGACCCGGACGGCGCCTACCTGGCCGGTGTCGGGCTGAAGCCGCACGACGTCTCCGGTGTGGAGATCTCCGTCGGCACCGACGAACGCGCCCGCGGACAGGGCCTGGCCCGGCGGCTGGTGGCGCGGGCCGCCCGGCGCATCGTGGACGGTGGCGCCGTCGCCGTCTACCTGCACGACCCGGCCAACACCGCCAGCGCGCACGTGGCCGACGCGGCGGGCTTCCCCGACCACGGCTGGAAGATCCACGCGATGGCCGGCGCCGCCTGAGGCGCGGCCTGGCACCCGCCCGGGCCGGGGGAACATTTCCGCGGCAAAGGGGTCAGTGTCGCGCCGCCGGAGTCGATGTGTGCGGTATGTTCCCCCCTTCCGGCGCAGTGCACGTCGGACGTCAGCCGATCTTCGACCGGCACGGCGACGTCCACGGCTACGAGTTGCTCTTCCGAGGCGACGCCGGGGCGGTGGAGGCCGACGAACGCGGCGCGTATGCCACCAGCCGCGTGCTCATCACCGCCTTCACCGAGATCGGGATCGAGGCCCTCTGCGGGCGCGGGCTGTGCTTCGTCAACCTGACCCGCGAGTTCCTCGTCGGCGACCTGCCGCTGCCGTTCGACCACGAGCAGGTCGTCCTGGAGATCCTCGAGACCGTCACGATCGACGACGCCGTCGTCGCCGCCGTGGAGAGGCTCGTCGGGCAGGGGTACCGCATCGCCCTGGACGACTACGTGTTCGGCCTCGGCCACGAGCCGCTGCTCGAACTCGCCGCCTACGTGAAGATCGACGTGCTGGAGACGCCGCAGGACGACCTCGTCGCCACCGTCGAACGCTGCCGCAAGTACCCCGGCCTCACCCTCGTCGCGGAACGGCTGGAGACGCCCGAGCAGCTGGAGCACACCAGGGCGCTCGGGTTCGACCTCTTCCAGGGGTACGTGCTGGGCCGCCCCCAGGTCGTGTCCACCGCCGCCCTGTCGCCGTCCCGGCTGGCCCGGGTCGAGCTGCTCAGCCTCCTCGTCGGCCCGAGCATCCCGCTCAACCGGGTCGTCGGCCTGGTCACCAGCGACCCGGCGCTCAGCCTGCGGCTCATGGCGGCCGCGAACGCCGACGCGCTCGGCCTGCCCGTGAAGGTGTCGTCCGTCCACGAGGCGGTGCTGCTGCTCGGCGTCGACCGGCTCCGCGACTGGGCCACCCTGATGCTGGTCAGCGACCTCGACGACCCCGGCGCGTCGCAGCTGTCCGGCGCGATCACCCGGGCCCGCATGTGCCAGAACATCGCCGAGCGGATGGGCGTGCCGCCGGAGCCCGCCTTCACCGTCGGTCTCGTCTCCGCCGTCGCGGAACTGCTCGGCCAGGGCGCGGCCGAGCTCGCGACCCGCCTGTCGCTCAGCCACGAGGTCACCGGGGCGCTCGTCGAGGGCGCCGGGCCGCTCGGCGAGCTGCTGTCGCTCGTCGCCGCGTACGAGGCGTCCGACCTGCCCATGCTGCTCGCCGCGCCGCTTCCCGTGGAGGAGACGGCCCGGGCGTATCTCGACGCCGTGGCGTACACCGGCCACATCATCCCGCCGAGGGCCCGCCCCGCGACGCCGTGAGCGCCGCAAAACGCGCAACCGGACGCCCGGGCTGCCGATAGGTGGCCGTGGACAGCACGCGACCCGTACACATCGGCCGGCAGGCGCTCTACGACAAGCACGGCCACGTCGCCGCCTACGAGCTGCTGTTCCGCGACGGCCCGGAGGCGATGCACGCCACCGTCCGGGACAGCGCCGCGACCAGCAGGGTCATCGTGGAGGCGTTCACCGCGTTCGGCATCGCCGAGCTCGTCGGCGACCGCCGCTGCTTCATCAACCTGACCCGCGAGTTCATCGTGGGGGAGCTGCCGCTGCCGTTCCCGCCCGGCTCGGTGGGGCTGGAGCTGATGGCGGACGTCGCCGTCGACGACGAGGTCCTCGACGGCGTCGGGCGGCTCGTCGAGCAGGGCCACCGCATCGCCGTCGACGACTTCGCCGGCGACACGTCCAGGGCCCGGCTGCTGCCGTACGCCCACTACGTGAAGGTCAACATGCTGGCCGGTGACCGGGCGGCGATCAACGCCGTGGCCGGGCAGTGCCGCCGCTACCCGAGGATCCGGCTCGTCGCCCAGCGCGTCGAGACGCAGGAACTGCTGGAGATGGCCCGCAAGCTGCAGTTCCAGCTGTTCCAGGGGCACGTGCTCAGCCGGCCGCACCTCATCACCACGCACACGCTGAGCCCGTCGCGGCTGGCCCGCATGCGGCTGCTCGCCGAGCTCGCCGCCGACGAGGTCGACCTGGACCGGGCCGTCGACACCATCGAACGCGACCCGGCGCTCGCCGTCCGCGTCCTGCGCGGCGTCAACGCCGCCTCCCACGGCCTGTCGCAGCCGGTCTCCTCGATCTTCCAGGCCGTGGTGCTGCTCGGCATCCCGCAGGTGCGGCAGTGGGCGACGCTGATGATGGTCGCGGACCTCGCCGACGGCGACGAGGCGCAGCTCACCGACGCGGTCGTGCGGGCCCGCATGTGCCAGACCGTCGCGGAGCGGCGCGGCGCCGAGGGCCCGGCGGCGTTCACCGTCGGGCTGCTGTCGGCGCTCGGCGACCTGCTCGGCCGGCCCGCCAGCGAGCTCACCGACCAGCTCCCGCTGACCGAGGACGTCACCGAGGCCGTCGTGCACGGGCGGGGTGAGCTCGGCGCCGTGCTGACGGAGGTCCGCACGTACCAGCGGGACGCGCCGGCCGCCGTCGTCCCGGACCTCGCGGACCACCTGCTGGCCGCGCTGCGCTGGACGAACGCGTCGCTCACCGAACCGGACACCGAGGATTCGGGCGCGCGGCGCGCCTGACCCGCCGCCCTGCCGTGCGGGCCGTCTTGCGCGGTGCGAAGATCGTCCGCGATGAGGCGTCTGCATGTGCTCGACTGGGTCGGCATCGGGTTGTTCGCCGCCGGGGTCGCCGCCGTCGCGGCCGGGCTGCTGCCGGTCGGCGAGGCGGAGGCGACCGTCCGGCGGATCGCGCCGCTGCTGGCGTTCCTCGGCGCCGTCATCGTCCTCGCGGAACTGACCGCTCAGGCCGAGGTCTTCGACGTCCTCGCCGACCGGCTCGCCACGATCGCCCGCGGGCGGACCGTGGCCCTCTTCGCGGTGTGCGTGGGCTTCGCGGCGCTCACGACCGTCACGCTCAACCTCGACACGACCGCGGTGCTGCTCACCCCCGTGATGCTGGCCCTGGCCCGGCGCCTCGGCCTGCCCCCGCTGCCCCTGGCGGTGACGACCGTGTGGCTGGCGAACACGGCGAGCCTGCTGCTGCCCGTCTCCAACCTGACGAACCTCCTCGCCGCGGGACACGTCGGCCTGGGGCCCGTCGGGTTCGCCGGGCGGATGTGGCTGCCGCAACTGGCCGCGATCGGGGTCACCGCCGTCGCGTTGTGGCTGGCGTACTGGCGCGGCACCGCCCGCCGGTTCACCCCGCCGCCGGCGCACCGCCCCCGCGACCTCCTGCTCTTCCGGGTCGCCCTCGGCGCGTGCCTGGTGTTCGTGGCGGGCGTGCTGCTGGAGGTGCCGCTGTGGCTGGCGTCCGGCGCCGCCGCGCTCGTCGTCGTCGGGGCGTTCGCGTGGCGGGACCGGGCGGCGCTGCGCCCCGGGCTGCTGCCGTGGCGGCTGCTGGTCTTCGTGACCGGGATGTTCCTCGTCGTGGAGACCCTCGGCGCGCACGGGCTGGACCGCTTCGCCGCCACGCTCATCGGCCCCGGCGGCGGCGCGGTGGGCGCCTTCCGGGCCGCCGCGACCGGGATGGGCCTGGCGAACCTGGTCAACAACCTTCCGGCGTACATCGCCGGCGAGGGCGGCATCGGCCCCGGTCACCGCACCCAGCTGCTCGCCCTGCTCATCGGCGTCAACGTCGGTCCTCTCGCGGCCCCGTGGGCGTCGCTGGCCACCCTGCTGTGGTGGGAGCGCTGCCGGGCCGCCGCCGTGCCGGTGCCGCCGGTGCGCTTCCTGCTCAGCGGCGCCGCGGTCGCCGTCGCCGGCACCGCCCTCGCCACGGCCGCCCTCCTGCTGGGCGCCTGAGTCAGGGCCGCACGGAGGCGCGGGGCACGCCGAGGTAGACGGTCCGGCCCGGGTGGTCGATGCGCTGGACGGCATCGACCGGGAGGGTCACCGGCTGACCCGTCGCGGCCCTCACGACGAGACGGCCACTGTCGTACGTGCCGCGGTCGATCGTGCCGACCGGGCCGTCGACGGCCTGGACCGTGTAACCGACGAGCACACCCGCCGGACGCACCCTGGTGATCATCCCGCCTCCTTCTCCTGGCACGGCCTTCTCAGGCACGGCAACGACACAGCAACGACCGTCTACCCCGTTCGGTGCGGGTCCACGCATACCGGTCACCTGGCCGGTACGCGTTTGGTTCCGCCGCGGATCGGCTATGTTGCTCGCCATGCGTGGATGGCCGTTCGGGCTGCTGGTGTGGCTGCTGATCCTCGGAGCCGCGGAGGCCTACGGCGCCACCCGGATCTGGCAGTACTTCGTGCAGACCGAGCACGGCCAGCTGCTGGACTACGTCGCCATCACCGGCAACAGCATCGGCCGGGCGCGGGTCGAGACGATCGTCGACCGGGTCCTCAACGGCATCTCGGTGCTGTCGCTGACCGTCGCGACGGGGGTCGTGGGGTTCATCGCCCTCATCCGCCGCCGGGTCGCCCTCGCCGTCGGCGCGATCCTGCTCATCGGCGGCGCCAACGTGACGACCCAGCTCTTCAAGGCCCTCATCGACCGCCCTGACCTCGGCGTCGACCTGGAACGCGCCGGCGTCGGCAACAGCCTCCCCAGCGGCCACACCACGATCGCCGCCTCGGTCGCCGTCGCGTTCGTCCTGGTCCTGCCGGCGAAGGTCCGCGCGACCGGCGCGATCGTCGCCGCGGCCTTCGCCGCCCTCGCCGGTGTCGCCACCCTCTCCGCCGGCTGGCACCGCCCCAGCGACGCCGTCGCCGCCCTGCTCATCGTCGGCGCCTGGGCCGCCGCGGCGAGCGTCTTCATCATCCTCGTGCAGCGCCGGCACGGCGGCGTCGAGTACGGGCCGCCCAGCACGTACGCCACCGTCTTCCTCACCCTCATCGCCCTGGGCCTGCTCGCCGGCGCCGCTCTCGCCCTCTACCTGACCAGCCAGGCCCTCGACGTCGCGGTCGACGACCTGAGCCGCCGCCGGCTCTTCGCCGCGTACGCGGGCGGCGCCCTCGGCATCGCCGGCACCGCGGGCCTGGTCGTCGCCGCGGTCCTCGCCACCGCCCACCGGGTCGTCCCCCAGACCGTCCCGTCCTTCGACGACGACGAGGACGACACCGGCCAGGTGCCCCTCGTGCCCCTCGCGCCCGCCGGCATGGCGGCCGCACCGCTCCCGGCCGGTGCCCCGTCCGCTGTCCCGCCGTCGCCGACCGGTGAGCAGGTCACCGTCGACCTGACCGCCGAGGAGCTGGCCACCCACCGCCTCACCGCGCAGCCGCCGACCGGTGAGCAGGCCACCGTCCGCCTGTCCGCCGACGAGCTGGCGGCGCGCCCCCTCACCGCGCCGCCGGACGACCCGACCGTCAAGCTCCCCGGCTAAGGCGTGTTTGGTAAGGCGGGTCAGAGCCATTCGTTGATTGCGGCGATGGTGACGGTGGCCTGGTAGCGCACCGCCAACTTGTCGTAGC
>NZ_JBVJIJ010000043.1:38002-72408 GCF_055586325.1 Dactylosporangium sp. NPDC051087 | reverse complement strand
ACGCCGCCACCAAGCCCGAGCCCGCCGCTCCCACTACGCACGACGACTCAGCGCCGAGCTTCAGCCATGATCCCGAACGGCGGCTGCCGTACTAGAGGACTTTGTTGTCGGGCAGGGTAGTGGATTGGTCGGCCGTCGGGGACCAGGGCCGAGCCCAGCTGGCCAGGTGTGCCGCCCCGGTCGCTGTGGCGGCGGCGGAATCGCGGGTCAGCGCGTCGCATCGGGCGAGGAGTTCGTCGACGGCGCCGTCGGCGGCGAGGTAGTTGATGACGGCGTCGTGGAGATGGTCGATGTGGTCGAGGCGGTCGCGGAGAAGGTTGTGAGCTTTGGTGACCGCTTCGGCGACGAGTCGGGTGCCGTGAACGTCGTTGCGGCGCAGCAGGGCCAGGCAGGTTGTTTCGACCACGGCGGTATCGCCGCGATCGAGGATGAGCCGGCGGAGGATATCTGCAATGTCGTTGCGGTCGGCCCACGCGGCGAGTTGGTGTCCTGCGGCAGCGCGGGTCGACCAGTCCGGCGAGTCGGCGGCTGCGATT
This sequence comes from Dactylosporangium sp. NPDC051087, assembly GCF_055586325.1. Taxonomy (NCBI): domain Bacteria; kingdom Bacillati; phylum Actinomycetota; class Actinomycetes; order Micromonosporales; family Micromonosporaceae; genus Dactylosporangium; species Dactylosporangium sp. NPDC051087. The sequence goes on along the minus strand of NZ_JBVJIJ010000043.1, from coordinate 71,872 downwards.
GATTCCGCAGGCGGGGTGGGGGCTTGCATGGGTTCAGGCTCCCACATCTGTTCTTGCTGCTGGGGTGCGTCGGGCGGGTTCTGGTGTGCGGGCCTTGAACCGGGCGATCGGTTTGGCGGTGGTCCGGGCGGGTTCGGCGTCCAGGCCGTCGTTGTCGTAGATGCGGCGAAGGGTGATACGCCCTACGGTGTCGATGTACTGGTTGTCTGCGCTGCGATTGCCCGGGCGTTGCGGGCCTGAATCGCCGCCTGGTTGGCGGCCGGCAGGCTCTGCAGCAGTTTCGCGACATGCTTCGGCCTGGCGATCATCTGCTCCACAATCAGGTTCAGGAGTTCGAATAACGCTGGAACCAACGCGGGATCATCGGTTACATCGATCTGTCCAGGATGGACGGCGTTGTTTCCGATTACTCGCAGGATATCCATTGCACTGCTTACCTGAACATCGAGACCTTGCCCGACAAGAGTTCCAATCTTACTGTCAATGGTTCCACTGCCAGGCACGAGGCCGTCAACGAGCATTTGCAGTCCAAGGCGCAACAAGGCCGCCGCCGCACGGGGAGATTTGGAGTAGACCTCGGCCGCCTCGATAAAGACATCCGCAACTTCGCCAGGTGCGTCAGGGTGCGGAGCTGTCGATACTGCAACAGTTGGAAAGACAAGGACCATTAGGCCTTGAGGTGAGTTTTCCTGCTTCCAGAGCGTAATCTTGTCGCACGCAAAACACCTTTTCGCACCCCAGCGACTCGCATCGTAGATCTGTGTATCGAAGGAGATTTTCACGATCAGTTGCTTCGCGTAAACGCCGCACTCCGGGAAGGGGCAATGGTATGCGTCAAGGTGGAAACGAGGTACGACAGGCTTCTGGCTGGGCATCCGGACTTCCTTATCGAAGGCAGTGAGTAAGCATGCCACACGGCGGCGCGCCACCGCACCTCTGTTTGCGACGTTAGTAGGATGCGCGCGCCGTGCTGTCCTATGCGCAGCCGTGGAGCAATCGGCCTATGCGTGTCATGGCCTTGAACGCACAGGCGACCATGCTGACGTTCGCGCAGGCCAGCGGCCTGGTACAGCTCGGCCGCTTCTCCGTTCCTAAACCGTGTGTCGACGGGATGGGCCACCAAGATCGGCAGGTAGGCACCGCATACAGAACGCGGCCCGCAGTGCCGGGAACTGATGAGAAACGATGGGGCCGAACCCGCAGGTCGCAGGCCCTGGCACGGCCACTTGCCCAGGTAGTCAGCTCAGCGCTGGAGGTGCAACCTGTACCAGTACGACCTGGCCCTGTAAGGCCTTCAGTCGCACAGTGGCGGTCATGCCCGGCTCACCCCGGGACATGACCGCCGCTTTTGCGTTGGCTGGGATCGTCACGCGGTGGCGGTCTGGGATTTCGGCGGCAGGTCGTGCCGACGCACAGCGGGCCGGACGACGCGTGGGTATATGAGGGGATGGGGCTCAGCGGGGCACCGGGCCGTGGCGCGAGGTCGTCATTCCTGACGCGACTCCCCGACGGGGCGTTCCACGCCAGTGCCGGCGTCCGGCGCCATCGTCGACGGCGGGGCGTCAGGGAGGCGGGACCGTCGGTGGGTGCGGTCAGGCGATTCCCTTGCTGGTGGCGGGATCCAGGAACTCGACGCGGGTCGCGGCGACGTACTCGTCGCGCCGGGCGAGGAAGTGCCTGACGTGGGGCCGGCGTTCGTGTTCCTCGAACGCCTCGCGGTCGCGGTACAGCTCGTAGAAGACCCGGGCCAGCGGCTCGCCGGCGACGGTGTGGGTGGCGTAGACGAGCGTGCCGGGCTCCTCGGCCCTGATCCCCTCGATGGTGAGGGCGACGAGCTCGTCGAACGCCTCGGCGCTGCCGGTGTCCTTCAGGTCGAACCGTACAACCAATGCGAACATGCCCCACACCCTTGCACCGGTGCGGGGACGACGAAAACGCGGACCGGCCGTGGTGGCCGGTCCGCGCTGAAAAGCTGTTCGGGAAGCTGTTCGGCAGCCGCAGGGTCAGGCGGCGTCCGCCGAGACGAGGAGGCCCTGGTTGACGGCGGCCATGAGGGCCTGGGAGCGGTTGTTGACGCGGAGCTTGCTGTACAGGCGGGACACGTAGGTCTTGACGGTGGCCTCGGAGACGGCGAGCCGCTGGGCGATCGTCGGCAGGCTGAGGCCGTCCCGCATGAGGGAGAGGACCTCCTGCTCACGCTGGCTGAGCAGGCCGGTCTGGCCGCGGCGGCGGGAGAGGGCGGAGGACAGGCCGGGCGCGGTGAAGGAGTGCGGGGCGACGGCCGCGTGCCGGATGGCGGCGAGGACCGACGGGATGGGGGCGGCCTTGGTGACGTACGCGGAGAGGCCGGCGTCGAGGGCGCGGTAGAGGAGGTTGTCGTCGCTGACCGCGCTGAGCAGCACGACGCCGAGGTCGGGGCTGGCGGCGCGGAGGCGGCGGGCGAGGCTGATGCCGTCGCTGTCGGCGAGGGAGGCGTCGATGGTCACGACGTTGGCGCGGGTCTCGGCGACGACGCGTTCCGCTTCCGCGGCGCTGCCGGCCTCGCCGACCAGGGTGATGTCCGGGACGGTCGCCACGACACGGTTGAGGCCGAGTCGGAGAAGGACGTGTTCATCGACGGCGACCAGTCGGATCGTCATCTGGGCTCCTCAAGGAAAGTGTGCCGTGGCCTGCACGTTTACGGCGTGGATCGGTGCCGTTCAAGCGTCGCAGGCGGCATGGTCGGGAGGCCAGACGCTGCAATTGACCTGCGCTCGTCGGCAACCGTGCTGCACCGCAGGACAATCGGACACCGGTGGACACCGTCAGCTCTTCGGCCGGAAATCAACCCGCCGGAAGCCGGCGTCAGCGGGGGAGCGCCGGCAGGGAGGGCAGGCCGGGGCGGGGCAGCGTGATGCGCACGGTGGTGCCGCCCCCGGGCGTCTCGTCGATCACGAGGCTGGCGTCGTGCGCCTCCACGATGCACTGGCAGGTGGCGAGGCCGATGCCCGAGCCCTCGATGTCGGTGCGCAGCCTGGTGAACATCTCCAGCACGCGCGGGCGGTCCTCGGCGGCGATGCCGATGCCGTTGTCGGCGATGGCGATCGTCCAGCCGTCGGGGGACTCTGTGCCGGTGATGGCGACGTGGCAGTCGCGCCCGCGGTCGCGGAACTTCAGCGAGTTGCTGACCAGGTTCTGCACGAGGACGCGGAGCTGGGTGGCGTCGCCGTACACCATGGGCAGCGGACCGACGTCCACTGTCGCCCCGACGGTCGAGATCGCGTAGCTGACGTCGTCGACGACCTGGTGGACGACGGCGCCGAGGTCGACCGGGGCGAAGGACGGGCGTCCGCCGAGCGACGCGTGCGACAGGACGTCCTCGATCATGCGCCACATGCGCGTCGCGGAGGACAGGGCCCGGTCGATGCAGCGTTTCGCGGTGGGGTCGGCCATGACCGCGTCGGTGTCGGCGAGCATGGCGACGAAGCCGAGGACGCCGGTGAGCGGGTTCTTCAGGTCGTGGCTGACCTGGCCGGCGAAGTGCTGCAGGGAGGCGTTGGAGCGCTGCAGCTCGCGGGTCGTGCGCTGGACCTTGTCGAGGGCCTGTTCGAGGAGCTGGCCGTGCCGGTGCAGGTCCATCACGTCCATGACCATGCGGGCCAGCTTGTCCAGGCCCTCGCGCTGCTGCGGGGTGAGCTCGTGCGGCTGCTGGTCGAAGACGCAGAGGCTGCCCAGGACGTGCCCGTTGCGGTCGCGCAGCTGCGCGGAGGCGTAGAAGCGCACGTCGTCGATCTCGCCGGTGACGAACGGGTTGTGGGCGAAGCGCGGGTCGAGGGTCGCGTCGGCGACGACGACGGTGTCCGGCTCGACGATGCTGAGCGCGCACATCGAGTCCTCGCGGTCGCAGACGCCGGCCTGGAAGCCGTAGGCGGCCATCTGGTGCTGGTGGGTCGAGGAGATGATGTTGACGACCGCGTTCGGCACGCCGCAGACGTACGCGGCGAGCTCGACGACCGACGGCAGGTCCGGCAGCGGGGGAGCGTCGAGGATGCCGTACTCCGCGAGTGCCGCCAGCCGTTCCTGCTCGTCGGCCGGGATCGGGAAGGTCTTGGTGCTCATGGTGCCGACCATAGGCGGCGAAAGTTGCCGGTCAGGCCAGTTCGTAGTCCAGGACCAGGGTGTGCGCCCCGTCCTGCGCGATCTCGATCTCGCCGCCGCCGCTGATGCCGGTGAGCTCGCCGGTGCCGGTGTCCGGGACGATCGTCCAGGAGCCGCCGCGCTGCCCGCCGGAGCCGGACGCGGTGTGGTGCAGCACGAACGTGCCCGTCCGGCCGTGGAGGCTGCCGAGGAAGCGTTCGAAGCCGACGTACGCGGCCGAGCCCTCCACGGCGGCGCCGCACATGAGGGTCTCGGCCTCGCTGGTGCCGGCGAAGTCGCCGCTGAACCGCTTGGTGATCCTGGTGCGTGTCAGGCGGGCGCCGGGGCGCTCGTCGTAGACGTCCTCTTCCCAGCCTTCGATGCTGAACGGCGCGACGGCCCTGGTTCCCATGCCGGTAAGCCTGCCCCACCTACCTGACAGCCTGCGTCAGGATTGGGGAAGCGTGATCGTGACGGTGACGCCGCGCTGCTCGACGGACGTGACCATGCCGCCGCGGTGCCTGGCGGCGATCTCCCTGCCGAGCATGAGGGCGAGCGCGCCGGTACGGTGCTCGCCCGGGTGGTCCGGGTGCGGGATCCGCATGGACAGCAGGCGTTCCGCGCTGAGCGGGCCGGCGACGGTGGCGGCGACCCGCACCGTCCACACGCCCGCGTCGCGGGTGACGGTGACGGTGATCGGCCGGTCGGCGTCGTTGACCACCCCGGCGACGTCGACGGCGGTGCGCAGCAGCTGGCGCAGCAGCGGCTCGTCGCCGAAGAGGTGCGCGGCGTCCGGCACGTCCAGGGCGACGGCGAGCCCGCAGGCGACCTCGTTGAGCAGTGGCCGCAGGTCGACCCGGACCGCGTCGAGCGGCGCCTCGGCGGCCTCCAGCTCGGCCAGGAGCATGAGGTCGGCGACGGTGAGCTGCATGCGCTCCGCGTTGCGCCGGATGGCGGTGAGCGCCGAGTGCCGGTCGCTGGGGTCGAGCTCGATGACGTCCCCGGCGTCGAGCATGTTCGCGAACGTGATGATCGACGTCAATGGGGTGCGCAGTTCGTGCGCGGCCACCCGGATGAACTCGGTCCGCAGCTCCGACATGCCGTCGCCGCTCGTCGCGCCGGGCGATCGGGTGGTTTCGGTGGCGGTGTCGTCAGTGATGCGCACCCCCTCGGTCCTCCGGAAACGTTACAGGACATGTCATTACATTGCGTAGTATATGTGTGTACCGACAGTAAGCGACGAATGTCGTGAGGGCTGCCGGCCGAGGAGAGCTTTGCGTGGAGAGACCGACCGTCTGGTCGACACGGGCCTGATCGAGGGCGCCGTGGTCGACCTGGTGGTCCGTGCCGCGAACGCGACCACCGTGGTGGACGCGCAGCGCCTCGTCGCGCAGTTGCGGGGTTTCTCGGGGGTGCGCGGCGCCGAGATCGTCTCCGCCCTGACGCCCGTCGTCGGCGAGCTCGACCTGCTCGAGCGGCTGCCGGTCGGACCGGCCCAGTGGGGACAGGAGCTGCGTGTGGAGTTCAGCGCCGCCCCCGCCCGCACGGAGCTGCTCGGCGCCGCCGCGGAGATCGCCGCCGCCGCCGACCGGGCCCTCGCCCAGCCGTGCCGGGCCGTGCCGCCGCCGCCGATGCTCGGCTCGCCGCTCGCCTGGGCGATCACCGCCGGCGCGCGGGCCATGATCCTGACCGTCGACCCCGCCCGGGGGTGGAGCGCGCTGTCCGACTCGTTCGGCACCGTCCTCGGGTACGACCGGCACAGACCCCCGGACTACCGCGTCATCGACCTGATCCACCCCGACGACCGGCCGGCCGCCGTCGCCATGTTCCTCACCTGCTGCACCGGCCGGCACCCGGCGGGCACGGTCGACCTGCGGATGTGCACCGCCGCCGGCCGCTGGCGCACCGTCGAGGTCGTCGCCCGCACGTACGTCGACGACGCCGACGTCGGCGTGGTGGTCTTCTTCGGGATCGACGTCACCCGCCAGCGCGAGACCGAGCGGGCCGTCGCCGTCGAGCAGCAGCGCCTCGCCCGGCTCGTGGAGACGATGGACGACGGGCTCCTGCTGCTCGACGAGCAGGGCCGGGTCGGCCTGGCCAACCTCGCCGCGCACCGGCTCCTGGACACCGGCATGGCCGTGCCCGGCATCGTGCGCGACCAGCTGACCGGCGACGATCCGCTCGACTGGGCCGGGGTCATCGACCGCGCGGTCGAGCGGCTCGGCCCGGACTCGGCCCGGGTCGGGCGGCTGCGCGAGGCGCTGCGCCTGCGGCGCGCGATCGTCGGCGAGGAGATCCCGTTCGACGACGGGCGCGTCCTGGAGCTCGACCTGGTCCCGGTGGCCGGTCCCGGCGAGTCCGACTCCGGCACGCTCGTGCACCTCCGCGACGTCACCGCCCGGGTCGCGGTCCGCCGCGGGCTGGAGGAGCAGACCCGCGGCCTGGAAGAGCGCAGCCGCGGGCTGGAGGAACGCAGCCGCGGGCTGGAGGAGCGCAACCGGGCGCTGGTCGAGGCGACCGCGCTCAACAACGAGTTCGTCGCCAGCGTCTCGCACGAGCTGCGCGGGCCGCTGTCGTCGGTCGTCGCGTTCGCCCATCTGCTCGGCGACGCCACCACCGGCGACCTGTCCGAGGATCAGCGCACGTACCTCGACGTCATCGACCGCAACGCCAACCGGCTGCTGCGGCTGATCGAGGACCTCCTGCTGCTGTCCCGGCTGGAGGCGCGCACCCTGCAGCTGAAACCGGTGCCGACCAGGCTGTCCGAGCTGCTCGCGGCCGCCGTCGCCGAGCGGACCCCGGTGGCGCTCGCGGCCGGGCTCGACCTCGTCCTGGAGTGCGCCGAAGGGCCCGAGGTGATCTGCGACGACACCCGGATCCACCAGGTCGTGGACAACCTGGTGAGCAACGCGGTCAAGTTCACGCCGAGCGGGGGGCGGGTCACCGTCCGGGCCGGTCCCGGTGATGACGGCTGGACGATCGCCGTGGCCGACTCGGGTGTGGGCATACCCGCCGCCGACCTGCCCCGGCTCTTCAGCGCATTCTTCCGCGGCTCCAACGTGGCCGCGGCGGTCGGGCGGCAGATCATGCCCGGCACCGGGCTCGGGCTCGTGGTGAGCCGGGCCATCGTCGAACTGCACGGCGGCGGCATCAGCGTCGCCAGCACCGAAGGGGTCGGCACGACGGTCACGCTGTCGTTGCCTTCGCGACCAGCACGAAACGGGGGATGATCGTGAGCCGACTTCTCGTCGTCGAGGACGATCCGGATATCGCCATGGCTCTGCGCCTGCTGCTGACGCGGGCCGGACACCAGGTCGCACACGCCAAGGACGGCAGGACCGGGCTCAGGGACGCCTACACGGAGCGCCCGGAGCTCGTCATCCTCGACATCGGCCTGCCCGGCATGGACGGATGGCAGGTCCTGGAGCGGTTGCGGGACGTCAGTGACGTCCCGGTGCTGCTGCTGACAGCGCACGGGCAGGAGTCGGACAAGGTGCGGGGACTGCGTGGCGGTGCCGACGACTACCTGACCAAGCCGTTCACCAACGCCGAGCTCGTGGCGAGGGTCGAGGCGCTGCTGCGGCGCAGTGCCGGACCCGCGTCCTGGGCGGACGAGGTGTACGACGACGGCGTCCTGCGCATCGACCCGGCGGCCCGGCGCACGTTCGTCGCCGGCGACGAGGTACGCCTGACGCCGACCGAGTTCCGGCTCCTCAACGTGCTCGTCCGGCACGCCGGCGCGGTGCTGTCACCCAACCAGCTGCTCGCGCAGGCGTGGGACGACCCGACCGGCATCGGCCCGGAGCGGGTCAAGTTCGCGGTGCTCCGGCTGCGGCGCAAGCTCGGCTGGACCGACCCCGACGCGTCGCCGATCGAGTCGGTGCGCGGCTTCGGCTACCGCTACCGGCGCCCCGTGCTGGACCGTGCGGGCGAATAACCCAAGCGCAACTGGCCGGGACCGGGGCAGGGGACCCGGGCCCGGCAGTCTTACACCTGGAAAGAGCAGCCAGCCCCAGGGAAGAGAGCCCACATGATCGACCTTGCCGCCGACGGCCACGTCCACACCGCCTTCTCGTCCGGCCGGGACAGCGTCAGCGTCCTCGTAGCCAGCGCCGAGCAGGCGGGACTGACCGAGGTGACCTTCGCCGACCGGGTGGGACCCGACACGAGCTGGCTGCCGCCGTACCTCTCGTCGATCCAGCGCGCCCAGCAGCGCACCGACATCGTCCTGCGCCGCGGCGTCGAGGTCGAGGCGATCGGCATCGACGGCTGGCTGGCGTTCCCGTCGGACCTCAACGGTCTCGAGGTCATCTCCGTCGGGCTCAACCGCCTGCCGCTGCCGGCCGGGCTGCTCAGCCCCGACGCCGTGCGCGGGCTCATCGACAACGGCACGATGCGCGCCCTCGACGTGATCGACCAGGTCGTCACCGTGACCGGGCTGGCCGTGGAGCGGGTCTCCCGCTACGCGCCGACCCGCCTGGCCCGGCCGCTGGACTTCCTGGCGCGGGCCGGGATCGACGAGGCCGCGGTGCCGGACTCGGCGATCGCCGAGCTGGTCGAGGCGTGCCGCGCCAACGGCACCGCCGTCGAGGTCAGCGAGCGGCACCGGCTGCCCGGCCTGCGCTTCGCCCAGGCCTGCGCCGAGGGCGGCGTGCGGCTGGTCGCGGTCAGCGACGGCGTGCGCGCCAGCGAGGTCGGCTACTACCGGTACGTCCGCGAGATCGCCGCGGCGTTGCACCGTTCACCGGCCACGGCCTGAACGGTTCCCACCCGGCGAAGATCAACCCAGGACCCGCCGCTATCCGCCCGAAACGGGCTGATCGCGGCGGGTCCGACTTTAGGATCGAAGATGTGTCGAAGGATCGCGAACTCGTCCTGGTCTCCCTGTTGCAGGAGGCGACCAGGATCGCGAACGAGGTCGACAACATCACCGACGCCGGGCTGCCCGTGATCAGGGCGGTCTGCTCGGCCACCGGCTGGAACGCCGGCCACCTCTGCCTGCCGGACGAGCGCGACCGGCGCATCTTCGTGTCGACCGACATCTGGTTCGAGGACGTCCCCGGCTCGTTCGACGGTCTGCGGGCCGCCAGTCAGGGGTTCCGCTTCACGTACGGCGGCGGCATCGTCGGCATGGCCGCCCGCACCGGCAGGCCCGTCTGGAGCGCGGACGTCTCCACGGACGCGACCTTCATCCGGTCCCGCGTCCCCGGCGCGACCACGGGCGTCGGCGCCGCCATCGCACTGCCGATCACCGGCCGCGGCGTGGTCTCCGCGGTGCTGGAGTTCTTCACGCACGAGCCGGGAGAGCCCGACCCGCGGCTGCTGGAGATCATGTCCGACGTGGGCATGCAGCTCGGCCGGGTCGCCGACCGGATGGCCGCGACCCAGGCGCTGCGCTTCGGCTCGGAGCGGATGGAGCGCATCCTCGACAGCTGCATCGAGGCGTTCATCGCGATGGACGAGGGCGGCATGATCACCGGCTGGAACGCCGCCGCCGAGAAGGTGTTCGGCCTGTCGAAGGAGGAGGCGATCGGCCGCCGGCTGGCGGACACGATCGTGCCGCCGCGGCACCGCGAGGCCCACCACCTCGGCGTCGGGCGCTTCATCACCACGGGCGAGCGGCACGTGCTCGACAACCGGATCGAGATCGACGCGTGGCACGCCAACGGCTACGAGTTCCCGGTCGAGCTCGCCGTCTGGGCGGTGCAGGACGCGATGCAGGGCTGGAGCTTCAACGCGTTCGTGCACGACATCACCAACCGCAAGCGGGCCGAGGAGGCGCTGCGCGCCGCCTACGAGCACGAGCGCGAGGCGGTCTCCCGGCTGCGCGAGCTCGACGTGGTCAAGAGCGACTTCGTGGCGACCGTGTCGCACGAGTTCCGCACGCCGCTGACCAACGTCATCGGCCATCTCGAGGTCCTCACGTCCGGCGACGCCGGCGAGCTCAACCCGGCGCAGGCCCGGATGCTCAACGTCATCGGGCGCAACTCCGACCGGCTGCGGGCGCTCATCGAGGACCTGCTCACCATCTCCAGGATCGAGGCCGGGGTGTTCGACCTGAACCTCGGCGTCACGGACCTCACCGACGTGCTCGTCGCCGCGCACGCCGCCGTCGAGCCGCGCGCCAGGCGCCGCGACCACCGCCTGGAGCTGCGCATCGCGCCGCACCTCGGCACCGTGGAGGCCGACCCCGAGCAGCTCGAACGGGCCCTGGTCAACCTGCTGGTCAACGGGATCAACTTCACCCCCGACGGCGGGCTCATCGAGATGACCGCGGGCGTCGACGACGACCACGTGGTGATCAAGGTCCGCGACACCGGCGTCGGCATCGACCCGGCGGAGCAGGGTCAGCTCTTCACCCGCTTCTACCGCGGCACGTTCGCCGTCCGTGAGGCGGTCCAGGGCGCCGGCCTCGGCCTGGCGATCACGAAGACGATCGTCGAGGGGCACGGCGGGGAGATCGGCGTGGCGAGCGTCCCCGGCGCCGGCACCACGTTCACGATCAGGATTCCACGCGAACGTCCTCTTTGGCTGTGACCTTCTCCGCCGGCTCGGCCGGCTTCGGCGACGCGGGTTCGGCCGGCTCCGGTGAAGCGGCTCTGGCCGGCTCCGGGGACGGAGGGGTCAGCACCGTCTGGAACCCGGTGCGGGTCATCTGCCCCCACTCGTGCTTGCCGCCCTTGATCGCGGCCCACATGCCCATCGTGCGCCACATCGCGGTCAGCTGCCGGTAGCCGAAGTTCTCCAGGACGGAGGCGAGGACCGACGCGATGAGGTCGGTCCAGCGGTGGTACCGGTGGAACGAGTACTCCTCGACCGTCAGCGCGATCAGGTTGAGCAGCAACGCGTAGCCGTACGCGACGGCCACGAACACGAGCGCGAACCTGGCGTTGATCGCGCCCACGTACAGCCCCAGCGGGACGAGGACCACCCCGGCCAGCTCGATGATCGGCGCCAGCAGCTCGAACAGCACGTAGTACGGCATCGCGACCATCCCGATCCGGCCGTACTTCGGGTTCAGGATCATGCCACGGTGCTTGCTGAGGATCTCGGTGATGCCGCGGTGCCAACGCCGGCGCTGCTTGCCGAGCACCTTCAGCGAGCTGGGCGCCTCGCTCCACGACACCGGCTCGGCGACGAACACGATCCGGTAGTCGCGCCGCTGCCGGCGCAGGTGCTTGTGCAGCCGGACGACCAGCTCCGCGTCCTCACCGATGCAGTCGTGGTCCAGGCCGCCGACCTCGATGAGCAGGTCCCGGCGGAAGATGCCGAACGCGCCGGAGATGATGAGCAGCCCGCCGATGCGCGACCAGCCCGTCCGGCCGAGCAGGAACGCCCGCAGGTACTCCACCACCTGCACCCGGGGCAGCCAGCTCCTGGGCATCCGCACGTCGACGATACGACCGGCGACGACCGTGCAGCCGTTCGCGACGCGGATGACCCCGCCGGACGCGACGGTGCGGACGGGGTCGTCGGTGAAGGGTTTCGCCACCGACAGCAGCGCCTGCGGGTCGAGCACCGAGTCCGCGTCGACCATGCAGACCAGCGGGTACTGGGCGACGTTGATCCCCGTGTTGACGGCGTCGGTCTTGCCGCCGTTGTGCTTACGGACCACGACGAGCGGGTCGGGGCGGTCCCGCGGCACGTGCACCGACTGGATCTTGCCGCGGGTCGGCGTCGCGTCGGGCACCACGCGGGGCACCTCGACCAGGCCGAACTCCTCCTGGAGCCGCTCGAACGTGTCGTCGGTCGACCCGTCGTCGATGACGATGACCTCGAAGACCGGATACCGCAGGGCCAGCATCGCCATGACCGACTGCACGATCCCGGCCGACTCGTTGTGCGCGGGGACCAGGACGGACACCGGCTGAGTGAGCGGGCTGCGGTAGGTCTCCTCGTGCCCGGCGAACGGCACCCGGCGCATGTGGTGCACGAACTCGGCCGAGGCCAGCACGATCAGCACCAGGTAGCTGGAGTTGATCAGCAGGAAGTACGTCAGGATGAAGATGTCCGTGACGGTCAGAATCTGCCGGACCCAGTCGGCGATCATGGCACGAGTTGCCTGCGGTGGTCGTCGAGCTCGGCGGCGGCCAGGGCCTCACGGGCGTGCGCGGCGCCGAGCAGGACCCGCTGGTCGCCGGGCTCGGTCTCGGCGCGGTGCTCAGCCGCGGTGAGGGCCGCCCGGCCGGCGTTGCCGAGCCGCAGCAGCGAGCGGGCCGCGTTGTGCGCCACGACGTATTCGAGGTCGGACAGCAGCGCGGTCAGCGCGGGCGCGGCGGTGACGGCGCCGAGCTCGCCGAGGGCCTTCGCCGCCTCCGCCCGCAGGGCCACGGGACGGTCCGGCTCGAGCGAGTCGAGCAGCGGCGCGAGCGCGGTGCGGGTGCCGAGCCGGCCGAGTGTCCTGGCCGCGCTGACCCGCACGTCGATGGACGGGTCCGCCCGCAGGGCGCTCTCCACCCGTACCGTGGCACCCGCGGCACCGATGAGACCCAGCACCTCCGCGGCGGTGGCCCGGATCGGTGCCCGCGGATCGTCGAGGCTGGACAGCAGGGCGCCCTGCGCGGCGGTGCCGAGCCGGGTCAGCGCGGTCGCCACGACCTGCTGCGGGACCATGCGCCGGCTGGCGAGGGTGGCCAGCAGCGGCTGGGTCGCGCCGGAGTCGCCGATCCGGCCGAGCGAGCGGGCGGCGACGACGCGGACGTCCGGGTCGGGGTCGCCGAGCAGGTCGCACAGGGGCAGCAGCGCGTCCTTGCGGCCCAGGTTGCCCAGCACCTCGGCGGCCTGCGCGCGGGCCACCGCGTCGCGGCGGCGCAGCTGGGCGCGGGCCCGCCAGGCGGCGCCACGGCGCTCGAACACGTCGACGAGCGCGGTGTGCGCCTCGCCGCGGACCTTGCCCAGCAAGGCGATCGCGTTGGGCTCCACCGCCTGCCAGACCTCGTCGGACAACCGGACGAGCGCCTCGATCTGGTCGGGGTCGTCGTCCCCGGCGGCGATGGCGAGCAGCAGCTTGCGGGCGGGCGCGGCGAGCTTCGCCCGGCGGGCCTCGCGGGCGCGGCGCACGGTCCTGCCGCCGACGATGAGACCGCCGAAGACCAGGGCCGCGACGAGCAGGACCGCCAGCGCCACGAGGGCGGCGCCGGCGAGCGTCACGTGCGCATCCGCGCCAGCACGGCCTCGACGCGGCTCACCAGCTCCCGGGGGCTGAAGGGCTTGACGATGTAGTCGTCGGCACCGGCGCCGAAGCCGACCTCGACGTCGCCCTCCTGGGCGCGCGCGGTCAGCAGGATGATCGGCAGTGCCTTGGTGCCGGCGTCCTGCCGGAGCTGGCGGCAGACGTCGATGCCGGACATGCCGGGCATCATGACGTCGAGCACGACGAGATCCGGAGGGTTCTGGGTCGCCTCGGTCAGCGCGGCGAGGCCGTTGTCGACGGCGACGACGTCGTAGCCGGCCTGCTCGAGCTTGAAGGCCACGAGGTCCCTGATGTCCATGTCGTCGTCGGCGACCAGGATCGCGGTCATGGGCCTCGCTCCTCTCACCCGTGAGATTTCATCATATGTGGCATTTGGTGCGAATGTCCGAGGATCCAGAAGGGCGCCGGCAGGTGGCCGGCGCCCCGTAGTCCGCAGGCGGTCAGAGCCGCGCCTGCTTGCCGCGGGCGTGCATGTGCTGCATGGGTCCGAGGTTCCCGGCGGGCGGCGGGCCCTGCGGCGGCCGCTCGTTGCTGGCGTGCGTCATCCCGGACGCCGACGCGATGCCGCGTGCGATGGTCGCCGGGGTCGCGGTGATCGGCCGGTTCGTCGCGGTCTTGGTGCTCGCGCCGGCGGCCGTCCGGGTGGCGGCCTCCTCGCAGAAGCGCTTGAAGCCCTTGAGGTCGGCCTTGAGCCGCCGGTTGAGGACCTCGACGGCGTGCTGCTCGGTCGGCATCAGCTCGCGGGCGTCGATCTGCAGCTCGGCGATGACCCTGGTCATCCCGTCCGCCATCGGCTCCAGCCGGAGCGCCTCGCTGACCTGCGGACCGTCCATGGCCTCCCAGCAGAGGAACTCGCCGGGCCTGGACTCGGTGATCCGGGCGTCGAACTCCGCGCGGTTGCCGCCGATGTCCAGCACCATGTGGGCCGTCGAGGCGTCGATCGGCGCCATGCTCATCACCCCGGACATGAACTGGGGGTAGTTCTCGAAGTGGGTGAGCTGCTCATACGCGACGCCGGCCGGGACGGCCACCTCGATGGACTCTCGCGCGGTGCTCATTGGCGGTCCCCCTTGATCTCGGATGCCAAACACCGTACCGACGGGTACGCCCTACTTGAGACGGATTCGCGGTTTCTGCAACAACAGCGGTTTTTCGGCGGAGAACGCCGATGACCCCCGCGGAGAACGCGGGGGTCATCGGTCACCGGGGGAGGTGGGTTCAGACGGTCAGGGTCCAGCTGTCCAGCGTGCCGGTGTCGCCGGCGAACACGTCGCGCACCTGCAGGGTCCAGACGCCGTTGCGGGTCTCGGAGGACAGGTCGACGGTGTAGGTCGCGTTCAGGTTGGCCACGTCGTCACCGGAGATGGAGGACTTCAGCTTGTACGCGGTGCCGTCCGGCGCGATCAGGTCGAGGCGCAGGTCGCCACGGTCGGTGTGCTTGACGGCGACCTTGACGGTGGCGGTCTTCGAGCCCGTGCCGGTGCAGTTCGCGACGGTGATCTTGCTGTTGACGACGGCGCGGTCGGCGATGAAGTAGTCGGCGCCGTTGGTGACCGCGGCGCAGTTGGCCGGGGTGGTCGGGGTGGTCGGGGTCGTCGGCGTGGTCGGGTTGGTCGGGGTCGTGGGGTTGGTCGGCGTGGTCGGGGTGGTCGGGGCGGCGATCAGGCCGGTGACGTTGAGCAGCTTGTTCGGCGAGCCGTTGCCGGCGCCGGTGACGACGTTGCTGACGGCGGCGTTGACGATCGCGTCGCGGACCTGCGCCGGGGTGGCGGTCGGGTGACCGGCCAGGTAGAGCGCGGCCGCGCCGGCGACGTGCGGGCTGGCCATCGAGGTGCCGCTCATCTTGGTGGTGCCGGTGTTGCCGCTGTTGGCGCTGGACAGGATGCTCACGCCCGGGGCGAACAGGTCGAGGCAGTTGCCGAAGTTGGAGAAGCTGGCGCGGGCGTCCTTGCTGTCGGTCGCGCCGACGGTGATCGCCTCGGGCAGGCGGGCCGGGGACTTGGTGCAGGCGTTGGCGGAGTCGTTGCCGCCGGCGACCGCGTAGGTCACGCCGGACGCGATCGACTTCTTGACCGCGTCGTCGAGGGTGGAGCCGGCCGAGCCGCCCAGGCTCATGTTCGCGACGGCGGGCTTGACGGCGTTCTTGGTCACCCAGTCGACGCCGGCGATGATCTGCGAGTAGGAGCCGCTGCCCTGGCAGTCCAGCACCCGGACGCCGACGATCTTGACGTCCTTGGCGACGCCGTAGGTCGCGCCGCCGACGGTGCCCGCGACGTGCGTGCCGTGGCCCTGGCAGTCGGTCGAGTCCGAGTCCTTGTCGACGAAGTCGTAGCCGGAGCGGGCGCGGCCGCCGAACTCGCTGTGGGTCGCCCGCACGCCGGTGTCGATGATGTACGCGGTGACGTTGCCGGCCGGGCCGTAGGTGTACGAGCCGTTGAGCGGCAGCGCCGCCTGGTCGATGCGGTCCAGGCCCCAGGTCGCGGAGGTCTGCGTCGCCTCGATCTTGACGATCTTGTCCTGCTCGACGTACTTGACGGCCGGGTCGGCGGCGAGGCGGCGCGCGGAGGTGGCGCTCATCTTGCCGGAGAAGCCCTTGACCGTGCTGTCGAACCGCGTGCTCACCGAGCCGCCGACCTTGCCCGCGAGGGCGTCGGAGGTCGTCGTCGAGCCGTCCTTCAGGACCACGATGTAGCGGTCCTGGAGCGCGCCTTCCTCGCCGGCGCCGCGGACGGTGCCCAGTGCGGGGGCGGCCGAGGCGGTGGAGGCGAAGGAGAAGGCGCCGGCAGCGGCGGCGGTCATGGCCAGGACGGTGAGAACGCGGCGGTTCAGCATATTTCTACATCCCTTGCTTTCAAGTTCTTAGTGGTCATCGCCTTGCAGAAATAAGATTGCGGGCCGTGAGGAGCACGCTCGGGACCCTGCGAGTAGCAGGGAAGTTGCCTGCTCAGGCCCGCGTCGCCCACCCGGGCGGACCTCCCCGGGCGTCCTCACGACACCCGCGCTCAGGCCCGCTGACTGCTTGGTCACGCCGGCTCCCCAGACGCGGCAAGGCCCGCCTGGACGGGTCCAGGCGGGCCTTGGCGAGCGGGTCGGGTCAGAGCTTGACGTTGAAGCGCGGGTCGGCGGCGATCTTCTTGAAGCCGGCCAGGGCCTCCGGGGTGTCGTCCATGCGGATGTCGTGCCCGTTCTGGTCCTTGGCGGTCTCGAAGTAGACCAGGCCCTTGATCTGCGGCATCTTCGCCAGCTGCGGCAGCACCGTGGCGTACACGTCGGCCTTGTTCTTGCCGTCGACGGTCGGGGACGAGTCGTAGACGCCCCACTCGGCGACCATGATGGGCTTGGTCGGGTGGTTGGCGGTGGCCCAGGTGTACCAGCCGGGGAACTTCGCCGGGTTGTTGGTGCGGTTCATCATGTAGTTGAAGTCGCCGGTGTGGAAGCCGCCGGGCTGCGCGTTGTTGTAGGTGTCGACACCGACCCAGTCCACGACGTCGTCGCCGGGGTAGAGGTCGCCCCACCAGGAGGTGTTGTTCCACTTCTCGTAGTTCATGTAGGCGACGACGAAGACGGCGTTGGTGACCCCGTTGGCCTTCATGCGCAGCACGGTGTGGCGGAACATCGCGGCGTAGTCCTTGGCGGTCATGCCCGAGCCCGCGGTCGCGACGACGTCGTTCTCCGGCTCGTGGTGCAGGACCATGAAGAACTTCTTGGTGCCGTAGTTGGTCTTGATGTAGGTCGAGAGCCGGTCGATGCGG
The DNA here is from genome assembly GCF_055586325.1 of Dactylosporangium sp. NPDC051087. NCBI lineage: Bacteria > Bacillati > Actinomycetota > Actinomycetes > Micromonosporales > Micromonosporaceae > Dactylosporangium > Dactylosporangium sp. NPDC051087. The sequence goes on along the minus strand of NZ_JBVJIJ010000043.1, from coordinate 54,811 downwards.
GCGTCCTGCTCGCCGTTGGCGACGTTGGCCCACTTGGTGCCGTAGCCGACCTTCCAGTTCAGCATCAGGGTGCGCGGGTTGGCCGGGTCGCTCGTCATGTCCATCTCGCTCTTGGTCGGGAAGAGCTCGTCACCCTTGTGGTAGGTGTGGTAGACCGTCGACGTCCGGCCGGACTTCTGCTCGAAGGTCTTCAGCGCCTGGTCGCGGGGCACGTCGGAGAAGCCGCCGGCGGCCGCGCCCCACAGCACGCCGCAGGACGGGACGAGCTTGGCGTCGACCTTGCAGTCCTTGGCCGGCGCGGGCGTCGTGGGGGTCGCTTCCGGCTTGGTGGGCGTCGTGACGGGCTTCGTGGGGGTGGCGACCGGCTTGGTCGGCGTCGCGACCGGCTTGGACGGCGCGGGCGCCGGGCGGGACACGGTCACGTTCAGGACGGGCTGGCCGGTGGCGGCCTCGGCGGACCTGAAGCGGGCCGGGACGTTCGCGACGCGGGAGGTCACCGCGAACGTGTAGGTGCCGGCGCCCTTGACGACCGAGCTGACGTCGAAGGTGACGGCGGCCGCGGTGCTCTTGGGCTTGACGGTGCTGACGACCGCGCCGACCGCCGGGTCGTTCTTCGCCGACAGCGCCTTCTCGGTCCACGCCGTGTCGGCGACCTTGCTGATCGACAGGGCGCTCGGCAGCGCCTTGCCGGAGTGGGTCAGGGTCACCGCCGCGCTCTTGACGGTCACACCCGCGCCGGGGTTCGCGACCGTGAACTTCAGGTACGTGACCATCGTGTCGGCGCCCGCGCGGCCGGCCACGAGGGTGTCGGAGGCGCCGAAGTTGTACGACGGGCGGCTGCTGGAGCTGTAGCCGTCCTCACCCGCACCGGTCCGGACGACATCGGTGGTCGCGGCGCCCGCGCTGCCGGCGAAGAAGACGGTGCCGGCGGCGGCACCAATGGTGAGGGCGGCGAGCGGCATCAATGTGCGGGTGTGACGGCGAATCATCTATACGGGTCCTTCCGTGGCTGGCGAATCCTGTGCAGCGGTGGTGCCGCCCGGCGTTGTCATCCGGACCTCCACAAGATTCGGCGGCCCGGGTTACACCCCTGGTTCGCCGGAAGTTGCCGTTCGGGTGTGCCCCCCTTCCGCCATCTGTCCACAGTGGACCTGCTGAGCGTGCACCACGCTCAACGGCAGCTGGCCGGCGGGCTGGTGTCGCGAAGTTGCGGAGGGGGTATGTGACGTCCATCGGTGACGCATCAGACGAACGGACAGAGTCGGCAACCTGCCAGTGACCAAATGCCAACGCTTACGAACTAGTCGCTCAAATCAGGCGAACGTACTGTTAGTTAGGTAAGGCACAACACCCGGAAATGCCACATTTCAAGCAGCAGCTGACCGCTTCGACTCGAGGAGACTGAGATGACCCCGATGCTGATCTCGCGCCCGGCCGTTCACGTCGTCCCCGAGCTGACGGGGGAGCGCTGCGACAGCTGCGGTGCCGCCGCCAAGGCTCGCGTGACGTTCGGCTCCTCCGGTGACCTGTCGTTCTGCGGTCACCACACCAACAAGTACGCCGACCGGATCGCCGCCACGGCGGACAAGATCGTTGTCGAGGCGGGCTTCGACTGGCGCGGCTGACGACTCTCGCCGAAGGCGGGTTCTCCTATGGGAGGGCCCGCCTTTTGCTTGCGCGCGTGTTGTCCGTTAGGTGCCGAAAAACCGGATATGTCATAGCTAGCATCGGAGCGTGCGACGCAAGCCGAGCCCGTATCCCCGCCCCGCCCCCATGCCGGGCCGGCCGTCCACGCTGTTCGTCGTCGCCGGCGTCTTCCTGATCGCCTTTTCCGCGTCGGTACCGGCGATGCTGCATCAGGCGTTGTCCGGCATCGCGATGCTGGTCGCGCTCGGTGCCGCCGGTGCCGCCGTGCTGCTGGTCAGGCAGCGGTCCGACCGGCTCAAGCGGTCCCTCGCCAGCTCGTCGGCGCGCAGCAAGGGGCTGGAGCGGGAGCTGCGCCAGCGCGCCACCCGTGATCCGGTGACCGGGCTGGCCAACCGGCGGCAGCTCACCGACCGCCTCGACGCGGTGCTCACCGGCGCGTCGCCACCCGGCGTGACGGTCGCGCTGCTCGACCTCGACGGCTTCAAGGACGTCAACGACACGCTCGGCCACGCCGCCGGCGACGAACTGCTCAAGCAGGTGTCGCACCGGCTGCGGGCCGCGCTGCCGCACGCCGACGTGCTCGCCAGGCTCGGCGACGACGAGTTCGCGGTCGTCTGGCGCGGCACGGACCACTCCTTCGAGGACGTCTTCGCGCACCTGCGGCCGTCGTACCCGGTCGCCGGCCGCCAGGTGCACCTCACCGGCAGCGCCGGCCTCGTCGCGGTCGGCGACCAGCGCAGCTCCGCCGACGTGCTGCGCGACGCCGACCTGGCCCTCGACGCGGCGAAAACCGCCGGCAAGGACAGGATCGTCCGGTTCGAGCCGGACCTGCGCGCCGCCGCGGCCCGCCACCACGAGCTCGCCGCCGGCCTGCGCCGGGCCGTGGTCCGCGCCGACTCGGAGTTCGTGCTGCACTACCAGCCGGTCGTCCGCCTCGGCGACGAGCGGGTCACCGCGGTCGAGGCGCTGCTGCGCTGGCCGGCCGGCGGGGTGCCGCCGCTCACCTTCGTCCCCGTCGCCGAGGCCACCGGCCTGATCGTGCCGCTCGGCTGGTGGGTGCTGCGGCGGGCCTGCACCGACGCGCGGGAGTGGTTCGAGCGCGACGGGGTCGCCGTCACCGTCAACGTGTCCGGCCATCAGCTGCGCGAGCAGGACTTCGTGGAGCGGGTCCTCGCCGTGCTGGAGGAGACCGGCCTGCCGCCCGCCGCCCTCGTCCTGGAGCTCACCGAGTCGGTGCTGGTCGACGACGCCGAGCGCACCGCCCGTCTCGGCCGGCTCCGGGAGCGGGGCGTCCGCATCGCCGTCGACGACTTCGGCACGGGATATTCGTCGCTGGCGTATCTGGTACACCTCCCGGTCGACATCTTGAAGATCGACCGGACGTTCACGGCGTCGGGCGTGGACTCCACCCTGATGCGGGTGATCCTGCAGCTGGCGGAGGGGCTGTCGCTCGCCACCGTGGCCGAAGGGGTCGAGACGGCCGCGCAGGCCGCCGCGCTGCGGTCCCTGGGGTGCCAGTACGCGCAGGGCTACCTCTACTCCCGGCCGCTGCCCGCGGGCTCGCTGTTCACCTGAGCCGCCGGCCGCTGTCACCCTGCCCGCAACCCGGCGGACACGGCGGTACACCCGCGGGAGCGTGTGATTGGAGGAAGCCGAAGGGGGTACAAGATGACACCGCAGCTCCTGGAACATGTCCGGGCCGAAGCGCTGTTCGTCTCCGACGTGCAGTCCTCCGATCCGATGAGCCCCGAGCGCATCCGCACCGCGGTCATGCGCAGTGTCCGCCTGCACGGCCCGCGTGGCTGCGCGGCCTTGGTCGCCCACGAGTTCGGCGAGCACCCCGACACCGCGGTCGACCGGATGGGCTGGGTCCTGGGTGCCGTACGGCTGGCGTACGCCGGCTGAGGTTTTCTTGTCGTACCCCTGGGTGAGAATCCGGGGTATGAGATTCGTCGAGCTGGCCTCCGTCTCCGCCGCAGTCGCGCGGACCTCGGGGCGCAACGCCAAGATCGACCTACTCGCCGACGCGCTGCGGAAGCTTCCGCCCTCGGAGCTCTCGCCCGGCGCCTCCTATCTGTCCGGCGAGCTGCGGCAGCGCCAGACCGGTGTCGGATATGCGTCGCTGCGCGACCTCCCCCCACCCGCCGAGACCCCCACCCTGTCGGTGACCGACGTCGACGAGGCCTTCGCGGCCATGTCCCAGCTGTCCGGCAAGGGCTCCCAGGCCGCCCGGCGGGAGCGGGTCGCCACCCTCTTCGCCGCCACCACCGAGCCCGAGCGGCACTTCCTGATCGGCCTGCTCAGCGGCGAGCTGCGCCAGGGCGCCCAGGCCGGCCTCCTCGTCGACGCCGTCGCCCGCGCCTCCGGCGTCCCCATCGCGCAGATCCGCCGCGCGCTGCTGCTCGCCGGCGACCTGAAGCTCGTCGCCGTCGACGCGCTCACCGGCGGCGCCGACGCCCTCGCCGGCTATGCGCTCACCGTCGGCCGCCCGCTCGCCCCGATGCTCGCGCAGAGCGCCGCCACCCCCGCCGACGCCCTCGCCGACACCGGCACCCCCGCCGCCGCCGACACGAAGATCGACGGCGTGCGCATCCAGGTCCACCGCGACGGCGACCAGATCTCCGTCTTCAGCCGCAGCCTCGACGACCTCACCGGCCGCGTCCCCGTGGTCGTCGAGGCCGTCCGCGCCCTCGACGTCGCCTCGATCGTCCTGGACGGCGAGGCCGTCGGCGTCGACGACACCGGCCGCGCCGTGCCCTTCCAGGAGACGTCGAGCCGCGCCGCCCGCCGCGACGGCACCGCCGTGCTCCAGCCGTTCTTCTTCGACATCCTGCACCTCGACGGCACCGACCTGCTCGACGAGCCGGCGTCGACCCGCTGGGCGGCCCTGGAGCGCGTCGTGCCGGCCGCCCTCCGCGTCGAGCGCACCATGCTCGACACCCCCGACGAGGCCGAGCGGGTGTTCGCCGCCGCCGTGGCCGCCGGTCACGAGGGGCTCGTCATCAAGTCCGCCTCCGCGCCGTATGACGTGGGCCGCCGCGGCTCCGCCTGGGTCAAGGTCAAGCCCCGCCACACCCTCGACCTGGTCGTCCTCGCCGTCGAGTGGGGCCACGGCCGGCGCAAGGGCTTCCTGTCCAACCTGCACCTCGGCGCCCGCGACCCGCAGACCGGCGGCTTCGTCATGCTCGGCAAGACCTTCAAGGGCATGACCGACGAGATGCTCCGCTGGCAGACCGAGCGCCTCCGAGCCCTCGCCACCGAGGAGTCCGACTGGGTCGTCAAGGTCCGCCCCGAGCTGGTGGTGGAGATCGCCTTCGACGGCGTCCAGAAGTCGCCCCGCTATCCGGGCGGGGTGGCCCTGCGCTTCGCCCGCGTCCTGCGCTACCGCGAGGACAAGCGCGCCGAGGAGGCCGACACGATCGACGCCGTCCGCGCCATCCACACCCCGCCCCCGGGCCCCGACGCCTGACCGCCCCCACCTTTGAGCGGGTCAGGCGCGGGTCAGGCGGGAGCGTCGTGGAGCTCGTCCAGGAGGTCTTCGGGCTCCGGGCCGCGGGCCTCCTTGCGGGCCAGGTAGGCGAAGCCGCAGAGGGTGAGGACGGCCAGGAGCCACCACTGCAGGACGTAGCCGGCGTTCTGCAGGGCGTTCTGCTTCTCCGGCGTGACGGCGGTCAGGCCCGGCGCGGGCTGGTCGGTGCTGACGTAGGCGTCGTAGATCGCGTAGGGCATGACCGGGGCGATGACGGACGGGGTGATGCGGCGGATCTCCAGGCGGCCGTTGACCTCCTTCGGGGTGCCGCCGCGGCTCTCCGACGGGCGCAGGCGGCCGAGGACGGTCTGCTCGCCGGCCGGGGCGGCGGGCACCGTGGGCATCGCGAGGGCGCCGGACTCGGCGGGGGCGACCCAGCCGCGGTCGACCAGGACCGCGGTGCCGTCGGGGAGGACCAGCGGCGTGAGGACCTCGAAGCCGACGCGGCCCTCGACGGTCCGGCCGCGGACGAGGATCTCGCGGGAGGGGTCGAAACGACCGGTGACCTGGACGCGGAGCCAGTCGGTGTGGTCGGCCGGGGCGGCGGCCACGGTGCCGGCGGCGCCGGTCGGGCGGGGAGCGACGTCGGTCAGGGGGACAGGGGTGGCCGAGGTGCCCGCGGTGATGCGCGCGTTGATCGACGCGCGCTGGTGATAGCGGTCCAGCTGCCAGAAGCCCAGCAGCACCATCACGGTCGCCGCGGCGACGGTCAGCGCGGCGTAGCCGAGCCACCGGGGCGAGACGAGAAACCGGTACACAAGCATGCACGGTATCCGGTGCGTTCCGGACAGTCGCTGTGGCGCCCACCCGGTATCGTCCGGGACACACGTTTGCCCCAGCGCCAGAGGAGCATCATGAGCACGATCCCGAGGCTGGTGATCAGCGCGCCATCCTCCGGTCACGGCAAGACTGCCGTTTCCGTTGGCCTGTTGTCCGCGCTGTCGGCCCGGGGTTACCGGGCCGCCGGGTTCAAGATCGGTCCCGACCACGTCGACGCCGCGTATCTCGGTCTGGCCGCCGGGCGGGCGGGGCGCAACCTCGATCCCCGCATGGTCGGCGCGAAGCGGATCGGGCCGTTGTTCGCGCACGGGGCGGGGTCGCTGGACATCGCCGTCGTCGAGGGGACGATGGGACTGTTCGACGGGCTCGCCGGGCGCACCGACAGCGAGTCCACCGCCCAGATCTCGGGGCTGCTGCGCGCGCCGGTGGTCCTGGTCGTCGACGTGGGCGCCATGGGGCAGTCCGTCGCCGCGCTCGTGCACGGCTTCCGGGCCTATGACGAGCTGCTGTGGCTCGGCGGCGTCATCCTCAACCGGGTCGCCTCCTCCCGGCACGAGCAGCTGCTGCGGGAGGCGCTCGACGACATCGGCGTGCCCGTCCTCGGCGCGCTGCGCCGGCACGCGCTCACCGACATCGGCGACGCGGGCGCGCCGCTGCCGTCGCGGCACCACGGGGTCGCGCCGGTCGTGCACCACAACCTCGACGCCGTCCGGGCGGTCCGCCGGCTCGGTGAGGTGATCGCCGGTGCGGTCGACATCGACCGGACGATGGCCCTCGCGCGTTCCGCACCCAGGCTGACCGCCGACGCGTGGAGTGCCGCGGAGGAGGTCGCCGCCGCGCGTGCGGCCGAGCCGGCCGTCGCCCGGATCGGCCGGCGCCCGGTCATCGGCGTCGCCTTCTCCTACCCGGAGACCGCCGAGCTGCTCACCGCCGCCGGGGCCGAGGTCGTCCCGTTCGACCCGCTGCGTGACGAGTTCCTGCCCGACGGGGTGGACGGGCTGGTCGTCGGCGGTGCGCTGCCCGAGTCCTACGCGGAGGAGCTCGGCTTCAACAGCCGGCTGCGCTCCGCGGTCGCCGCGCACGCCGCCGCCGGCAAGCCGATCGCCGCCGAGGGCACCGGGCTCGTCTGGCTCTGCCGCGACTTCAACGGCCGGCCCATGTGCGGCGTCGTCGACGCGTCCGCGCGCGAGACCGACCTCGTCGTCCTCGGCTACCGGGAGGCCACCGCCCGCAGCTCGTCGGTCCTGCTGCCCGTCGGCGCCCAGGTCGTGGGCCACAAGATGCACCGCACGACGATCAGCCCCCGGGCCGGTCTCCAGGCCGCGTGGACCTGGGCGGGCGGGCCGGCGGAGGGCTTCGTGCACCGCGGGGTCCACGCCTCCTACCTGGGCCTGCACTGGGCGGGCACGCCGTCGATCGCGTCGCGCTTCGTGGCCGCCGCCGGCGCGACCGCCACGCCCGTGCACGGTCAGTGGACGACGCCGAGCACGCATCCGTACAACCGCCCGTCCGTGGTGCCGGCGGCGCAGGCCCCGTCCGGCGGCACCACCCTGCAGTTCCCGGCCGCCGCGACGTCCTCGGCTCCGGGCGGTGCCGGCTCCGCGCCCCTCGGCCTGACGAAGCCCGACCCGAACCGGGCCCCGACCGCCGCTGCCGCTCCTGCCGCTGCCGCCCCTGCCGCCGCCGCTGCGCCTGCCGCCTCTGCGGCCCCGGTCGTCTCGGCTGCCGCGGCCGCTCCGGCCGTGGGGGGCACCTGGACGGCGCCCGGTGCTCCGCCGGCCGCGCCGGTGTCGGTCCCCGGTCCGGTGTCCGCGCCGGGTGGGTTCTCGGGCCCGCCGACCACGTATTCGCCGCCGGCGCCCGTCGTGGGTCCTGGCTCGGTGCCCGCGGCCCCGATCTCCGCCCCGTCGACCTATGCGTCCCCGGCGCCGCCGCGGTACGCGTCCCCGGTGCCGGCGTATGCGCCCCCTTCGACGTACGCGTCGCAGGCCCCTTCGCCGTATGTGTCGCCGGCGCCGCCGGAGTACGCCGAGGCCGGAGAGGCCCCGGAGGAGCCGGGGGAGCCTGTCGAGGCGCCGACCGCGGTCCTCCAGGCGCCGGCCCAGGACGGCGACGGGGAGGCGGAAGGGATCGCGTCGAGCCCGTTCGGGCCGACGAGCAGGGCCGGCGTCGCACTGGTGTCCGCGAGCCAAGCAGCGGGCGCGAGCCCAGCGGGCGCGGGCCAGTCCGGCGCGGGCCAGTCCGGCGCGCGTGAGTCCGGTGCGGGCCAGGCAGGTCTGGGTGAGTCTGGTGCGGGCCTGGCAGGTGCGGGTCAGTCTGGTGCGGGTCAGTCCGCTGCGGGCCTGGCAGGCGCGAGCCAGTCGGGTGCGGGTCAGTCGGGTGCGGGCCAGTCTGGTGCGGGCCTGGCGGGTGCGGGTCAGTCCGGTGCGGGGCGGGCGGCGGGGGTGGGCACTGCGGTGGCGCCCGGGGCCGGGCCGTCCACCGCGACCGCTGGGGCGAGCGTTGGGGTGCCTTCCACCCCGAACGCGCCCGCGGACGCCGCCGAACTGCCACAGTCTGGGGTTGTGCCCACGACCGTCTCAGCTCCGCCAGCGACCGCCCAGCCGCCGACCACCGATCCGGTAGAAGCCGCAGCAACCGCAAGAGCCGTGAACGCGACGCCGCGGGAGGTGGGGGCCGCTGAGCCGGCCGGCACTGTCGGGGCGTCCGGGCCCGTCTCCGGGGCGGGCGTCGCGGGGGCGCGGATCGCCGGTGGCGGGGTCCAGCCGGTGTCGACGCCGCCGTTGAGCTCGCCGGGCGCGCAGACCGGCAACCCGTGGGCGGACGCGCCGGCCACGTCGTCCGCGGTGCCGGTGTCCTCGGCGCCGATGCCCCCGACCGTGGCCGCGCCGGTGTCCGCCGCGCCCGCCGGGATGACCGTGATCCCCGCCGGGTCGGACCTGGTGGCCGCTGACGAGGCGCCGACCGCGTACCTGCAGCTGCCTGCCCAGCAGGGTGTCCCGCTCGGTGCCGGTGACCACAGTCCGGTCTCCGCGCCGCCCGCCTCGGCGGGAGCCGCGAAGGACGAGGACGGGCCGCCGACGTCGGGCCCGCCCGCGGGTGGTGCGACGGAGGCCGCCTAGTGTCCACCTGGTCGGTGGCGTTGCGCCGCTTCCCGTCGCTGTCGGTGCAGACCCCCAGGTTGTCGGTGCGGCCGCTGTGCGCCGACGACGACAAGCGGATCGGTGAGATCTTCGCCGACCGGCTCGTCCGGCGCTGGCTGCCGATGGCCCAGGACGACCACACCGAGTTCGACGGCTACGCGTGGTGCACCGAGCTGGCCGTCGAGCGGCGCGACAGCGGCGCCGGTGACCACTACGGCATCGTGCGGCGCGAGGACGAGCGGCTCGTCGGCTGCCTGTGGACGAAGAACACGGACTGGGTGACGAGGTCGACGGAGATCGCGGGCGCGGTGGCCGCCGACGCCCGCGGCTACGGCGTCGCGCCCGAGGCCGTCGACGTGCTCGCGCTGTCGCTGCTGCTGGAGCACCGCTTCCAGCGCATCGAGCTGCGGGTCGCGCCCGGCAACGTGGCGGCGCGGCGGGTCGCGGAGAAGGCCGGCTTCACCTACGAGGGCCTGATGCGCAACGCCGGGTCGCTGCACAGTGGCCGGGTCGACCTCGAGAGCTGGTCACTGGTCCAGGCCGACATCAGCGCCGGCGTCTGAAGAAGGCCGCCGGCGGCGAGGAAGCCGCCGACGCCTGAAGAAAGCGTCGGGTCGTGAAGAAGCCGCCGGCGGTGAAGAAGCCGCCGACGCCTGAAGAAAGCGTCGGCGGTAAAGAAGCCGGTGGTCACGATGAGCCGCCGGCCGTGAAGGCCGGCGGGTCGTGAGGGAAGTGAAAGTCGGCGGTCGTGAAAAGGCCGGCGGTCGTGCGAAGCCGCCGGCCTGAGGAACCGGCGATCGTAAGAAGGCCGCCGGTGCGTGGAGACGCCGTCAGCGCCGGTTCTTGTAGGCGCGCGGCTTGGCGTTCGCGCCGTACGCGACGATGCTGCTCGGCGGCGTGAACTGGCGCACGGCGGTGCCGGCGAGGGCGTCGCGGAGCGTCTCGGCGACCGCCTCGCGGGGCTTGCCGGCGTTCGCGGAACCGACCCGGTGCAGCGGGTTGTCCGGGTCGGCGATGAACCCGGCGATCGTCAGCCCCGGCGTCATGCCGACGAACCAGGCGGCCCGGTTGTCGTCGGTCGTGCCGGACTTCCCGGCGACCGGGCGCTTCACGGTCGGGTAGACCCTCGACGCGGTGCCCCCGCCGCCGCAGTCCCCGGCCGCCGCCTTGAAGCCGGTCACACACCGCGCCGCGTCCACCGCACCCCGCGCGACGTCCGGCGACAGGACCTGGGAGCAGCGGGGGCGCGCCACCGGTACACCCGCCGCGTCCAGAGCCTCGGAGCCGTCGGGCTGCCGGATGGAGGTGACCGGGATCGGCTCGCAGTGGGTGCCGTCGGCGGCGACGGTGGCGAACGCTCCGGCCATCTCCAGCGGGGTGGTGTCCGCCACGCCCAGCGTGAACGCGCCCCACGTCCTGGCCTTGGCGGGGGAGGCCTGCAGCTTGTCGATGCCCGTGCGCCAGTGCAGGCCCAGGCGCTCGGCCATGCGGACCGCCGCCTCGGCGCCGACGCGCTGCTCCAGCTGGACGAAGAAGGTGTTGACGGACTTGCCGAAGCCCGACCACATGGTCTGCCGGCCGGTCATGGAGCCCGACGCGTTGGAGGGGCACCAGCTGTCGACGCCGCAGCGGGCCGGGCTGTCGCGGCCGGTCTTGTACTTGGACACGAAGGTCTTCGGCGAGTTGATCGCGGTGGACAGCGGCATGCCCTGCTCGAGCGCGGCGAGCATGGTGAACATCTTGAACGTGGACCCGGCCTGGTAGCCCGCCATGTCGCCGCCGCCGAGCAGCGGGTTGACGGTGTTCGGATAGTTGCCGCGCAGCCGCTTGCGCTGCCGGGGGTCGGAGTGCGGGCCGTTGCTGGCCCGGTCCAGGGAGTACGTGCGGTTCACGGCCATCGCGCGCACCAGCCCGGTGCCGGGTTCGACGGCGACCTGCCCGAGCGCGTAGGAGCTGCGGGTCTTCTCCCGCTTCAGCACCTGCGCCTGCGCGATGTCCTGGATGCGCGGGTCGAGGGACGTGACCACGGTGTACCCGCCGCGCCGCAGCCGGTCCAGACGCTCCTGCGGGGTGGCGCCGAGCCCCGGCTGCGCGCTCCACCAGGAGCGGAACATCGCGCAGAAGAAGCCCCAGCCGGCCTTCGTCTCCAGGCAGTCGTTCGGCGGCTCGCTGAGCTTCAACGCGATCGGGGTGGTGCGGGCGGCCGCGGCGTCGGTCTCGCCGAGGTACCCCAGCTGCGCCATCCGGTCGATGACGTAGTCGCGCCGGGCGGTCGCGGCGGTGGCGTCGGTGGCCGCCGGGTCGTACGAGGACGGCGCCTGCACGAGCCCGGCGAGCAGCGCGGCCTCCGCGACGGTGAGGTCGGCGGGCCGCTTCGAGAAGTACACCTCGGCCGCGGCGAGCACCCCGTAGGCGCGGTGCCCGAAGTAGGCGACGTTGAGGTACCGCTCCAGGATCTCCGGTTTGCTCATGTGCTTCTCGAGCTCGATCGCGAGCTTCATCTCCCGCAGCTTCCGGGCGCCGGTCTGCTCGGTCGCCTCGGACACCTCGGCCGGGGTGTCGGCGCTGTCGCGCAGCACGTTGCGCACGTACTGCATGGTGAGCGTCGAGGCGCCCTGCGAGACCGCGCCCGCCTTCTGGTTCGCGACGAACGCGCGGGCGACGCCCTTGAAGTCGACGCCGTGGTGCTCCCAGAAGCGGGCGTCCTCGGCGGCGACGATCGCCCGCTGGACGTTGGGCGAGATCGTGTCGAGGGTGGTGTACGTGCGGTACTCCTCGTAGAACTGGGCGAGGAGGGTCGTGCCGTCGGCCGCGTAGACGTGGCTGGTCTGCGCCGGCAGCGCCGAGCGCAGCGCGCCGACCGGCAGGGCCAGGGCGTCGGTGCCGCGTTTCACGCCGACGCCGGTGAGGGCGACCATCGGGTAGAGCAGCGCGGCGATCGCGAGGCCGACGACGAGCCCGGTCCGGACGAGGGCCAGGAGTCCGCCGGCCACTCGCAGCGTGCGCGCGATCACACCTCCAAGCTAGGACAAATCGCCTCGTCGTACGCGACGATCGCCTGATGCTGAGGTTCCACGGTGATGCCGAGGTCGCGCCGGGCCTGGTCGACCTGGCGGTCAACGTGCGACAGGAGACCCCGCCGTCGTGGCTCACCAGCCCGATCGCGGCGTCCCTCGCGCACCTGGCGCGGTACCCGGACCGGACGGAGGCGACCGAGGCGATCGCGGCCCGGCACGACCGGGCCGCGGACGAGGTGCTGCTGACGGCGGGGGCGGCGCAGGCGTTCACGCTCCTCGCGCAGGCGCTGCGTCCCGGGCACGCGGTGGTGGTGCACCCGCAGTTCACCGAGCCGGAGAGCGCCCTGCTGACCGCCGGCCACGAGGTGGACCGGCTGCTGCTCGACGCCGAGGACGGATTCACACTGAAAGATCCGCCGGAATCAGCGGATCTCGTCATTGTCGGTAACCCCACGAATCCAACCTCATGTCTGCATAAATCCGAACAAATCGCGAGCTGGTGGAGGCCCGGCCGGACGGTCGTCGTCGACGAGGCGTTCGCCGACACGGTCCCCGGCGAGCCCGAGACGCTCACCGGCAACCGGGACGTCGTCGTCATCCGCAGCCTGACCAAGACCTGGGGCCTCGCCGGCCTGCGCATCGGCTACGTCCTCGGCCCCAGCGACCTGATCGCCGAGCTCGACCGGCACGCCCCCCTGTGGAGCGTCTCCACCCCGGCCCTCGCCGCCGCGATCGCCTGCGCGTCGCCCCTCGCGGTGCGCACCGAGCGGGAGATCGCCGAGCGCCTCACGGGCGACCGGGACCACCTCGTCGCCGCCCTGCGCGCCGCGGGTGTCGAGGTCGCCGGCACGCCGCGCAGCTCGTTCGTCCTGATCAAGGTCGCCGGCGGCCGCCGGGTGCGCGAGGCGCTGCGGGACCGTGGCTTCGCGGTGCGACGTGGCGAAACGTTCCCGGGACTGGGCCCGGACTGGTTACGTATTGCCGTGCGGGACACTGCCACGAGTGACGCGTTCGTCGCGGTGTTGTCGAAGCTCCTTGGAGGATGAACATGCTGACGGAGACACTCGCGGCGATCCGGCCGCTCGACGACGAGGCGATCGCGGCGGCCCGGTCGCTGCAGGCCAGGCTCACCAAGCCGCCGGGCTCCCTCGGCGCCCTGGAGATGCTCGCGGTGCGCCTGGCGGGCCTCGCCGGCGCCTGCCCGCCGCCGATCCCGCAGCCCGCGGCGCTGGCGATCTTCGCCGGTGACCACGGCGTGCACGCCCAGGGCGTGACGCCATGGCCGCAGGAGGTCACCGGCCAGATGGTCGCCAACTTCCTGGCCGGCGGCGCCGTCGTCAACGCGTTCGCCCGGCAGTGCGGCGCGAGCGTCACCGTCGTCGACGTCGGCGTGAAGAGCACCCTCGACCCCGCCGACGGCCTGGAGATCCGCAAGATCCGGGCCGGCACCCGCGACCTGAGCGTCGAGCCGGCGATGACCCGCGAGGAGGCGCTGCGGGCGATCGAGACCGGCATCGAGATCGCCCAGCAGCTCGTCGACGGCGGCGCCAAGGTGCTGCTGACCGGCGACATGGGCATCGCCAACACCACCCCCTCGGCGGCGCTGATCGCGGCGTTCACGCACGCCGACCCGGCGTCGGTGACCGGCCTCGGCACCGGCATCGACAGCGAGACCCACGCCCGGAAGGTGGCGGTCGTCACGTCCGCGGTCGTCGGGCTGCACGCCGAGGACCCGGTCGACGTCCTCGCCGCGGTCGGCGGCCTGGAGCACGCCGCCCTCGTCGGCTACATCCTGCGGGGCGCGGCGCTGCGGGTGCCGGTGATCATCGACGGGGTCATCGCCGCGTCCGCGGCCCTCGCCGCCGCCGCGCTGGCCCCCGCCGCCACCGCGGCGATGGTCGCCGGGCACAGGTCGGCCGAGCCCGGCGCGAGCGTGGCGCTCAGCTATCTTGAGCTGGAACCGCTCGTCGACCTGGGCCTGCGCCTGGGCGAGGGCACCGGCGCCGTCCTGGCGCTGCCGATCGTGGCCAGTGCTGTCCGCGTGTTGCACGAGGTAGCCACTTTCGACTCAGCTGGAGTTGCCCACAAGTGAACCCATACCCCCTCGGTCTGGTGCTCCAAGGTCTGCGTGTCCTGGTGGTCGGCGGCGGTGCCGTGGCCACCAGGCGCGTTCCCGCGCTGCTCGAAGCGGCCGCGGACGTCGTGCTCGTCTCACCCCACATCACCCCCGCACTGCAGGCACACGTCGACGCCGGCCGGGTCACCTGGCACGCCCGGCGCTTCGAACCGTCCGACATCGAGGACGCGTGGCTGGTCCATGTGGCGGTCAGCGACCCGGCCGCGGCCGCCGCGATCAGCGAGCTCGCCGCGGCCCGCCGCGTCTTCTGCGTCCGCGCCGACGACCGGCACGCCGCCACCGCCTGGACCCCGGCGGTGACCCGGCAGGGACCGGTGACCGTGGCCGTCCTCGGCGGCGGCGACCCGGCCCGGTCCGTCGCCGTCCGCGACGCGATCGGCGAGCACCTCGCCGCCGGCTCCATCGTGGCCGCCACCCCACCGGAGGCGGCCCCCGGCAGCGTCGCCCTCGTCGGCTCCGGGCCCGGCGACCCGGAGCTGCTGACCGTCCGCGGCCGCCGGCTCCTCGCCGCCGCCGACGTCGTCGTCATCGACCGGCTCGCCGCCGGGCTGCTGCTCGACGAGCTGCGGCCCGAGGTCGAGCTGTTCGACGCCTCGAAGATCCCCTACGGCCCGTCGGCCGCGCAGGAGGAGATCAACCGGGTCCTCGTCGACCGGGCCCGGCAGGGGAAGTTCGTCGTGCGGCTCAAGGGCGGCGACCCGTATGTCTTCGGACGCGGCGGTGAGGAGCTTCTGGCCTGCGCCGCGGCAGGTGTACCGGTGAGCGTCGTGCCCGGCATCAGCAGCTCGATCGCGGTCCCGGCGGCGGCCGGCGTCCCGGTCACCCACCGCGGCCTCGCGCACGAGTTCGTGGTCGTCTCCGGCCACCTGGCGCCGTCGCACCCCGAGTCGCTGGTCGACTGGGCCGCCCTGGCGCGGCTGCGCGGCACGATCAGCATCCTGATGGGCCTGAAGAACCTGCCGGCGATCGCGGCGGTCCTGCAGGAGCACGGCCGCGCGCCGGACACTCCCGTGGCGGTGATCCAGGAGGGCACGACCCGCGACCAGAAGGTCGTGCGGGCGCAGTTGTCCACGGTCGCCGACGCGGTGAAGGAGGCGGCGCTGCGCCCACCGGCCGTCATCGTCGTCGGCCCGGTGGTGGACGCCCTCCGGACATGAGAGAAGGGGGCGCTGAGCCGGTCACGGCGCCCCCTTCTCCCGTCGTCGCTCAGGAGCGGTCCAGCTCCAGGGCGCAGCGGATCAGACCCAGGTGCGAGTACGCCTGCGGGTGGTTGCCCAGGGCGCGCTCGGTCAGCGGGTCGTACTCCTCAGGCAGCAGCCCGGTGGGGCCGGCGCACTCGATGAACTGGGCGAACAGCTCCTCCGCGTCGGCCCGCCGGCCGGTGCGCAGGTACGCCTCGATCATCCAGGTCGTGCACAGGTGGAAGCCGCCCTCGACGCCGGGCAGGCCGTCGTCCCAGCGGTACCGGTACACCGTCGGGCCCTCGCGCAGGTCGGCCTCGACCGCCAGTACCGTCGCCAGGAACCGCGGATCGTCGTCGGCGAGCAGCCCGGACAGCCCGATCCACAGCACCGACGCGTCCATCTCGTCGTAGCCGTAGGCGACGGTGTAGGCGCCGAGCTTCTCGTCCCAGCCCTTGTCCAGGACGTTCTCGGCGATGGTGTCGCGCAGCGGCCGCCACGACTCCGGCACGGGCCGGCCGGCCCGCTCGTAGAGCTGGACGCCGCGGTCGACGGTCATCCAGCACATGACCTTCGAGTAGACGTAGTGCCGGGGCCGGCGCCGCGCCTCCCAGATGCCGTGGTCGGGCTCGTGCCAGCGCCGCTCGACCGCCTCGACCATCTGCTCCATCAGGGCGAAGTCGCCCTCCTCCGGCGGGCGCAGCTCGGCCAGGGTGGTGACCAGGTCGGCGACCGGGCCGAACACGTCGAGCTGCACCTGGCCGTTGGCGGCGTTGCCGACCCGCACCGGGCGGGAGCCCGCGTAGCCGGGCAGCGCCTCGATGACCGCCTCGGGGCCGAGCTCCGTGCCGTCGAGGTTGTAGAGCGGGTGGAGCCGCTCCGGGTGCCCGTCGGTGTTCTCGGCGACCTTCAGCGTCCACTTCAGCAGCGACTCGGCCTCCTCGGTGGATCCGAGGTCGACGAGGGCCTTGGCGGTCAGCGACGCGTCGCGCAGCCAGCAGTACCGGTAGTCCCAGTTGCGCGAGCCGCCGACCTCCTCCGGCAGCGACGACGTCGCCGCGGCCAGGATCGCGCCGGTCGGCTTGTGCCACAGTCCGCGCAGCGTGAGCGCGCTGCGCCTGACCAGGTCACGGGCGACCGACGGCAGCTTCAGCGCGTCGGACCAGTCCCGCCACGCGGCCTCCGCGGCGACCTGCCGCTCGTCGAGCTGCACCCGCGGCGGCTCGATCGAGTCGGTGCCGAGCCGCAGCTCCAGCATGGCGGTGGGGGGGGGGGGGGGGAGGGGGGGGGGGGACCCGGGGGGGGCGCTTTTTCCATCGGAGCTGGTCTCCCCCGCTATGACGGGGGGGGCGGGACCCAACAGCTCTTTTGCGGC
>NZ_JBVJIJ010000043.1:0-37992 GCF_055586325.1 Dactylosporangium sp. NPDC051087 | reverse complement strand
CCCACGCGTCCTCCGCGGCAACCTGCCTCTTGCCGAGCTGCACCCTGGGTAGCTCGGTGGGGTCGGTGCCGACCCGCACCTCCGGAGTGGGGGTGCCGCCGGCGGCACCGAGGTCGACCGTGGCCCGGGCGAGGTCGCTGTGCCCGTCGGAGCTGATCTCCCAGGTGATGCCGGGGGAGTAGAGCACCATCGGCTCGTTGGAGCCGAGCACCAGCAGGCCGTCGTCGCCGATCGGCTGCAGGCGGATGTGCACCTGGCCGAAGTCGGGCCGCGGCACGAAGTCGATCCGGGCCCGGGAGCTGCCCGACAGCACGCGGATGAGCGAGTTGCCGGTGCGGTGGTGGTCGAGCCAGTCGGTGACGGTGAGGCCCGACCAGCGGGTCTCCACCGTCATCGTGCCCGGCCGGTAGCGCTGGCCGAGCGGGATGCCGCCCTTCTCCGGCTGGACCGTGAAGTGCCCCGCGGCGGTGTCGCCGAGCAGGTCGGCGAAGACCGCCCCGGAGTCCGGCTTCGGGTGGCACAGCCAGGTGACCCGGGCGGCGGGCGTCAGCAGCGCGACGGTGTGCGTGTTGGACAGCATCGAGTGCCGCTCGATCGGCACCGCCTGCTCGCCGAAGAGCCACCGCCGCCGGGTGTGCAGCAGCAGCTCCAGCACGCCCACGGCGGCCTCGGCGTCGGTGATGCTGAAGCGGGCGAGCGTGTCGGTGCCGCCCTCGCCGCCGCCGACCTTGATGCCGAGGTCGGGGCCGTGCAGGTGGGCGAAGGCCTTCTCGTCGGTCGCGTCGTCGCCGAGGTAGACGATGGCGCTCGCCGACACCTGCATCCGCAGCGCGTCGACGGCGAGGCCCTTGTCGGTCGGCACGACCGACAGCTCGATGACCTCCTTGCCGGTGGTCACCTCGATGTCGGGCCACAGGGCGGCGCCGCTGCGGACGGCGTCGAAGACCCGCCCGGCGACGTCCCGCGGCGCCGCACGGGTGTGCACCGCGACGCTGGCCGGCTTGGCCTCCAGGCGCACGCCTGGCTGGTCGCGGCAGATCGCGGTGAGCGCCGCGTGCAGTTCCGCGCGGCGCTGCTGGCGCTCGGGTGGCAGTTCGTCGACGTAACCGACGTCGAACTCGGAGCCGTGGCTGCCGACCAGTCGCACCTCGGCGGGGAGGCGCGACAGCGCGGCCAGGTCGCGCAGCGCGCGACCCGAGATCACGCCGACGGTTGTCTGCGGCAACGAGGACAACGCGCGGACGGCCGCTACGGATTCTGGGCTGGGCGTCGCCTTCGTAGGGTCGGCGACGATCGGCGCGAGAGTGCCGTCGTAGTCACATGCCACCAGGAGGTTCGGCACGCGGGCGACGCGCAGCACCGCCGCGCGGAGGTCCGGGTCGAGCGAGAGGACGGTGCCTGTCGCCGAGTGTTGGTTCATGTCCGGCCTGTTCGTGGGAGCGATGAAGGTCGTTTGAGCGTTTGACGTGCACACGGCGGTGCAAGGGCGGGCGTGTGCTGATCGGGATGCTGGTCATGATGCTGCGCCGAGCGCGTCGAGAAACGCGTCCGCCCATGCGCGGACGTCGTGTGAGCGCAAGTGGGAATGCATAGCATGCATTCGTTTGCGCCCTTCGACCGGGTCGACGTGGATCGCACGCATGAGTGCGTCTTTCACCCCGTCGAGATCGTGCGGATTGCACAGGAACGCCTGACGCAGCTCGGCGGCCGCACCGGCGAACTCCGACAGCACGAGGGCGCCGCCACCGTCGGCGCGGGCGCCGACGTACTCCTTGGCCACGAGATTCATGCCGTCCCTCAGCGGAGTCACCATCATGACGTCGGCCGCGACGTACAACGCGGCCAGCTCAGCCCGACTGTACGACTGATGGAGGTAGTGCACGGCCGGTTGGCCAACTCGTCCGTACTCCCCATTGATCCGTCCGACCTCACGTTCAACGTTCACCCGCAGCGTCTGGTAGTGCTCCACCCGCTCCCGACTCGGCGTAGCCACTTGTACCATCACCGTATCCGGCGCTGTGAGTCGTCCATCCGACAACAGTTCGCGGAAGGCTTTGAGTCTTCTCTCGATGCCTTTGGTGTAGTCCAGCCGGTCCACCCCGAGGATGATGGTCTTCGGTTCACCCAGTTCCGTCCTGATCGCCTTCGCCCTGGCCTGCACCTCGGGTGAGGTGGCGAGCCGCTCCATCTCCTCGACGTCGATCGAGATCGGGAAGGCTTCGGCCCGCACCGTGCGGCCCTCGTACTCGACGACGCCGCGCCGCACGCGGGTGCCCAGCAGATGTCGGGACAGTTGGACGAAGTTCTGTGCGCCGAGTGGCCGTTGGAAACCAACCAGATCGGCACCGAGCAGACCCTTGAGAACTTCGGCCCGGCGCGGTAGTTGCATGAACAGTTCGACCGGGGGAAATGGGATGTGCAGAAAAAACCCGATCTTGAGATCGGGTCGGGTCTCGCGCAACAGGGCCGGCACGAGTTGCAACTGGTAGTCCTGGATCCATACGGTGGCACCCGGTGCCGCGTCGTCGGCGACGGCCTTCGTGAAGCGCTCGTTGACCAGCCGGTATGCCTCCCACCATCGTCGTTTGAAGATCGGCGTCTCCACGGCGTCGTGGTAGAGCGGCCACAGGCTGGAGTTGGAGAAGCCTTCGTAATACCGCTCCACCTCACCCGCGCTCAGCGCCACCGCGTGCAGCTTCACCCCGCCGGCCTCGAACGTCCCGTCCGGCAGCTGTGAGTCCCCGACGCCGCCCGACCAGCCCACCCATGTGCCGTTGCGCTGCTGGAGCACCGGCTCCAGCGCCGTGACCAGGCCTCCCGGGCTTCTCCGGAAGCTGATCTCACCGTCCGGCCCGACCACCTTGTCGACCGGCAGCCGATTGGCGACCACCACGAATGCACTGTTTCCAGCCACGTGTCGTGTCCTCCCCCTGGGTGATCCACCCTCGTACTTTCAGCCTACTGATCCCCGTAGGTGCCCGGCAGCATGCAGCGGGCTGGCTCACAGGTGCGATCCTGCTGGGCATGTCCTCGCACGATGCCTACCCCGAGCCCGAGCGGGGCCGGACGCTCACCGTCGTCCTGCTCGCATTGCTGATCCTGACCGTCATCGGTGCGCTGTTCGGCTTCGTGCTCGGTAACCGGGCCAAGGGCGACGCTGCGTCGGGTCCCGGTAGCGGACAGTCTTCACGACCATCGACATCCGTCAACACTCAGGGTCCCGTCACGCCGAAGGCCACGCCCTGTCCCGCGTTCATGGAGACCGCGATCAAGCAGCGCGACAGCAAGGCGGCCACCCCCCTGGCGCTGCAGCTGTACATCCGCACCGACAAGCGCGAGGTGTGGATCTGCCGGGAGGCCGACAGCTCGGGGCTGTGGTACCAGGGGCACGACAGGCGCAGGAGCTTCTCCGGCGTCGACGGCTCCGGCGAGACGCCCGTCGAGGGCGACAACGGGCTGCTGCTCAGCAGCGTCACGTTCTCCGGCAGCGTGGGCAACGACAAGTACACGGCGACCAACGGCGGCACCAGCTACACCGTGTCCCGGGACAAGCTCGTGGTCTCCGGTAACCAGAACTTCACAGAGACGGTCCAGGAGTCCCTGCCGCAGAAGTGACGCCCGATTTGGGGGCGGGGCCCGGGGCCTGGAAAGATTGACCCGACGCGAACACAGACTTACCGGAGGTAGGGGCGCACCGTGGCTCAGTACATCTACGTGCTCGAGAAGGCGCGCAAGGCGCACGGCGACAAGGTCGTGCTCGACAACGTCACGCTGTCGTTCCTGCCCGGCGCGAAGATCGGCGTGGTCGGCCCCAACGGCGCCGGCAAGTCGAGCCTGCTCAAGATCATGGCCGGGCTCGACAAGCCGAGCAACGGCGAGGCCCGGCTCATGCCCGGCTACACGGTCGGCATGCTCCTGCAGGAGCCGCCGCTGAACGAGAGCAAGACCGTCCTCGGCAACATCGAGGAGGCGGTCGCGGAGACCAAGGCGAAGCTCGCCCGGTTCAACGAGATCGCCGAGCTCATGGCGACCGACTACTCCGACGCGCTGATGGAGGAGATGGGCAAGCTCCAGGAGGAGCTCGACCACGCCGACGCGTGGGACATCGACTCCGCGCTCGCCCTGGCCATGGACGCGCTGCGCTGCCCGCCGCCGGACGCCGACGTCACCACCCTCTCCGGTGGTGAGCGCCGCCGCGTCGCGCTGTGCAAGCTGCTGCTCGAGGCGCCCGACCTGCTGCTGCTCGACGAGCCCACCAACCACCTCGACGCCGAGAGTGTCAACTGGCTGGAGCAGCACCTGCAGAAATACGCGGGCGCCGTGCTCGCCGTCACCCACGACCGCTACTTCCTGGACCACGTCGCCGAGTGGATCGCCGAGGTCGACCGCGGCCAGGTCCACGGCTACCAGGGCAACTACTCCACCTACCTGGAGAAGAAGGCGCAGCGTCTCGCCGTCGCCGGCCGCAAGGACCAGAAGCTGCAGAAGCGCCTCACCGAGGAGCTGGAGTGGGTCCGGTCCAACGCCAAGGCCCGCCAGACCAAGTCGAAGGCCCGCCTCGAGCGCTATGAGGAGATGGCCAACGAGGCCGAGAAGACCCGCAAGCTCGACTTCGAGGAGATCCAGATCCCGCCGGGCCCGCGCCTGGGCAACATGGTCATCGAGGCCAAGGAGCTGGTCAAGGGCTTCGACGAGCGCGGCGTGCTGATCGACGGGCTGTCCTTCTCGCTGCCGCGCAACGGCATCGTCGGCATCATCGGCCCCAACGGCGTCGGCAAGACCACGCTCTTCAAGACCATCGTGGGCCTGGAGGACCCCGACGCCGGCCAGGTCCGCGTCGGTGAGACGGTCAAGCTGTCCTATGTCGACCAGAGCCGCTCCGGCCTCGACGGTGACAAGACGGTGTGGGAGGTCGTCTCCGACGGCCTGGACCACCTGATGGTCGGCAAGGTCGAGATGCCGTCCCGGGCGTATGTCGCGGCGTTCGGCTTCAAGGGCCCCGACCAGCAGAAGCCGACCAAGGTCCTGTCCGGCGGCGAGCGCAACCGGCTCAACCTGGCGCTGACGCTGAAGATCGGCGGCAACGTGCTGCTGCTCGACGAGCCGACCAACGACCTCGACGTCGAGACGCTCTCCTCGCTGGAGAACGCGCTGCTGGAGTTCCCCGGCTGCGCCGTGGTCATCTCCCACGACCGCATGTTCCTCGACCGGGTCGCGACCCACATCCTCGCCTGGGAGGGCGACGAGAAGGACCCGGCCAAGTGGTTCTGGTTCGAGGGCAACTTCGAGTCCTACGAGAAGAACAAGGTCGACCGCCTGGGCCAGGAGGCGGCGCGCCCGCACAGCGTCACCTACCGCAAGCTCACCCGCGACTGAGGTGGCCCGCTTCATCTATCACTGCGCCCTGCGCTGGTCCGACCTGGACGCGTATGGGCATGTCAACAACGCGCGCTTCCTCACCCTGTACGAGGAAGCGCGCGTGGCATTGATGTTCACCGCGGCGAAGGCGGCCGGGCTGGAGACGTTCGAGGACGGGATCGTCATCTCACGTCATGAGATCGACTATCTGCGACCCATCGACTACGGCGATCCCGTGCGCATCGAGCTGTGGCTGGAGGAGATCAAGGCGAGTCGATTGACGGTCGCCTACGAGCTCTTCGACGGCGACGCGGTCGCGTCCCGCGCGCGGACCGTCTGCGTGCCCTTCGACCTGGCCGCCGGCCGCCCCCGCCGGGTCAAGGACGTCGAGCGCGAGTTCCTTTCCCCGTGGCTTGGCTGAACGGCTCGGGGGTCACGGACGCCCGGGCGTTCCTGGCCCGGGCGGTCCGTCTCGACGCCGGCGCCGTGGTCCGGCTGCGGCCCGCCGGTGACGACCAGGTCACCCTCTGGTCACGCCTGCCGTGGGGGGTCCTGGTGAGCCGCGGCGTCCCGGGACACGTCGACGGCGATCACACCGTCCTGGCCCGCGAGCTCCTGACGACCCTCGATGAGGGTCTTCCCGCATTCCGGGACAGCGAATGGCGGTGGTCCATCCCGGGCGGCCCCGGCACCGTCGTGGAGCGGATCCCGGGCGCCGACATCAGGCGGGTCGGCGTGGCCGCCGCGGACACGTTGCGGACCGCCGCGGCGGAGGGTGTGGCGGGCCGCGCGGTCGGTTCCAGGGTCCTGCGCGAAGCGCTTCTGGATCACGTGCCGATCGTCGTGACGACCGACGCCGGGGAGCGCGTCGAGATATCGCAACGGCTCGTGCAGGCGGTCGTGCGAATGGGGTTCATGATGAGCGACCGTGCACCTGCACGAGACTTTGTCGATGTCCGGAAATTGGGTCCATGGACGGCTCTGGCCTGCGCATATGGCTCTGCCTGGCATCGTGCTGCCAAGACTCTTCTCATCGGATAGACGGTGGTAAGACCCTCACCCGAACGGGTGGGGCGGGGGTGAAATTGGGGGCTGCTGAAACTCGTCCGAACGGGTACCGTCCTCTTTCGGGTCCACCGCCGAGCGAAATCACTCGGCGACGGACCGCAATTGCGGGTGGAGGCGCACGGGGGAGCTAGGGAGCGCGGGACGATGCCAAAGTGGCCATGGCGTGCCGAGCAGACGGACGGGTCGCAGACCGACACGACCGTCGCGCAGCTGGCACGGGAGGAGCCGACTCCGGTGACCGACGCGGTGTGCGACGGGACCCCGGACGTGGGTGCGGGCGTGATCGCACCGGTGACGTTGCTGCGGGTCGCGGAGGCCCTCGAGCAGCTTGAGATTCGATACCTAACTGATGGGGATGGCAGCCTTCTCGCGCTGTGGGAGCGCCACGCTGTGCTGTTCGCCCTCGAGGGACCGTCGGACGAGATCCTGGTCGTCCGCGCCAGGCCGCACGCCACCGTGCCACCGGACTGGGCCGACCGGTCCTACCGGGTGGTCAACGAGTGGAACCACACACGCCGCTTCTACAAGGCCTATGTCGGTGACCCCACCGACCGCGGCCAGCTGCCGATCTACGCCGAGATGCAGGTGCCCCTGCTGTCCGGCGCCCACCCCGAGCTCATCGCCGAGCTCGTCGACTGCGCGGCCGTCGTGGCCATGGGCTTCGTGGACTGGCTGCACGACGAGGGTGCCCTGCTCTGACGCCGCGGATGCCCCGCCCTATCCGGATATATCGGGTAACGGCGGGGCCTCGTACCGGCGGCGCTTCGGGCGGATCTCCGGGCATGGGACGATAGGGGTCTGATCCCCGCCATACTGGAGAACGGACGCCCGTGCCACCGACGAACGACCCCGGCGTGAACCGTCCCGGTGCCACCGTGCCGGACAGGATCCGCAACTTCTGCATCATCGCGCACATCGACCACGGCAAGTCGACGCTGGCCGACAGGATGCTGCAGCTCACCGAGGTGGTCGACGCTCGGCAGATGCGGGCGCAGTATCTCGACCGCATGGACATCGAGCGCGAGCGCGGCATCACGATCAAGAGCCAGGCCGTGCGCATGCCGTGGCGGGTCCGCGAGGGCGGCCTGGCCGACGAGCAGTTCGTGCTCAACATGATCGACACCCCGGGCCACGTGGACTTCACCTATGAGGTGTCCCGCAGCCTGGCCGCCTGCGAGGGTGCCGTGCTGCTGGTCGACGCGGCGCAGGGCATCGAGGCGCAGACCCTCGCCAACCTGTATCTCGCGCTCGAGAACGACATGACGATCATCCCGGTGCTCAACAAGATCGACCTGCCGGCCGCGCAGCCCGAGAAGTACGCCGAGGAGCTCGCCCACCTCATCGGCTGCGACCCCGACGACTGCCTGCGCGTCTCGGGCAAGACCGGCATCGGGGTGCCGCACCTGCTCGACGAGATCGTGCGCCAGCTGCCGGCGCCCAAGCCCGGCAACGGCGAGGGCACCCGGGCGATGATCTTCGACTCGGTCTATGACGTGTATCGCGGCGTCGTCACCTACGTCCGTGTCGTCGACGGCCGGCTCGGCGCCCGCGACCGGATCAAGATGATGTCGACCGGCGCCGTGCACGAGCTGCTGGAGATCGGCGTCATCTCACCCGAGCCGATCAAGAGCGACGGCCTCGGCGCCGGCGAGGTGGGCTACCTCATCACCGGCGTGAAGGACGTGCGCCAGTCCAGGGTCGGTGACACGGTCACCATCAACGCCAAGCCGGCCACCGAGCCGCTCGGCGGCTACAAGGACCCGAAGCCGATGGTCTATTCGGGGCTCTACCCGATCGACGGCTCGGACTACCCGCTGCTGCGCGACGCGCTGGACAAGCTCAAGCTCAACGACGCCGCCCTGGTCTACGAGCCGGAGACCTCCGCCGCGCTCGGCTTCGGCTTCCGCTGCGGCTTCCTCGGCCTGCTGCACCTGGAGATCATCCAGGAGCGCCTCGAGCGCGAGTTCAACCTCGACCTGATCTCCACCGCGCCCAACGTGGTCTACCGGGTGATCATGGACGACGGCAAGGAGCACGCGGTCACCAACCCGAGCGAGTTCCCCGACGGCAAGAGCAGCAACATCTTCGAGCCGACGGTGCGGGCCACGGTGCTGACCCCCAACGACTTCGTCGGTGCCGTCATGGAGCTCTGCCAGGGCCGCCGCGGCTCCCTGCAGGGCATGGACTACCTGTCCGCCGACCGCGTCGAGCTGCGCTACGTGCTGCCCCTCGGTGAGATCATCTACGACTTCTTCGACCAGCTGAAGAGCCGCACCAAGGGCTACGCCAGCCTCGACTACGAGCCCAACGGCGAGCAGCAGGCGGATCTGGTCAAGGTCGACATCCTGCTGCACGGCGAGCCCGTGGACGCGTTCAGCTCCATCGTGCACAAGGACAAGGCGTACAACTACGGCGTCACGATCGCGTCGAAGCTGCAGAAGCTCATCCCGCGCCAGCAGTTCGAGGTGCCGATCCAGGCCGCCATCGGCAGCCGGATCATCGCCCGCGAGACGATCCGCGCCATCCGCAAGGATGTGCTCGCCAAGTGCTACGGCGGTGACATCAGCCGCAAGCGCAAGCTGCTGGAGAAGCAGAAGGAAGGCAAGAAGCGGATGAAGATGGTCGGCCGCGTCGAGGTGCCGCAGGAGGCGTTCATCGCCGCACTGTCCACCTCGGACGCCCCGGCGGCGGACAAGCCGAAGAAGTGAGCCACTGCCCGCGCTGCGGGGCGTCCTCGGACGCCCCGCCGGCGGCGTGCCCCGCCTGCGGCTTCGAGACGTTCGTCAATCCCCGCCCGACCGGCACGGTCGTCGTCCTGGACGGCGACCGGTTCCTCGTGATCCGCCGGGCCCGCCCGCCCCAGCAGGGCCTGTGGGAGCTGCCCGGCGGTTTCTGCGACGGCTGGGAGCACCCCCGCGACGCCGCCGCCCGGGAGGCCCGCGAGGAGCTCGGCGTCGACCTCGACTTCGGCGCGTTCCTCGGCATGTGGATCGGGGCCTACGAGTTCCAGGACGAGACGGTGCCGGTCCTGGACTGTTTCTGGGCCACCCGGGTGCCTCCGGGCGCCGCCATCACCCTCGACCCGGCCGAGGGCAGCGAGCTCGCCTGGGTCCCTTTGTCCGATCCGCCGCCACTCGCGTTCCCCACCATGGAATCGGCGATACGCGAAGTTCGTCGATCGCCGGGGCGTTTGGTCCCCTGACGTCACGGGCAATAAGAGCGCAACCGCAACTGCAAGAACCCCCTGGTTGAGGCTCTGAAGGAGGACCCGTGACTGTCACCGGAATCATCACGGCACTGATCGTCGGCCTGATCGTCGGTGCGCTCGGACGGCTGGTCGTTCCCGGCCGTCAGAACATCCCGATCTGGCTGACCATGGTGATCGGCGTGATCGCCGCTCTGCTCGGCACCGTCATCGCCAACGCCATCGGCGTCTCCACCGACACCCCCGGTGTCGACTGGGGCGAGCTGCTGATCCAGGTCCTGGTCGCCGCCGTCGGCGTGGCCCTGGTGGTCGGTGTGTCCGGTCGCGGGCGTCGCAGCTCCCTGTAACCCCCGCATTCACGCTTCAAGGCCCCCAGCCTCCCCGGACTGGGGGCCTTCGGCATGTCGACCCCTTGGAAGATCCGACCGCTGGTGACCAGCCGGATCTTCCAAGGTCACCGCGGCGGGGTCAGCGGAGCCAGGGGATGGAGCGGTCGAGCAGGCCGCGCGTCTTGAGCTCCTTGCGCAGCGGGATCTCCTCGTCGATGTACCCGTTCCAGTTGATGCCCCAGTAGTTGGCCGTGTGCGTGGCCTCGCCCAGCAGCTGGCGCTGGACGGGGGTCCGGTTGGCCCACCACTCGCCGTCGTGGTCGATCGGCATGTCGTCGAGGTTGCGGATCCACCGGTACGTGTACCCGACGAAGAGCATCTTGCGGGTGACGTCGGAGTAGTTCGGCGACCGCGAGTGCCAGAGGCGCCGGTCGAAGATGAAGCAGTCACCGGGGTTGGCCGTGATCTCCACGGTGCCCTCGGGGTCGGGGTTCTCGACCGTGGTGTCCGCGGGGCGGGGCAGCGAGTTCCACAGGTGGCTGCCCGGGATGACCTTCGTGGCGCCCCGGCCGGTCTCCGACAGGTCGGAGATGACGTAGCCGATCTTCAGCGAGAACATCGGCCGCGGCAGGTTGGGGTCCATCGTCTCCGGGTCGGAGTTCTGCCGGTACCCGTCCTGGTGCCAGCCCCACGAGGGGGCCTCCGTCATCGCCGCGGGAGGGGTGATGTCGAGGTGGTTGTGGTGCGTGTAGATGTTCCAGCCGGCGAGGCCCCACATGTACGGGAACAGGGTCGGCTGGGTCAGCAGGTGCCCGAAGAGCTCGTCGCGGTTCAGGAAGCCCAGCAGGTGCAGCGTGCCGTCCTTCTTCATGCTGCTGGAGCCGGCGGCCTGCTCCTCGGCGTAGACCCGGTCCATGGCCGCTTCGAGCTGCGCTCGGTGGTCTTCCTTCAGGACGTTGCGGACCAGCAGGAAGCCGTTGTCCAGGAATTCCTTGCGGTCGGTCTCGCTGATCGGCTCGTAGCCGGTCAGGTCACCGTAGTCGGGTGCAGCGGACGTCATGTCCTCCCCTTACTTTCGTCAACCAGGGAACGACCGATGGTAACGCGAGGTGCACGCGGGCCCGACTCGGGAGTTGGCTGCCGGACAGTGCGGAAAACCCGTCCGAACGGCCGACAACCTGCGGGTCGTCCGCGACGTCAGGGACGGTCAGTAGACCTCGGCGACGACCTGTCCGCCGTCGGCGCCGCCACGCTGCGTGACCCGGGTCCACCCGCCGCTCTTCGCGGTCCACTCCATGTCGTTGAAGACGACGCGCTTGACGCCGTGGTCCTGGGCGTGGGCGACCATCCAGTGCGCGTACTGCCAGCCGGTCTTCTGCTCACGGACCTTCAGCGCCACCCCGACGAGGTCGGTGACGTCGGCGGTGCGCACGTCGCCCCAGTCGAGCCTGACGCTGGCGCCGAGGGTCTTCGCGGCCTCCACGCCGTGGCTGGACGCCTCGGTGACGGTGCAGGAGACCGCGCCGGTGGCCTCGCCGCTCAGGGCGCGGACCATGATCTCCGACTCGTCGACCCACTTCTCGTAGGCCTCGGGGTGGGCGCTGCGCTGGACCTCCTGCGCGGCGTCGGTGACGCGCATCTTCTCCCAGCCCTTGACCTTCAGCAGGGCGGTGTAGAAGGCGTTCGCCGCGTAGCGCGGGTCGGCGATCTGCTCGGGCTTGCCCCAGCCCTGGCTGGGCCGCTGCTGGAACAGGCCGATCGAGTCCCGGTCGCCGCCGGCGAGGTTCTCCAGCTTCGACTCCTGCCAGGCGGTGGCGAGCGCCACGACCAGGCCCCGCTGCGGCACGCCGCGGCGCAGGCCGACGGCGGTGATGGTCGCGGCGTTGGCGACCTGCTCCGCGTCGAGCGGGACGTCGTCGCCGGTGCCCGACGACGGGGCGCTCGCCGTGCTGCCGCCGGTGATGACGCAGGCGCGGCCGGGCGGCAGCAGCTGCGGCAGGTGATCACCGAGCCGCTGGACCAGCACGTAGACGCCGACGGAGCCGACGATGCCGAGCACCATCAGAGCCACCAGCACGTGTCGTGTACGCATCGTCACCCCCTGACCTGAGAACTCGACCAGCGTACGTCCCGTATGCCACAGCATCCCCGCGTTGCACGCGGGGGCGAGGTGAGTCGGTCCATTCAGCTGACGCCGTCAGGGATCCAGTTTGCGTCTCTTTTGTCCCGAAATGCCGTGATTCCCTCGATTCCCTCTTCGGAACCGAAATACCGCACCGACAGCTCGGTCATCGCCGCGACCTCGTCACTGAACGTGTCGGCTTTCCGTCGCCGGAGGAGCTCCTTCGTCCCGCGCAGGGCGCCGGGCGCGCCTCGTACCAGGGCCGCGACGAACGACGCGACGGCCTCGTCGACCCCGTCGGCGGGCACGGCGGCCGTGACCAGTCCGATCTCGCGCGCCCGGGCGCCGTCGAACGTCGCCCCCGTCAGGAACAGCTCGGCCGCCGCGCGCGGCGACAGCCGCGGCAGGACCGTGGCGGAGATCACTGCCGGGATGACGCCGATGCGCACCTCGGAGAACGCGAACGTCGCGTCGAGCGTGCAGACCGCGATGTCCGCGGCGGCGATGAGCCCGAGCCCGCCCGCCCGCGCCGGCCCGGTCAGCCGCGCGACGACCGGCTTCGGGCACTCCCAGATCGCGGTCAGCACCTCGCCGAGCCGGTTGATCGGCGGCCGGCCCGACCCGAACGCGGCCGCGGTCTCCTTGAGGTCGGCCCCGGAGCAGAACACGGGGCCGGTGTGGGTGAGCACGACGACCCGCACGGTGTCGTCCCCGGCGGCGGCCGCGAGCGCCGCGAGGAGCTCCTCGATCAGGCCCGTCGACAGCGCGTTGCGGTTCGCCGGGCTGTCGAGCGTGACCGTCGCCACGCCGTGCGCCGTCTGTGACCGTACGAGTGGCATGCGGGCACACTAGTGAAATGCCCGGAACACTGCCAGAAGGCGAGCCGATCCCGACCGACGGCGCGTTGCCCGACGGGGTCGCCGACAGGGCGGGGGAGGCCGGGTTCGGGGTCTACGTCCACGTCCCGTTCTGCGCGACCCGCTGCGGATACTGCGACTTCAACACCTACACCGCCGACGAAGGCGTGCTCAGCGCCGGCTACGCCGAGCAGGTCCTCGACGAGCTGGCCCTGGCCGCCAAGGTGGTCGCGCCGCCGCGGGTGGACACGGTCTTCTTCGGCGGGGGCACGCCGACGCTGCTGCCGCCGGCGGAGCTGGCCCGCATCCTGGACGGCATCGACCGCACGTGGGGGCTGGCCGGCGACGCCGAGGTCACCACGGAGGCCAACCCGGAGTCGGTCGACGCGGCCGGGCTGCGGCGGCTGCGGACGGCCGGGTTCAACCGGATCTCCCTCGGCATGCAGTCCGTCGCGCCGGGTGTCCTCGCGGTGCTGGACCGCCGGCACACGCCGGGCCGGCCCGCCGCCGCGGTCGCCGAGGCGCGCGCCGCCGGATTCGAGCGGGTCAACCTGGACCTGATCTACGGCACGCCGGGGGAGCGGGCCGCCGACTTCGCCGACTCGCTGCGCACGGTGATCGACTCCGGGGTGGACCACGTCAGCGCCTACGCGCTGATCGTCGAGGACGGCACCCGCCTGGCGGCCCGGATGCGCCGCGGTGAGCTGCCGTTCCCCGACGACGACGTGGCCGCCGACCGGTATCTCGCCGCCGAGCAGGCCCTCACCGAGGCCGGCATGACGTGGTACGAGGTGTCGAACTGGTCCCGTGACTCGCCCTGCCGGCACAACGAGCTGTACTGGCGCGGCGGCGACTGGTGGGGGCTCGGTCCCGGCGCGCACAGCCACGTGCGGGGCGTGCGGTGGTGGAACGTGAAGCATCCGCACACCTACGCCGCGCGGCTGGCGGCCGGCGCGTCGCCGGGGCAGGCGCGGGAGGTGCTCACCGCCGAGGAGCGGCGGTTCGAGGACGTCCTGCTGCGGATCAGGCTCGCCGAGGGGCTGCCGCTCGACGTCCTGGACGCCGCGGCCGTGGACGCGGCCCGGCGCTGCGTGTCCGACGGGCTGCTGGAGGCCGGCGCCTTCGACGCGGGCGTGGCCGTGCTCACGCTGCGCGGGCGGCTGCTCGCCGACGCCGTCGCCCGTGACCTGACGTGAACCCCTGACATAGGCCCTGACATAGGCCCTGGCATGGGAAAGGGGCGGCCGCGCCGGCCGCCCCTCAACGTCGTGGTGACTTACTTGATGAAGCGGAAGGTCATCGGGTAGCGGTACAGCTCGCCGTTGCTGGCCTTCATGCCCGCGATGATCGCGAAGACGATGATGACGATCCACGGCACGATGAGCGTGAGACCGAACGTGCACACCGACAGCAGGGCACCCACGAACAGGATGATGCCCCACGTGATGTGGAAGTTGAGCGCCTCGTTGGCGTGCGCCTTCACCGTCGGCGACTCGTTACCCTTGGCCAGCAGCGCGATGAGGGGCGCGATGAAGCCGATGAAGATGCCACCGAAGTGGGCGATCAGGGCCCAGGTCTTCTCGTCGCTGTTGGCGTAGCCGACCGGCGCGGCACCGGGGTAGCCGCCGGGCTGCTGGTAGCCGCCGCCGTACTGGCCGGGCTGCTGGTAACCGCCGGGCTGCTGGTATCCACCGGGCTGCTGGTAACCGCCCGGCTGCTGGTAACCCGGCTGCTGGTAGGCGTTCGGGTCCTGGTAGCCCGCGCCGCTGGTGGGCGGCGGGTAGCCTCCCCCGGACACCGGCGGCTGCTGGCCGTAGTCGGGGCCCGGCGGCGGATACTGTGCCCCGCCCGGCATGGAGTAAGGATTGTTGGGGTCCTGCGGCACGCCGTATTCCCCGGGGCGAGGTGGTTCACTCATGGGGGCCACGGTAGGTGCACCGATCAAGTATGGCCAGCGACGCGGCATGACTTCTTTTGGACAAACTTCACGCAGACCAGCGCAATAGCGACGGTTCGTACACACGACGATCATTCCGTGGGCGGCTGCCGCGACGTAGACTGGCACTCGCGAAGTGGGAGTGCCAGTCCGTCAGTGAGTTCCCGGGGAGGTGCACATGGCCCTTGACGAGCGCAAGCTCGAGGTGCTCCGCGCCATCGTCGAGGACTATGTCGCGACGCAGGAGCCGGTCGGCAGCAAGGCCCTCGTGGAGCGGCACAACCTGCGGGTGTCCCCGGCGACGGTCCGCAACGACATGGCCGTCCTCGAGGAGGAGGGCTACATCCGGCAGCCGCACACCAGTGCCGGCCGGGTGCCCACCGACGCCGGCTACCGGCTCTTCGTCGACAAGTTGTCCCGCGTCAAGCCGCTGAGCCCCGCCGAGCGCCGGGCCATCGAGCGGTTCCTGATCGGCGCCGTCGACCTCGACGACGTCGTGCACCGCACCGTGCGGCTGCTCGCGCAGCTGACCCGGCAGGTCGCCGTCGTGCAGTATCCGAGCCTGTCGCGCGCCAGCGTGCGGCACTTCGAGCTGGTGCCGATCTCCACCACCCGCTTGATGGTGGTCATGATCGCCGAGACCGGCCGGGTCGAGCAGCGGCTCATCGACCTGCCCGGCCCGATCCTCGCCGACGACGTCACCGAGCTGCGCCGCAGGATCAACGAGAAGCTCGTCGGCAAACGCCTCGTCGACACCCCGCCCCTGGTCGAGGCGCTCGTCGAGGAGGCCGGGCCGGGCCTGCGCCCGCCGATGACCGCGCTGTCGACCGTGCTGCTGGAGACCCTGGTGGAGCGCACCGAGGAGCGGATCGCCCTCGCCGGCACCGCCAACCTCGCCCGCGGCGGCCTGCTGGACTTCCAGGGCTCGCTGCGCCCGATCCTCGAGGCGCTCGAGGAGGAGGTCATCCTCCTCAAGCTGTTCGGCGAGGTCGAGCCGAGCATGACCCGGGTCCGCATCGGCGACGAGAACGAGATCGAAGACCTGCGCAGCGCCTCGATCGTGGCGACCGGCTATGGGCCGGGCTCCATCGTCGTGGGCGGCATGGGCGTGCTGGGGCCCACCCGGATGGACTACCCCGGCAACATCGCCACGGTGCGCGCCGTGGCACGCTACGTCGGCGATCTGCTGGGACAAGGTTAGAACCTCATGGACGAGTCAGGGGCATAGGACTCAGTGGCGAAGGACTACTACGGGATTCTCGGTGTCAAGCGGGACTCCACGGCCGACGAGATCAAGCGCGCCTATCGCAAGCTGGCGCGCGAGTTCCATCCGGACGTCAATCCCGATCCTGTGGCACAGGAGAAGTTCAAGGAGATCAACGCGGCCTACGAGGTGCTGTCCGACCCGCGCAAGCGGGAGATGGTCGACCTCGGCGGCGACCCCCTGGCGCCCGGCGGCGGCGGTGGCGGCCCGCAGGGCGGCGCGTTCGTCGGCTTCCAGGACATCATGGACGCGTTCTTCGGCACGACCGCGAGCCGCGGGCCGCGCCCGCGGATCCGGCCGGGCGCCGACGCGATCCTGCGCCTGGACCTCGACCTGCACGAGACCGCGTTCGGCGTCGAGGCGCCGATCACCGTCGACACCGCGGTCGTCTGCACCACCTGCACGGGCGCCGGCACCGCGCCCAACACCCACCCGACCACCTGCGAGATCTGCGGCGGCCGCGGCGAGGTCCAGTCGGTGCAGCGCACGTTCCTCGGCCAGGTCGTCTCGGCCCGCCCGTGCTCGGCCTGCCAGGGCTTCGGCACCGTCATCCCGCACCCGTGCGCGACCTGCGGCGGCGACGGCCGGGTCCGCACCCGCCGCACCCTGACCGTCAAGATCCCCTCGGGTGTCGAGGACGGCATGCGCATCCGCCTCGCCCAGCAGGGCGAGGTCGGCCCCGGCGGCGGCCCGCCCGGCGACCTGTATGTCGAGATCCACGAGCGTCCGCACGACGTCTACTCCCGCAAGGACGACGACCTGCACTGCCGGGTCACCGTCCCGATGACGGCGGCGGCGCTCGGCACCCGGCTCACGATCAAGACCCTCGACGGCGAGGAGACGGTCGACGTCAAGGCCGGCACCCAGCCCAACCAGACCCTGCGCATCCGCGGCAAGGGCGTCCCGCACCTGCGCGGCGCCGGCCGCGGCGACCTGCACGTCCACCTCGACGTGCGCACCCCGACGCGCCTTGAGCCGGAGCAGGAGAAGCTGCTGCGCGACTTCGCCCGCACCCGCGGCGAGGAGGTCGCCGAGCTGTCCAAGCAGGGCGGCTTCTTCTCCCGCGTGCGCGACGCCTTCAACGGGCACGCGTGAGCGTCCTGCGCTTCGTTCCGGCCGCTCGCGCGTGTGGTGCGGCTTCTGGCGTGACGGCGTGAGCCTGCCGCTGTTCCTGGTCCCCGATCTTCCGGCCGGGGACCGGTGGCGGCTGGACGGCCCCGAAGGGCATCACGCGGCCAACGTGCAGCGGCTCTCGGCGGGGGAGTCGCTGCTGCTGTCCGACGGCCGCGGCGGCCTGCTCCGCGCCGTCGTGGC
This sequence comes from Dactylosporangium sp. NPDC051087, assembly GCF_055586325.1. Classification (NCBI taxonomy): domain Bacteria; kingdom Bacillati; phylum Actinomycetota; class Actinomycetes; order Micromonosporales; family Micromonosporaceae; genus Dactylosporangium; species Dactylosporangium sp. NPDC051087. The sequence goes on along the minus strand of NZ_JBVJIJ010000043.1, from coordinate 20,539 downwards.
GGCCGCCGCCAAGGGTGCCCTCGAGCTCGATCTGCTCGACCGCTCGCACGTCCCGGCGCACGACCCGCTGATCACGGTCGTGCAGGGGATCGCGAAGGGGGAGCGGGCCGAGCTGGCCGTGCAGCTGATGACGGAGCTCGGCGTCGACCGCATCGTCCCGTGGCAGGCGGCCCGCAGCATCGCCCGGTGGAAGGACGCCAAGCCGGTCGAGCGGTGGCGCGCCACGGCCCGCGAGGCGGTGAAGCAGTCCCGCCGCGCCTGGCTGCCCGAGGTCACCGACGCCCGCACCACGAAGCAGCTCGCCCTGTCCGGCACGGTCCTGCTGTTGCACGAGGAGGCGTCGGTACCGCTGTCCGCCGCCCCCCTCGACGGCGACATCACCCTCGTCGTCGGCCCCGAGGGCGGCATCGCGCCCGAGGAGCTGGCCGCGTTCCCCGACGCCGTCGCGGTGCGGCTGGGCCGCGAGATCCTGCGCACGTCGACGGCGGGCGCCGCCGCCCTCGCCGCCCTGTCGGTCCGCCTCGGCCGCTGGTAGCGCCTTCCCCCTGATCCGGAGGGCCGGTCAGCGGAAGGCGGTCAGCGGAAGTAGGAGGCGCCGTTGAGGTCGAGGACGGCGCCGGAGGACCACTGGGAGCCGGCGAGGAACAGCACGGCCTCCGCGACCTCCTCGGGCGTGGCGACCCGGTTGAACGGGCTCTGCGCGCGGATCGCGTCGCCGTCGCCGGCGTCCATGATGGCGTTGCCCATGTCGGTGGCGACGAACCCCGGGGCGACCGCGTTGACGGTGATCCCGCGCGGCGCGAGGGCGAGGGCGAGGGACTGGGTCATGGAGTTCAGGCCGGCCTTCGACGCGCCGTACGCCGGGTAGAGCGGCTCGCCGCGGTACGCCCCGCGGGAGGACACGTTGACGATGCGACCGCCGTCGCCGAGGTGGCGGGCCGCGCACCAGCAGACGTTGGCCGGGCCGGTGAGGTTGGCAGACAGGGTCCGCTGCCAGGCGGCCTGCCAGGCCGCGTAGTCGGCGGTGAGGATCGGGTGCGGATGCGCGACCGCCGCGTTGTTGACCACCACGTCGAGGCCGCCGAGGGCGCTCGCGGCGCCGTCGACGAACGCCTGGACCGCGCCGGGGTCGGTGAGGTCGCCGGAGACGATCGCGTGCCCGTCGCCCGGCAGCGCGGCGAGGACCTTCGCGGCGAGGTCCGCGGAGTCGCGGTGGTGCACCGCCACCGCGTCGCCCGCCGCGGCGAACGCGTGCGCGACCGCCGCGCCGATGCCGCGGGATGCTCCTGTCACCAAGACCTTGCGTCCAGTCATGGCAGCACCCTACAAGCCGCCTACGATGCGAGCTGTGACTGATGACTGCCTGTTCTGCCGCATCGTCGCGGGCGAGATCCCGGCGACCGTGGTCCACGAGACCGACGACACCCTGGCGTTCCGCGACATCGACCCGAAGGCGCCCACGCACGTGCTGGTGATCCCGAGGGCGCACCACGCCGACGTCGCCGCGCTCACCGCCGCCGACCCGGGGCTCGCCGGGCGGGTCCTCGCCGCCTGCGCCGCGGTCGCCGGGCAGGAGGGCCTGGCCGGGGACGGCTACCGGGTCATCTTCAACACCGGCCGGTTCGGCGGCCAGGAGGTCTTCCACGTGCACGGGCACGTCGTCGGCGGCAAGCCGCTCGGCCGGATGCTGGCCGCGTGACGGCGCACGAACGGTACGAGCGGCTCGTCCGGCAGGTCCAGGCCGACGCGCGCGTCCCGGCGCTGAGCGTGGCGATCCACCGCGCGGACCGGCCGCTGTGGACGTTCACCGCCGGCACCGACGTCGACGCGCACAGCCAGCTGCGGATCGGCTCGGTGACCAAGACGTTCACCGCGGTGCTGGTCATGCAGTGCCGCGACGAGGGCCTGCTCGACCTCGACGACCCGGTCTCGCGGCACCTGCCGGTGAAGGCGCACGGCGACCTGACCGTCGGCCGGATGCTGTCGCACCTGTCGGGGCTGCAGCGGGAGCCGTACGGCGACGTCTGGGACACCATGCAGGCACCGGACGTCGACACGCTGCTCGACCAGCTGGACCGGGCCGAGCGGGTGCTGCCCGCCGGCCGGCGCTTCCACTACTCCAACCTGGCGATCTCGCTGCTCGGGCACCTCGTCGGGCGGCTGCGCGGCGGCACCTGGGAGGAGGTGCTGCGGGACCGGATCCTCGACCCGCTCGGGCTGGACGACACCGCCGTCACGCCGGCCCGCCCGGTCGTCGGCTACCAGGTCGACGCCTGGTCCGACTACGCGCACCCCGAGCCGCCCGACGACTTCGGCGCGGTCGGCCCGTCGGCGCAGCTCTGGAGCACCGCCGCGGACCTGGCGAAATGGGCGGCGTTCCTGGCCGACCCGCGCGCGGTCGACGCCGCCGGCGCGGTCCTCGCCGCGGAGACGGTCGAGGAGATGCGGGCGCCGCGGGCCGTCACCGACGACGTCCTGTGGGCGCGCGGGCTGGGCCTCGGGCTGATCCTGCAGCCGCAGCCCGGCCCGGAGCGGATCGTGCACGTCGGGCACGACGGGGCGATGCCGGGCTTCCTCGCCGGTGCCTACGGCCGGGTCGGCGGCGCCGGCACGCCCGGGGCGTTCGGCGCGGCGGCCCTCGGCTCGTCCGGCACCGCCGGTGAGGTCATCGACCTCGCGCACCAGCTGCTCGCCGCGGCGGTGGAGAGCGACCCCGCCGACATCGCGCCGTGGGTGCCGGCGCCGCCCCCGCCGCAGCGGTACCGCTCGGTGCTCGGCCGCTGGTGGGGCGAGGGCTTCGAGTACGTCTTCAGCTGGCACGCCGGCGGGCTGCAGGCACGGGCCGTGGACCAGCCGGGCAACCGGCCGCCGGCGGTGTTCGCGCCGGTGGACGGCCAGCCAGACGTGTTCCGGACCGTGTCCGGCCGGGAGACGGGCGAGCTGCTGCGGCTGACCCGCGCCGAGGACGGCACCGTCGAGCGGCTGCACTGGGCGACGTACCGCTTCACGCGCGGGCAGGAGACGTTCGACCGGTACCGGTTCTGAGGCGGCTCAGCGGCCGATGACCGTGAACACGGCCCCGTTCGGGTCCACGACGACCGCGATGCGGCCGTGCGGGGAGTCGAACGGGCCGTGCTGCACCTGGCCGCCCGCCGCCCGGACCCGGTCGGCGGCACGGTCGGTGTCGGCGGCGGCGAAGTACACCATCCAGTGCGGCGGGATGCCCTCCCACGCCTCGGTCATCGTGAGCCGGCCCGCGACCGGGTCGGCGTTGCCGAGGCTCCACGCCGTGTAGTCGAACTGCTCCTCGGCCTCGACCCGGGTCTGCCGGTAGCCGAACAGCCCCTGGTAGAAGACGTCGACGGCGGCGGGCTCGCGGGTGTTGACCTCCGCCCAGCACAGCGCGCCGTCCTCGTCGAACAGCTGCGAGCCGGTGTGCTGGCCGGGCTCCCACGCGCCGAACGCGGCACCGGACGGGTCGAGGGCGAAGAGCATCCGCCCGTTGTTCGGGATGTCCATCGGCGCGACGATGACCTTGCCACCGCCCGTGTCGACCCGCCGGGCGGTGTCCTCCAGGTCGTGCGACATGAGGTACAGGCTCCAGGCGGCGGGTGTCTGCTCCGCTCCCGGCATCGGCGGGCTCATCCCGGCCACGACCTTGCCGTCCTTGAGACACATGACGTAGTGCCCGAAGTCGGCGCCGGTGTCCAGGAACGTCCAGCCGAACAGCGTCGAGTAGAACCGCTGGGCGGCGGCGAGGTCGGGGGCCACCAGGTCCGCCCAGCAGGGCTCCCCGTCGACGTATCCGCTGCGCTCGACCATGCGTGCCGGCCTCCCTGTCGATGTCGTCACCTGCCTCAGTACCACCGTGGGAGCGGGCGTGTCCGGACTTTCGGGCACGATTGACATGATCGGGCGACACTCATTCGGATATACCTTGCATATGGCATGAACCGGGCATCGGCAAGAAATGGGAACGGCCTGAGCGCCGGTCAGCCGATACCATGAAGAGCCTGGGACGAGCACAGCGACGAGCCCAGACATGAAGCCAGCAGGAGCGAGCCCGGAAGCAGGTGCTTGAGGCCCTACGCGGCCGACGTATGACCGAGACCCCGACCCCCGCACCGGCAGTGTCGTCGGAGCCGCCCGTGCGGGCCATCAGCAAGATCACGGTTCCCGACCCGCACACGATGGTCAGGCTGCTCGGCGCGGGAGACGAGATCCTCAAGCTCGTCGAGCGGGCCGTCAACAGCGACGTGCACGTGCGGGGCAACGAGATCACCATCACCGGCACCGCCGCGGACAACGCGCTCGCGGAGCGCATCTTCGGCGAGCTCATCGAGCTGGTCCGCAAGGGCGAGACCCTCACCCCGGACAATGTCCGGCGGACCGTCGGCATGCTCCAGCAGAACACCACCGAGCGCCCCGCCGACGTGCTGACCCTCAACATCCTCTCCCGCCGCGGCCGCACCATCCGGCCCAAGACCCTCGGCCAGAAGCGGTATGTCGACTCGATCGACCAGCACACGATCGTGTTCGGCATCGGCCCGGCCGGCACCGGCAAGACCTACCTCGCCATGGCGAAGGCCGTCCAGGCGTTGCAGGCCAAGCAGGTCAACCGGATCATCCTGACCCGCCCCGCGGTCGAGGCCGGCGAGCGGCTGGGCTTCCTGCCCGGCACGCTCTACGACAAGATCGACCCCTACCTGCGCCCGCTGTATGACGCGCTGCACGACATGCTCGACCCCGAGTCCATCCCCAAGCTCATGGCCGCCGGGACGATCGAGGTCGCCCCATTGGCGTACATGCGCGGCCGGACCCTCAACGACGCCTTCATCATTCTCGACGAGGCCCAGAACACCACGCCCGAGCAGATGAAGATGTTCCTGACCCGGCTCGGCTTCGGCTCGCGGATCGTGGTCACCGGCGACGTGACGCAGATCGACCTCCCCGGGGGCACCCGCAGCGGCCTCAGGGTGGTCCGTGAGATCCTCGGTGACGTCGAGGACGTGCACTTCGCCCAGCTCGGCAGCGCGGATGTCGTGCGCCACCGGCTGGTCAGTGAGATCGTCGACGCCTACGCCAAGTGGGACGAAGCGCAGGAGGCACAGGTGGCGCAGAAGCCACCGGTGCGTGCTGTGCCGGACCGAGGCCGACGCAGGTAAGCCCCCTTCAATCAGGAGCAGTTGTTGTCCATCGAGATCGCCAACGAGTCCGGCGTCGACGTCAACTCCGACACCATTCTGGCGGTGGCCCGGCACGCCCTCGACGAGATGGGGGTCAACCCGCTCGCCGAGCTGTCGATCCTCGCCGTCGACGTCGAGTACATGACGGAGCTCAACCACCGCTGGATGGACGGCGACGGCCCGACCGACGTGCTCGCCTTCCCGATGGACGAGGGCAGCGTCGACCACGGCCCCGGTGAGGGCGGCGGCGAGCCCGCGCTGCTCGGCGACATCGTGCTGTGCCCGGAGGTGGCGGCGAAACAGGCCGCGACCGCCGGGCACGCCACGATCGACGAGCTGGCACTGCTCACCGTCCACGGCATCCTGCACCTGCTGGGCTACGACCACGCCGAGCCCGAGGAGGAGGCCGAGATGTTCGGCCTGCAGGCACGGCTTCTGGAGAGCTGGCGCAAGTGAGTGACGTGACCTTGCTGACGACGGCCGCCGGGCTGGTCGTGGTGGCAGGGTTGTTCGCGATGTCCGACGCCGCGCTCAACGTGGTGTCGCCGGCCCGCGCCCACGAGCTGGCCCGCGAGGGCAAGCCCGGCGCCAACGCCCTGCAGGTCATCGCCGCCGACCCGGCCCGCTACATCAACCTGCTCCTGCTGCTGCGGCTGCTGTGCGAGCTCACCGCCACCACGCTCGTCGCCCTCGTCACCGCCGCGGCGGTCGGCGGGGACCGCGACTGGCTGGCCGCGCTCATCACGGCCGGCTCGATGACGGTGGTGAGCTTCGTCGTCGTCGGTGTCGGCCCGCGCACCATCGGCCGGCAGCACGCCTATGCCGTGGCCCGGATCGCCGCGCCGCCCGTCCGCTGGCTCGGCACGGCGCTGGGCCCCCTGGCCCGCCTGCTGATCCTCATCGGCAACGCGGTCACACCCGGCAAGGGCTACCGCGAAGGCCCCTTCGCCACCACCATCGAGCTCCGCGAGCTCGTCGACCTCGCCGAGCAACGCGGCGTCGTCGAGCACGGCGAACGCGACATGATCCACTCCGTGTTCGCCCTCGGCACGACGATCGCCCGCGAGGTCATGGTCCCGCGCACCGAGATGGTCTGGATCGAGACGCACAAGACCGTCCGGCAGGCCCTCATGCTCGCCATGCGCAGCGGGTTCTCCCGCATCCCCGTCGTCGGCGAGAACGTCGACGACGTCCTGGGCATCGCCTACCTCAAGGACCTCGTCCGCCGGACCTCCGGCGGCGACGCCACCGCGGGCGACATCCCCGTCGCCCAGATCATGCGCGACGCCACCTTCGTCCCCGAGTCCAAACCCGTCGACGACCTCCTCCGCGAGATGCAGGCCGCCCGCACCCACATGGCCGTCATCATCGACGAATACGGCGGCACCGCCGGCCTCGTCACCATCGAGGACATCCTCGAGGAGATCGTCGGCGAGATCACCGACGAGTACGACGTCGCCGAACGCCCCCCGATCGAGGAGCTCCCCGACGGCGCGTACCGCGTGACCAGCCGCCTGCCCGTCGAGGACCTCGGCGAACTGTTCGACGTCGAACTGCCCGCCGACGAGGTCGAGACCGTCGCCGGCCTCCTCGCCCAGGCCCTCGGCCGCGTGCCGATCCCCGGCGCGACCGCCGTCGTCGCCGGCCTGGTCCTCATCGCCGAGGGCACCACCGGCCGCCGCAACCGCATCGACACCCTCCTCGTCCGCCGGGCCGACCCCGAGGACGAGGACGACGCCAGCCACGACAGCGAAAGGCAGCACGCCGATGCCTGAGTCCGACCTGTCCGCGGAGGACACCAAGCTGGTCACCCTGGCCCGCGCGGCCCGCGCCCGCACCGGCGCCGTGGAGGGCGCCGCGGTCCGCGACGGCGACGGCCGCACCTACAACGCCGCGTCCGTCGCCCTGCCGTCCCTGTCGCTCACCGCGCTGCAGCTCGCGGTCGCGTCGGCGGTCGCGTCCGGCGCCGGCAAGATCGAGGCCGCCGCGGTCGTGACGGAGGCGTCGTCCCTGGACACGCTGGGCCACGCCGCGGTCCGCGACGTCTCCCCGACCGCCCCGATCCACCTGGCCGCCCCGGACGCCACCGTCTTCGCCACCGTCACCGACTGACCACTCCACCCCTCGACCAGCCCACCCACGACCCGGCGCGGGGCTGCGCCCCATGATCCGGAAGACTTGTTGTCGCCCTGACGACCAAATCTCTTCCGGATCACGAAAAACAGGCCCGCCCCGGCGGTTGGCCGGCGTGACTCTCGTGATCCGGAAGAGTTTGAGTAGCCAGGGGCGCACGAGGTCTTCCGGATCACGGAGACCAGGCTCGCCCCGGCGGTTGGCGGGGTGACCCCCATGATCCGGAAGAGTTTGTGTAGTCAGAGGTGCACAAGGTCTTCCGGATCATGGGGAGCTAGCCAGCCCAGCCCAGCCGGCGGCCGGCCTCACCCGTGATCCGGTAGAGATTTCGTCGCTCTGGCGACCATAAGTCTTCCGGATCATGGAAAAGGCGCGGCGGGAGGCACCGGGGATGGCACGCGAATGCGTAGGAAGCTGCCGCGCGCTCTGCGCGCTGGCAGTGCGTCGCGGAGCGACGCATTGGGGGGCTCCGGGGGTGAGAATCCCCCCGGCGGGACCCGCGCGGAGCGTGGGGCAGCGAGCCTATCGCCGGAGGCGAAACAGCGGGTAACAGCACCCGCGCGGAGCGTGGGGCAGCTAGCCCATCGCCGCAGGCGAAACAGCGGGAAACAGTACAGCTAGGCTCTATGGGTGCGTAGGGACCGGGTCGATGTCGTTGTCGACGAGTGGCGGGCGCAGTTGCCTGACACGGTGGGGCCCGCGATGGAGCTCGGCAAGCGGATCCATCGGCTCGCGGGCAGGTTGCAGGAGGTCGTCCGGGCCGAGACCGCGGCCGTCGGGCTGACCCCGGCGGAGTTCGACGTGCTGTCGGCGCTGCGGCGGGCCGGGACACCGTACGCGTTGAAGCCCTCCGACCTGGCCGGCAGCCTGCTGCTGACGTCGGGCGGGATCAGCAACGTGCTGCGCCGGCTCCAGCAGGACGGGGCGATCGAGCGGGAGGCCGACACCGCCGACGCCAGGGTCGCGTGGGTGAAGCTGACGCCCAAGGGGGTCGCCGTGGCGGAGCGGGTCGTGCGGGCGGTGACGAAGGCGCAGGCCAGGTTGTTCGCGCCGGTGCCCGGCGAGCTGCTGGAATCGGCGGCGGGCCAGCTGCGGGAGCTGCTCGTCGAGCTCGGCGACGAAGCCGTACAAGAGGGAGTCTGAGCAGTGCTGCAGCGGTACGACCCACGCAACGCCGACATCCGCTACTGGGTCGACGGGGTGCTGCGGCACCGGGACGAGCCCGGGATCTCGCCGTTCGACTCCGTCGTGCAGGGCGGCGACGCCGTCTGGGAAGGGCTGCGGGTCTACGACGGCGGCGTCTACGGCCTGGACGAGCACCTGGCGAGGCTCCGGCGGTCGGCGCGGGCCCTCGGCTTCGAACGCATCCCGGACGACGCCGGCATCGTGGCCGCGGTCCGGGCGACCCTCGACGCCAACGGCATGCGCGACGGCGTCCACGTGCGCCTCACCCTGACCAGGGGTGTCAAGGTCACCAGCGGCATGGACCCGCGGCTCAACCAGGCCGGCTGCACACTGATCGTGCTCGCCGAGCACAAGCCGCCGGTGTACGACACGGGCGGCCTCACCCTCGTCACCGCCAGCGTGCGGCGGCCGGGCCCGGACGTCCTCGACCCGAAGATCCACCACAACAACCTGATCAACTCGATCCTGGCGAAGATGGAGGCGAACCTCGCCGGCGCCGACGACGCGATGATGCTCGACGGCCGCGGGTTCGTCGCGGAGACCAACGCCACGCACCTGTTCGCCGTGTACGGCCAGGACCTGGTCACGCCGCGGGCGGTCGCCTGCCCGGAGGGCATCACCCGCGACACCGTCATCCGGATCGCGCCCGGCGCGGGCCTGGGCGTGACGGTCAGGGACGTGTCGCAGGTCGAGATGTACACCGCCGACGAGGTCTTCTGCACCGGCACCATGGGCGAGATCGCCGGTGTCGTCCGCATCGACGGCCGCCCCATCGGCGACGGCACCGTCGGGCCGGTCACGACGAAACTGGCCGCGACCTACCGGGACTTCGCGAGGAGCAACGCTCAGAGACTGTGGGCGGACAGCTCCGAGTAGAGGGGAGCGGCCGCGTCGACCAGCCACCGCAGCCGCGGCGGCACGTCGGCGGGGCGCGGGTCGTACGCGGCGAACCCCGTCGACGCCTCGACCGCCGAGTACCAGTGCGGCGCCCACACCCCGTCCGTGGCGCGCCGCCCGGCCGGCCACGCGAGCATCGCCGGGTCCCAGCCGATGCCGAGCGCCGCGCACAGCCGCGACAGCGTGCCCGCCGGGTCCCGCAGCACGTCCGCCGCGTCGACGACCGGGCCACCGTACGCGCGGAAGATCTCCACCTGCTGCTCGTAACCCAGGTCCGCGAGGGTCGGCTCGCCACGCACCTTCGAGTACGACGCGACCACGTACGCCGGATCCCGGACGAGGAACGCGTTACGCACCGAACCGAGCCAGTCCCGGCCGACGTCCGGCAGCAGATGGTGGGTCATGTGCTTCTGGTAGTGCACCGCCGCCGGTACATCGGCCAGCAGCGACGACACGGCCGCCGCCGGGTCCACCGGCTGGGACGCCAGGATCTCCGCACGACCCGGATGCTCGATCCCGGTCGCGGCCAGATAATGCGCGTACAACGGCTCGTCGACGACGACCGTGTCCGCTCTCGCGCCGAAGCTGCGCATCATCGCCGTGGAGATGTTGCGGGGGCCGGACCACATCGCCACTCGTACCGTCATGGCTGACGAGGGTAACCGACGTGGCTTTCCGCCAGTTTTACTGCTGTATGTGACGGAATCCTGGTGCGCGTCGATGCGATCCACATGGGCTTGCGGCGCTTACTGTCGGATGCGGAGCCCTGCAGTGCGCCCGCCCCGCCACCAGGCCTACTAGGAACAACGCAAGTAGCCGACGGACAGCACTGCGCGGGAAGGAAGGGGCCGGTCGATGGACCTGCTGATCGACGTGCGTGTGGCGCGACGAGATTCCACGACGTCGTGCGACGCACAGGACCGCACGGTCCGCCTGCGCGCCGACCACTCAGGGACGGTCGCCGACCTGATCGCCGCACTCCTCGCCGACCTCGACCCCACCGAACGGCCGCAACAGGCGACCTGGGCCTGGAACCTGCGCACCGGCCGGCGGCTCGACCCGGCCCGCCCGCTCGGCGGGCAAGGCATCCGCTGCGGCGACACGATCGTCCTCGGCCCGCCCGAACAGGCACCCGACGCACCCCTCCCCGCCGACGAGCACCGCTTCGAGCTCCTCGTCGTCGCCGGCCCCGACACCGGGCGGTGGCTGCCGCTGCCCGCCGGCGAGTTCGTCATCGGCACCGACCCGTCCGGCGACCTCGTCCTCACCGACCCGGCCGCCGGCCGCCGCCACCTGCACCTCGGCATCGGCAGCCACGAGGTCGCCGCCACCGACCTGCGCTCACCCGCCGGCACCGGCATCGACGGCGAACCCCTGACCGGCACCGTCACCCTCACCCCCGGCCAGCTGCTCCGGCTCGGCAACACCCTCGTCACCGTCGAGGAGGTCCCCGCACCCGACGTGCCCACCGGCCCGCCGCCCGCGGTGTGGCTGCCCGCGGTACCGCAGCCGCCGAAGAAACGCCGCCTCGCGTTCCGGCGCTCGACCCTCGACCCGGTCGCCGAGTTCGCCGCCGCCGTCGAACGCGCCGAAGCCGACGCCGCCGTCAAACACCGGGCCGTCCTGCGGATGCGCCGCGCCGCGACGCCGAGCCTGGCGCACCTCGCGCGCGCCGCCGACCGGTACGCCGGCGGCATCGACAACCCGGAACCCCGCCAGGGCCGCGGCGAACCCCGCGACACCGACGACACCGCACCACCGAGGACCGGCGGGCTGTGGACCCGCCGCCCCGACGACCGCGACTTCCTCACCCTGCGGCTCCGGACCGCCGACCTGCCCGGCCGGCTCCGCTTCGAACAACCACCGGCCGGCCCCGGCGCCGACCCCACCCATGTCGAACGCACCGACACGCTGCGCGAACAGCACGCCGTCGACCGCGACGTACCCGTCGAAGCCGACCTGCGGGTCCTCGGCGCGCTCGGCGTCACCGGCCCCACCGAAATCACCGACGGCGTCCTGCGGTCCTGGCTGACCCAGCTGGCGACCCTCGCCAACCCCACCGACCTCGCCGTCGTCGTGCTCAGCGACGCACCCGGCTGGACCTGGACCGGCTGGCTCCCGCACACCCGGACACTCACCGCCGCGATCGCCCCCGGCGCCCGCACCATCGCCGCCACCGAAGAGGACCGGGCACAGGTCCTGGCGCTCGTCGAAGCCCTGCAACGGCAGCGGCGCCGCGGCCGGCACGCGATCGCCGAGTCGTTCGTGCCGCACGTCGTCGTCGTGCTGCCCGACCCGTCGCTGGTACCACCGGCGTCCCTGACCCGGCTCGTCGAGGAAGGACCCCGCTGCGGGATCAGCCTCCTGGTCGGCGCCCGCACCCGGGACGAACTCCCACCGGGCGTGTCCGTGCAGGACGGCGAGCCGCTGCGCGCCGACGTCGCGTCCCGCGTCGCGCACGCCCTCGCCGCCACCCCCGACGCCGCCGGCAGCGCCGCACCACGCGTCGCGCCCCTCGCCGAAGTGCTCAACCTCACCGACCTGAGCCCCAGCGCCATCGTCAAACGCTGGGTGCCGTCGACCCGCGACCGCGGCCTCGCCGCCCCGATCGGCCTCGGCGGCACGGCACCCGGCGGGATCGGCCCCGTCACCGTCGACCTGCGCCGCGACGGGCCGCACGGCCTCATCGCCGGCGTCGGCGGCTCCGGCCGGTCCTGGCTGCTGCGCTCCTACCTCGCCGCGCTCGCCGCGACCTACCCGGCGAACCGGCTCACCTTCGTCCTCGTCGACATCCCCGGCGGCACGTTCGCCGAATGCGCCGACCTGCCGCACACCGTCGGCGTCTTCACCGACACCGACACGCACCAGGCCCGCCGCGTCCTCGTGTCCCTCAACGCCGAACTACGCCGCCGCGAGGCAATCCTCCGCCGGCACTCGGTCAAGGACATCGTCGAGATGGAACGCAAGTTCCCGGCCGCCGCCCCCGCGAACCTCCTCGTCGTCGTCGCCGAGTTCGTCGACGCGCCCGCCGACTTCGTACCCGGCCTGCGCGAACTCGCCCGCCGCGGCCGGCACGCCGGCGTCCACCTGCTCCTCGCCACCGCGAAACCGCACGGCGCCGTCGACGACGACCTGCGCGCCGAAACCGACCTGCGCATCGCGCTGCGCGTCGAGGAAGAGGCCGACAGCCTCGAGGTCCTCGAACGGCCCGACGCGGCACACCTGTCGCCGCTGCTCGCCGGGCGGGCGTTCGTCCGAACCGTGGAAGGCGGCTTCCAGGCCGTCCAGGTCGCCTACGGCGGCTTCCGGTCCCCGGCCGGGCGCCGCGCCACCCCGACGACCGTCACCGAGGTCCGCTTCGAATCCGGGCTCGTCGACCGCGAAGCACTCGAAGCGCCCGTCGGTGGCGACGACTCCGCCCCCACCGACCTGCAACGACTCGTCGAAGCGATCACCGCCGCGCACCGCGAGGCCCGCGTCCCCGACCAGCCCCGCCCCTGGCAGCCGCCGCTCGCCGTCACCTACACCCTGGACGAGCTCGCCCAACCGGAGACCCCCGGGTTCGCCGCCGCGATCGGCATGGTCGACCTGCCCAACTCGCAGGCCGTCAAGGTCTGGCAGCTCGACCTCGACGAACTCGGCCACCTGCTCGTCTTCGGACCCACCGGCGGCGGCAAGAGCAGCCTCCTCGACACCGTCGCCGCCTCGTTCGCGGACCGGTTCGACGGCACCCGGCTACGGGTCTACCGCGTCGACGGCACCGCCGTCGAACAGGCCGAGGCACTGCTCGCCACCATCGAGAAACTCGTCGTCGAACGCGCCGCGCTCGCCGAACACACCGGCGCCCGGGTCCTCGTCCTCGTTGACGGCCACGACGTGCGGCTCAACGACGCCCTCATCCGCCTCGCCGGCAACGGCAAGGCCGTCGGCGTGCACCTCGTCCTCGCCACCGAACAACGCAGCGCCGTGCCGACCTCACTGTCCCGGCTCATGCCCGGCCGGATCGTGCTCCGCGCCGCCGGCCGGGGCCTCGTCGAGGGCACGATCGAGCTGCAGGTGGCCCTGTCCGAGCCCGCCGACGAGCCGATCATCACAACACCCGCACAACGCCCCCGCCAGTTGCGCCTAGAGGTCTGAGTACGCTGAACCACCGTGCAGCACAACTACCACGCAGGCTTCGCGTGCTTCGTCGGCCGGCCCAACGCGGGCAAGTCGACGCTCACCAACGCGATCGTCGGCCAGAAGATCGCGATCACATCGCCGAAGCCGCAGACCACCCGGCACACCGTCCGCGGCGTCGTACACCGGCCGGACTCGCAGCTCGTGCTGGTCGACACGCCCGGGCTGCACCGGCCACGGACCCTGCTCGGCGAGCGGCTCAACGACCTCGTCCGCGCCACCTGGAGCGAGGTCGACGTCATCGGCCTCTGCCTGCCCGCCGACGAGGAGATCGGCCGCGGTGACCGGTTCATCACCGGCGAGATCGCCGCGCTGAAGGCCACCCTCGTGGCGGTCGTCACCAAGACCGACCTCGTCGACCGCGGCAAACTCGCCGAACGACTCCTCGCCGTCCAGGAACTCGGCGACTTCGCCGACATCGTGCCCGTCAGCGCCGTCTCCGGCGAACAGGTCCAGACCCTCGTCGACGTCATGATCAAACACCTGCCGCAGTCGCCGCAGCTGTACCCCGACGGGATGCTCACCGACGAACCCGAACACGTGCTCATGGCGGAACTGATCCGCGAAGCCGCCCTCGAAGGCGTACGGGACGAGCTGCCGCACTCGATCGCGGTCCTCGTCGAAGAGGTCCTCGTCGAAGACAGCGGACTGACCAGGATCTTCGCCGACATCTACGTGGAACGCTCCAGCCAGAAGGCGATCGTCATCGGGCACCAGGCCAGCCGCCTCAAGGACGTCGGCACCCGCGCCCGGCGCTCCATCGAGGACCTCGTCGGCGGCCGCGTCTACCTCGACCTGCACGTCCGGGTCGCGAAAGACTGGCAGCGCGACCCGAAGCAGCTGCGCCGCCTGGGCTTCTGAGGTCCTGCGGTGTCCGGGGTCGGGTTCAAGGGGAAGCTGTACCGTGACGACGCGGTCATCCTCCGCGTGCAGAAACTGGGGGAGTCCGACCGGATCATCACCCTGTTCACGCGCCGGCACGGCCGGATCCGCGCGGTCGCGAAAGGCGTCCGCAAGACCATGTCGAAGTTCGGCGGCCGGCTCGAACCGTTCGGCCACGTCGACGTGCAACTCCTCGAAGGCCGCAGCCTCGACGTGATCAGCCAGGTGGAAGGCGTCGAGCTGTACGGCCGCCGGATCATGGACGACTACCCCCGGTACACCGTCGCGTCCGCGATCGCCGAAACCGCGGAACGGCTCACCCCCGTCGAGGAGGAACCCGCCCTGCGGCTGTTCCTGCTCACCCTCGGCGCGATGCGCGCCCTCGCCCTCGGCGAACACGGCAGCAGCCTCATCCTCGACGCGTACCTGCTGCGCGCGATGGGCGTCGCCGGCTGGGCACCCGCACTGCGCGAATGCGCCGTCTGCGGCACCGCCGGCCCGCACCGCGGCTTCTCCGTCCCCGCCGGCGGCGCCGTCTGCCCCGACTGCCGCCCGCCGGGCGCGTCGCACCCGGCGCCTGCGACGATCGAACTGATGGCGGCGCTCGCGTCGTCGGACTGGCTGGTCGCCGACGCCAGCGAGCCCAACCATCGGCGCGAGGCCAGCGGGCTGGTCGCGGCGCATCTGCAGTGGCACCTGGAGCGGGCGTTACGCTCGCTCCCGCTGGTAGACCGGGACGACACCGCCCGGGGCCGAAAGGACAGCTCGTGAACACATTCCGTCCGCCGTCGCAGCACCCGAGCGGGGCCCGCCCACCGGCGCTGCCGAAGGAGACCGTGCCGCAGCACGTGGCGATCATCATGGACGGCAACGGCCGCTGGGCGAAAGAACGCGGCCTGCCCCGCACCGCCGGGCACACCGCGGGCGAGGCCGCCCTCTTCGACGTCATCGAAGGCGCCCTGGAGCTCGGCGTCAAATACGTGAGCGCCTACGCCTTCTCGACGGAGAACTGGAAGCGGTCCCCGGAAGAGGTCCGCTTCCTGATGAACTTCAACCGCGACACGATCCACCGCCGGCGCGACGAGTTCCACGAGATGGGCATCCGCGTCCGCTGGGCGGGCCGCCGCCCCCGCCTGTGGCGCAGCGTCATCAACGAGCTCGAGTACGCCGAAGAACTCACCAAACGCAACAACCTGCTCACGTTCACCATGTGCGTCAACTACGGCGGCCGGGCCGAGGTGGCCGACGCCGCCGCCCGCATCGCCGCCGACGTGCAGGCCGGCCGCCTGAAGCCCGACCGGATCACGGAGAAGACGTTCGCCCGCTACCTCGACGAACCCGACCTGCCGGACGTCGACCTGCTGGTACGCAGCTCCGGCGAGATGCGCACCAGCAACTTCATGATCTGGCAGGCCGCGTACGCCGAGTTCGTCTCCGTCGACACCCTCTGGCCCGACTTCGACCGCCGCCACCTCTGGTACGCCTGCGAGGTCTACGCCAAACGAGATCGCCGTTTCGGCGGCGCGATCCCCAACCCGGTCGCGCCCACGCTGACCAGCTGATACTGCCGTGCGTTCCTGGGCGGTCACGGGTTTGGAGATCGATTAGGTGGCTGCCCCGGCGCTCGACCGCGACCCGGCGGGCGCGCTCGTCAGTGGTCGTGGCAGCAGGGAATCTGGGACTGGGCCTCGAACGGGGTCAGGACGCCGCCGCGGCCGAACTGGGTGACGAGGGTCAGCACCCCGTCACGCCAGATCGGGCGGACGAAGTCGCCCGTGTCGATCAGCATCTCGGGCACCGCGGTCATGCCGCCGAGGATGACCACCCTGTCGATCGCGGAGTCGGCCAGGACCGCCGAAACCGTGATCACGCCGGTGAGCTTCTCCCCGCCGGGGAACAGGACCGCGCGGGCGCCCTCCGGTGGGGTGCCGTCGTACGTGCCGACGTGGACCTCGCCGCCGTCGAAGTAGGTGAACGCGGGGCGGCCGCCCACCAGGATGTGGTGGTCGGCCGCCTTGACGTCGGGGAATGCCATTACCGGGCGAAGACCCAGATCGGGTTCGCGTAGAACCAGAGGTCCTTCCACGGGTCGGCGTCGCCGACGACGTCGATCGCCGGGCCGGCCGGGTCGACCGCGGCGCCGTGGTAGCCGGGCGCGGTGCGGTTGCCGTCGGTGCCGCGGAGGCGGACGTAGAACGGCTGGTCGACCGGGCCGAGGTCGTAGGTGAACGAGACGGTGCCCGTGGACTTGTTGACCTCGAAGGACTTGACGACCTTCGTGTCGGGGGCCTTCATCGTGTCCTTGTCGGACACGGCGCCGGTCACAGCACCGCGGATCACGTCGACGCGGGCGAGGGTCGGCACGAAGTTCGCCCAGTTCGGCGTGTTCGCCAGGTTGATCCTGATGACGAGCTCGGCGCGCTGGCCGCGGCGGACCAGCAGCGTGTCGCCCAGCGTCACGCCGGAGCCGGTGCCCTTGGCGCGGACCTGGACGTCGAGGCCGCTGATCAGGCCGCCGTGGTCGACCCAGACGCGCCCGGCGCGCAGACCCTCCATGACGGCGGCGTAACCGAAGTTGCGCGCGCCGACGTGGGTGCGGCTGTAGTAGCCGGGCCAGAAGTCGCCCGGGGTGAGGCTGGTCGGCTGACCGTACACCGGGTCCGAATGGAACCCGTTGGTGTTGAAGTCGGTGTTGTCGGGACGCTTCGCGGTCTCCTCGTAGACGACGTGGGAGTCCGAGTTGGCGCTGATCCACCAGCCCTTGCCCTCGGCGAGGAGGCTGTCCCAGAGACCGCCGACGGTGGAGGTCATCCAGTCGAAGCCGCCCCACGTGCGGTAGCTCTCCAGGGGGTACCCGGGGAACGACGCGGCGCCGGGCGCGTTGCCGTAGAAGCCGCGGGCCGAGCCGCCGCCGAGCGGCTTGACGATGCCGGCGGCCTGGTGGCCGGGGGCGCCTTCGAAGCCGATCGCGATGCGCGGGTTGGCGTCGCGCCACGCGCGGATCTCGTGCGGCGAGTCGATGCCGTTGCGGGCCGGGTGGTTGGCCAGGAACAGCGCGTCCTGCACGCGGCGCTTCGTGACCTGCTCGCCGAGGAACTTCACGCCGGCGATCGCGAGGGCCTCGGTGACCAGCGACGGGTCGACGGCGCCGACGGCGGAGCCGTCGAACGTGTTCTCGAACTCCTTCAGGACCGCGACCTCGTTGGCGCCGGGGTGCACGAAGACGGTGCCGTGCTCGGCGGCCGGGATGTTCCACTCCAGGCCCTGGAAGACGAGCATGTCCTTGTAGTCGTCGCGGGCGTCGCGGATGCCCGGGTTGACCTTCTCGACGCCGATCTTGGCATGCTGGACGCTGCCGTGGTCGGTGATGACCATCCAGTCCAGCCCGTACGCGGAGGCGTGCTTGACGTGGTCGCCCACGCGGTACATGCCGTCGCTGGAGAACTGCGTGTGGATGTGGTGGTCACCGGCGAGCCACTTGTAGCCGTTGCCGGTCGGGCGGCCGTGGCCGTGCCGGTCGTGGCTGTCGAAGTCCGCGTCGTCGCCGTGGGCGTGCGCGACACCGGCGTTCGCGAGGGCGCCGCCGGCCGCTGCCGCGGCACCGAGCAGGCCGGCGCGGCGCAGGAAGCCGCGGCGGGAGACGTCGCCGGGGGAGAGCTCACTGTCGGGGATCGAGGCGTCGAGCACCGCGGGGACGTCGCCGGCCGCCTGCGGCATGTCCTCGTGGTGATGGTGGTGGCCGTGGCCCATGTGGGGGCTCCGTTCAGGTCGATGGTCCTCACCTCGGACCCTCGACCGCCCGGACGAACATCAGGTAGCGGCATGGCTATGTATGCACGAACTTCAGCAAGATCAATGCGCCCGCGAGGGCCGCGCCGACGAGGACGACCGATGCGTCGGGCCAGCCGAAACGGGTCTCGCGGGCGCTGCTGCGGGGCCGCCCCCGGTCGAAGCCGCGCGCCTCCATCGCGGTGGCGAGCCGGATCCCGCGCCGGATCGCCCCGACGAGCAACCCGAACGTCGCCGACGCCGCGAGCCGCGCGTGGGCGACGGGGTTCCAGCCGGCGTCGATGCCGCGGGCCCGGCGGGCGAGCCGGATCAGCCGGTACTCGTCGGTCAGCAGCGGCACGAGCCGGAACGCGGCGAGCGCCCCGATCGCGAACCGCGGCGGCACCTTCAGATGGGCGATGAGCGAGTCCGCGAGGTCGGTGGGGTCGATGGTCGCGAACACCACGAACCCGGGCAACCCGATCGCGATCAGCCGCAGCGCGTACCCGAGAGCCGGCTCGTGCACCTCGACACCGCCGACCGTGGCGGCGACCGGTCCTTCCTTCGAGCCGAGCAGCACGGTGAAGACCAGCACGAACGTCGCCGACAGCAGCAGCGGCCAGCCGCGCCGCCACAGCCCCCGGGCGCCGAGACCGGTGAGCGGGAGCAGCACCAGTTCGATCCCGATCGCGACCGCGGTGACGAACGGGTCGACGGTGCTCAGCACGGCGGCGGTGAGCAGCGCCGCGGCGAGCAGCTTCGCGGTCGCGTCCCGCCCCCGGATCCACGCGGTCATGAGCCGGCACCGGCGGACAGCCGCAGCCGGCGGTCGCCGAGCGCCTCGACGAGCTCACGGTCGTGGGTGACGACGACCAGGCCGCGCCCGTCGTCGCGCAGGTCGGCGAGGAGATCCACGAGCTCCCGCCACGTCCGTGGATCCTGCCCGAAGGTCGGTTCGTCGAGAATCAGCAGGTCCGGGGCCGCGGCCAGCGCCGTCGCGACGCTGAGCCTGCGCTGTTCGCCGCCGCTCAAGGTGTACGGGTTCGCGAGCGCGAGACGGTCGAGGCGCAGCCGGGTCAGCAGCTCGTCGGCGGTTGCGGCGCCGCGCCCGCCGAGCAGCAGCTCGTCGCGGACGGTCGAGGTGACGAACTGGTGCTCCGGGTTCTGGAACACCGACCCGATCCGGGCGGCGAGCTTCCCGGCCCGCCAGCGGTGCGGGGGCCGCCGCTGCCCGGGCGCGGTGACCATGCCGGGTTTCGCCGGTTTCGTCAGGCCGCCGAGCAGCAGCGCCAGGGTCGACTTGCCGGCGCCGTTGGGGCCTTCGACGGCGAGGGCCTCACCGGCCCGGATCACCTCGTCGACGACGTTGCCGGTGTGCCGCAGCCGCAGGTGCTCCGCGGTCAGCAGCACGTCGCCGGGGCCGGTGCGTGCCCTGCGGTCCGGCACGACCAGCGGCGGCTGCTCCTCGCCGAGCGTCACCACCCGGTCGACCAGCGTCAGCGCCTCCTCCAGGCGGTGCTCGACGAGGATCATGGTGGCGTCGACGTCGTGCAGCGCTTTGCCGAGCGCCGCCCGTACCAGCTGCGCACCCTCCGGATCGAGGTTGGCGGTGGGTTCGTCGAGCAGGAGCAGGCCCGGCCGCGACACGAGCACACCGGCGATCGCGAGCCGCTGCTGCTCCCCGCCGGACAGCGCGGCGGTGTCCCGGTCACGGTCGTACGGGAAACCGACGGACGCGAGCGCGGCGTCGACCCGCGGCCAGATCTCGGCGCGGGGCACGCCACGGTTCTCCAGGCCGAACGCGACGTCGTCGCCGCAGCGGCTCATCACGAGCTGCGTCTGCGGGTCCTGGAAGACGATCCCGGTGCCCGCCGTGCGCTGCCGCGCCGGGACGCCGTCGACGAGGACCTCGCCCTCCTGCTCGCCGGAGTCCTCGGCGAGCAGACCGGCGAGCGCGGCGAGCAGGGTGCTCTTCCCGGCGCCGGAGGCACCGGCCAGGAGGACCCGCTCGCCGTGCTCGATCCGCAGGTCGAAGTCGCGGACCGCCCAGGCCTTACGCCCGGCGTGCCGCCACCCAAACCCTTTGAACTCGACCGTGCTCAGTCCGCCACCTCCGCTGCGCTCCGGGGTCGGCCTGAGCCGAAACTGTCACATGATGAGCGGCCCGAGCCGCTTCGCTGGCCGCTCATGCCGCCACCTTCGCTGCGCTCCGGGGTCGGCCTGAGCCGAAACTGTCACATGATGAGCGGCCCGAGCCGCTTCGCTGGCCGCTCATGCCGCCACCTTCGCTGCGCTCCGGGGTCGGCCTG
>NZ_JBVJIJ010000042.1:0-81876 GCF_055586325.1 Dactylosporangium sp. NPDC051087 | reverse complement strand
TCCCCCTCGCCACCGCACTGACGCTTCTTCCCCCCCGTTTGGCTGGGCTGAGGGCGGGTGCCACCCTACGCGCCCCAGACGGAGGCGGGGGTGCTTCCCCCCCCCCCGAGGCCGCGGGCGACCCGGACGCGCTGCTGGACGCGGCCCGGGCCCGGATGTGGCACCTGGACCGGCCCGGCGACACCGCCGAGCGGCTCAGGCTCGCCGGCCTCGCCGGGGACACCGCACTGCGCGAGGGGCGGCTCATGGCGGCCGTGAGCGCCGAACTGTGGCGGCTCGACGCCCGGTACCACACCCTGGACCTGCGCGGCGTCGACGACGGCATCACCCGGCTGCACGACCTCGCGGACGCGTCGCGGCTGCCCGTGGCGGCGTGGCGGGCCCGGCGGGTCGACGCCGCCCGGGCCGCGCTCGCCGGCCGGTTCGGCGCCGCGCGGGACGCCTCCGCGGCGGCGCACCGGATCGCCGGGACCCTCGGCGACGACCTCGCCGCCCTCGTCACCGACGTCTTCGCCGGGCTCCTCGCGCTCCTGCGCGGCGACCCCGGCGAGCTGCGCGACGGCTGGCAGGAGCGGCTCGGCGCGTTCCCGCGGCTGCCCCTGGCGTCCGCGGCGGCGGCGCTGGCGTGGCACCAGGCCGGCGACCGGGACGAGGCCCTCGCCGGGTACGAACGCCTGCGCCACCTGCTGCGCGAGCCCGGCCGCGGCACCCGCCGGCTCGGCCTCCTGCAGCACCTCACCGAGCTGGCGCTGATCTTCCAGGACACGGAGGCGGCGGGCTGGGCGCTGCCGCAGTGGCTGCCGTGGACGGGCTCCGGCGGCCTGCCCGGCAACGCCGACAGCTTCTGCGGCGGCGCCGCCGACCGGACCATCGGCCGGCTCCTGGCGGTGCTCGGGCGGCACGACGCCGCCGTCGCCGCCCTGCGGCGGGCGGTCGAGGGCAACACCCGCCTCGACGCCCGCCCGTGGCTGGTGCACACCTGGCTCGACCTCGCCGCCCTGCCCGCCTCGGCCGGTGCCGGTGCGGGTGCCGGTGACGGGTCCGCTCAGCGGGCGGGGGCGCAGGCGCGGCGGCTCGGGATGCCGGGCGCGGCGCGGACCGCCGCCGCGCTCGCCGACGACCCGCTCACCGCCCGGGAACGCGAGGTCGCCGCCCTCGTCGCGGCGGCGCTGTCGAACCGGGACATCGCCGCGCGGCTCGTCGTCAGCGAACGGACCGTCGAGACGCACGTCCGGCACATCCTGGCCAAGCTCGGCCTGCCGAACCGCACCGCCCTCACCGCCCACCAGCTGCGCGGGTCACCGTGAACATGAAGCAGCCGTAGGCGACGTTGCGGGAGTCGACCCGGACCACCGCCGCGTCCGCGAACACGCCGGCCAGGACCCCTTCCGGGTCGGTGCCGTCGTGCACCCGGGTCGCGGGATGGATCCAGCCGCGCGCGTCGTAGGCCCGCAGCACCTGCGACCTGCCGCGCCAGCCGTCCGGATAGCCGGCCCCGGCGGGCCCGCCGCACCGCTCGGCGTGCGCGAAGACGGCGCCGATCTCGCGGTACGGGCTCGCGGCGGGCAGCACCGGCTCGAACCCGAACAGGATCAGCCGCTCGCCCCCGGTCGCGTCCCGCAGGCAGCACCGCAGCGGCTCGCCGCCCTCCGCGGTCGTCGCCTCGACGGGGTTGCCGGACACGTCGGTGCCCTTGCCCCGCACCGATTCCAGGGTGCCGGGGTCGATCGCGTGAATCGTGAACATACCCCGATCCTGGCCGGTGCCGGCCCTGGTTGGCTGGCGGGAATCGGCCCTCTCGCTCGCCGTGCGGACCCGCACCGGCGCGCTTACCGTTGAAGGGGTGGATCGCGTACCCCTGGACGAGAACGCCGCGGCGCGGCAACGCCTGACCACCCTCATCGACTCACTCGGCGACGACGACCTCTCCAAGCCGGTCACCCCCAGCTGGACCGTCGCGACCGTCCTCGCGCAGCTCGCGTTCTGGGACCGCTGGGCGCAGACCCTCGTGAAACGCTGGCGCTCCGGCGAACTGCCCCCGCCGACCGTGCCCCCGTGGTACGACGACGCCCTCAACCACACCCTCCTGCCGACGTGGCAGGCGCTGCCGGGCCGGGAGGCGGCCAGGATCGCCGCGGACGCCGCGCAGGCCGCCGACCGGGAGATCGAGAAGGCCGAGACCCCGGTCGTCGCCGGCATCATCGCCTCCCACCAGTCCAACCTCCTGGACCGCGCCACCCCCCGCAACGACGCCCTGGACCGCATCGCCCACGCCCTGCGCTGAACATCCACCGGCGCCGGGAACGGCGAAGGGCGCCGCCCCTGGTGACAGGAGCGGCGCCCCGGACAGGGCGAAGGGCTACAGGCCCGGGCGCGGGACGTCGCGCGGGACGTCGCCGCGCCGCTGGCCGGACTCGCCGCCGCGCTCCTCGATGAACTCCTTGAAGCGCTTCGTGTCGGCCTTCACCTGGAGGTTGTCGGCACCGACCGCGGCGCCCGCCTTCTCCACGATGCCCTCGGGCTGCCAGTCGAGCTGGACGGTGACCCGGGTGTCCTGCTCGCCCAGGCGGTGGAAGGTGACGACGCCGGCGTGCTCGGTGTCGCCGCCGACGCTCCTCCACGCGATCCGCTGGTCAGGCTGCTGCTCGGTGATCTCGGCGTCGAACTCGCGGCGGACGCCGCCGACCTTCGTCACCCAGTGGGTGCGCCGGTCGTCGACCTGCCGGATGGACTCGACGCCGCTCATGAACCGAGGGAACGACTCGAACTGCGTCCACTGGTTGTATGCGGTGCGCACCGGTACGTGGACGTCGATGGTCTCTGTCACGCCACTCATGCGTTCCTCCGAACTCTTGATGTGGGTGTACCACCGTCCCGTGCCCGCAAGACGGCCGGGCAAACGGGCTCAGGCCTGCTGTTGCGTCGGTCTCACCAGCAGCTCGTTGACCGCGACGTGCCGCGGGCGGGTCACGATGTAGGTGATCGTGTCGGCGATGTCCTCGGCCTCGAGGCGCTGCATGTCGGCGAAGCGCTGCTTGATCGTCTCCAGGATCTCCGGCCGGTTGTGGCCCGCCAGTTCCGTCGAGACGGCCCCGGGCTCGACCAGGGACACCCGGACATACCTGCCGGTGACCTCCTGCCGCAGGGCCTCGCTGAAGGCGCCGACGGCGTGCTTGGTGGCGTTGTAGACGCCGCTGCCGTTGCGGGCGACGCGGCCGGCGACGGAGCTGACGTTGACCAGGTCGGCGACCTTGCGCGGACCGTCGGCGGCCGCGGCGAGCAGGTGCGGGAGCGCGGCGTGCGCGCAGTACAGCAGGCCCATGACGTTGACGGAGACCATCGTGCGCCACTCGTCGACGGGCGCGTCGAGCACGGGCCCGAGGAGCATGACGCCGGCGTTGTTGACGAGGGTGTCGAGCCGGCCGAGCTCGTCCACCGTCCGCTGTACCGCGGCGACGGCGGCGGACTGGTCGGTGACGTCGGCCTCGACGACGAGCGCGACACCGCCGTCGGCGCGGATGCGGTCGGCGAGCGTGCCGAGCCGGTCGGCGCGGCGGGCGGCGAGCGCGACGGCGGCGCCACGGGAGGCGAGCGACAGTGCGGCCGCCTCACCGATCCCGCTGGAGGCGCCGGTGACGAGAGCGACAGTGCCTGACAAAGATCCCATACAAGGGAAATTACCCCTCGAGATCGCGCCGGATCTCCTCGAGGACCTTCTGGGTCTCCGTCGGCGGGCGGGCCTCGACGCAGAGCCGCTCCATGGCCTCGGCGTAGAGGTCGACGTCGTCGCGTTTGTCGAGGTAGAGGGCGCTGGTGAGCTGCTCGATGTAGACCACGTCGGGCAGGTCCTGGTCGGGGAAGCGCAGGATGGTGAACGCGCCGCCGGCGGCCGCGTGGCCGCCCGCGTTGAACGGGATGACCTGCAGCCGCACGTTGGGCAACGTGTTGGCCTCGAGCAACGCGTTGACCTGCTCGCGCATGATGTCGATGCCGCCGATGGGGCGGCGCAGCGCGGCCTCGTCGACGACGACCCACAGCTTCGGCGCGTCGGCGCGGGTGAGGACCTGCTGGCGGGCCATCCGCAGCTCGACCCGGCGGTCGATCTCGTCGGCCTTGGCCCGGCCGTGGCCGAGCAGGACGACGGCCCGCGCGTACTCCTTGGTCTGCAGCAGGCCGGGGACGAACTGGACCTCATACGTGCGGATGAGGGCCGCGGCGGCCTCGAGGCCGAGGTAGGACTGGAACCAATTGGGCAGCACGTCGCCGAAGCGGTGCCACCAGCCGGGGTTGTTGGCGTCGCGGGCGAGGGCGAGCAGCCGGGTGCGCTCCTCCTCGTCGTCGAGGCCGTAGAGGGTGAGCAGGTCGGCGACGTCGCGCTCCTTGAAGCCGACGCGCCCGAGCTCCATGCGGCTGATCTTCGACTCCGACGAGCGGATCTCCCAGCCGGCGTCCTCCCGGGTCACGCCCTGAGCCTCGCGGAGGCGGCGCAGGTGGGCACCCAGCAGCATGCGGAGGACGGTGGGGCCTCCGGCGGAGCCACCTTCAGGGGTTCCGGTCGTCACCTACTGCCTCCGAGTTCTGCCCATGACTCCTGGCCGAGCCGGAGTAAGCATGCCATGACCCGACAGTAAGCGGGAGTGGGCTCGCGTCGATCCGGCGGTATCTCCACAAGCCCACGTCCTCAGCGGTCGTGGTCCAGCAGGTTGTCGAAGTCGCCGTCGCGGGCGCCGGCGATGAAGGCGGCGATCTCGTCGTAGGTGTAGATGAGCGCGGGCCCCTGAGGGTCGCGCGAGTTACGCATCGCGAAGCCGGTCCCGCCGGGTAGGGGGGCCAGCTCGACGCAGTTGCCGCTGGGGTTGCTGCGACGGCTCTTCTGCCAGGGCACACCCGGCAGGTCGCCGGCCGGCATCCCGTTGTACGTCTGCTCCATGGACATCTCTCTGCAACATGTAGTTGAAAGTTTGCCGAGAATCGGCGTCTGCACGTGCATCGGCTCTTGCGTATGCAGCCGATAACGCGCATGCTAGCGCATGTGCGAATGTGCGGGGACGCTCACAATTTGTGACCAGAACCGGACGTTCGCTCCCAAATGATCGGGTGGCTTCCCCAGCTACGATCTTGGAGGACGCGCGAATGGACCCTCTCGCCTTCCTGGCCGGTGCGGCCGTGGCGGCTGGAGCGTGCGCGGCGTGGGTGTCCCACCGCCGGGTGGTCCAGCTGCAACGACAGCTCACCGTGGAGCGGCACGCCGCCAGCCACGACCCGCTGACAGGCCTGCCCAACCGGCGCGCCTTCTACATGCGCGGCGCGGAGCTCGTCGCCGACCCGCACGCGCACCCCCTGGTCGCGGTGGTCCTCGACGTCGACGGGTTCAAGCAGATCAACGACGTCTACGGCCACTCCGCGGGCGACGAGGTCCTCGTCACCATCGGGCACCGCTTCTCCTCGTGCGCCGGCCGGGGCATCGTGGCCAGGCTCGGCGGCGACGAGTTCGCCGGCCTCATCCCCCGCCGCGACGAGGAGCCCGACGTGCAGGCGGCCCACCTCGCCGACGTCCTCGCGGCGCCGATGCGGCTCGCCGGTCAGGTCGTGTCGGTCAGCACGTCGGTCGGGCTGGTCCCGGTCGAGACCAGCGCGCACCTCGCCGACGCGGTGCACCGGGCCGACGCCGCCATGTACCGCGCCAAGCGTCACACCCAGCGCCACAGCCAGCCCCACAGGGCCCACCTGGTGGCGCACCAGCACGTCCTGCACACCTCGCTCCGCCTCGCCAAGCCCACCCACCCGACCTCGGCGACCTGACAAGGACCCCCCGCGATGGACCTCAAAGAGCTCGTCCGCCAGCGCCGCCGCCACCAGCCCCGTCCGAAGGGCTGGCTGGCCGCCAAGCTCCACCGTGCCGAGCAGTGCCGCGACTGCAACCAGCCCTGGCCGTGCGACCAGTACGTCTCCGCCCGCAACTCGGTGCTCGTCTACGCCCTGCGCCGCCTCGAGCTCGCCCGGCCCGGGAGTCTGGGGTGACAATCGCGCACATCCCCGCCCGGCCGACCTGGCTGTGCACGGGATGTCGCGAGCCGTGGCCGTGCGCGGCGAAACGCGCCCAGCTCGTCGCGGAGCACGGCGACAGCCCCGCCGCGCTGCGCACGATGATGGCGCTGCGGGTCGCCGACGCCGCCGAGGACCTCCGCCAGCTCGGCACGGACCAGCTCTGGACCCGGTTCCTGGGCTGGCTGCCGGCCCCGGGCCAGGCCCCCGCGATCCGCTGGGTCGCGAACCCGCCGCTCGGCGGGCACCGCAGACCGGCGCAGGTCAGGGAGCAGATCGACCCGCGGGGTCCGTCGCGATCGTCGCCAGCACCGGAAAATGGTCAGATGCGGACGCAGTCCCGCCGCCGGTCAGCACGCGGCACGACGTGAAGTCACCGGCCACGGCCGGCGACGCCAGGATGTAGTCCAGGCGCGAGCGCACGAACTCCTCGCCGCCGAGCGCCGTCGGGACCGTCCAGCCCTCCCCCTCGCCGACCTCGCGGAACACGTCGACCAGCCCGCGGCGGGTCAGCAGCGCCACCGCCCGCGTGTCGACGCCGCCGCGGCCGAACCACCGCCGGTGCCGCCGCTGCACGTCCCGGTATCCGGTGTCCGGGTCGAGGGAGTTGAGGTCGCCCATCAGCACGACCCGCTCCCGGCGCCGGGCGAACGCGGCCAGCCGGCCGGCCTCGTACAGGCGGATCCTCCCCCAGTAGGGGAACAGGTGCGCGCTGACCAGCGTCAGCGGGCCCGACGACGTCGCCACCTCCACCCAGGCCGCGCCGTGATGGAAGCGGCCCGGCACCGTGCCGCTGCGCAGGACCCGCAGGTGCGGCGCGACGAGCAGGCCGACGGGCTGCCCGGTCCGCGGCGGCGCCACGTGCAGCCGCATCCCCGTGCGCGCCGCGAGGGGCGGGTCGCCCCGCAGCTCCTGCACCGCCGCGACGTCGGGCGCCGCGGCATCGACGACCGCGCACACGGCGTCCAGCCTGCCCCGGTTGGCGCCGGTCAGGATGTTGTACGTCAGCAGCGTCAACGACATACATTGCCCGGATGGACGTCCACAACGCTCTCCTCAGCTCCCGCGACGAGACCATCGGCACCCTCGTCGACCTGATCCGCGTACCCAGTGTGGGTGGCACCCAAGCTGAAGGCGAGATCGTGCGGCACGTCGCCGGCCTGCTCGCCGCGGAGGGCGTCGAGACCGACCTGTGGCAGATCCCGGTCGCCGAGCTCGCCGCCCGCCCCGACTTCCCCGGCATGGAGGTCGAGCGCTCCGAGGCGTGGGGCCTCGTGGCCCGGCTGCCCGGCACCGGCGGCGGGCGCACCCTCATGCTCAACGGGCACCTGGACGTCGTCCCGCCCGGTGACCTCGCCACCTGGTCCGACGACCCGTTCTCCGGACGCGTCGAGGACGGCCACGTGTACGGCCGCGGCGCCTGCGACATGAAGGGCGGCTTCGTGTCCGCCCTGGCGGCGCTGCTCGCCCTGCACCGCAGCGGCACGAAGCTGCCCGGCGACCTGCTGCTCGCCGCGGTCGTCGGCGAGGAGGACGGGGGGCTGGGCACCTACGCGACCCTCGAGCGCGGCTGGCGCGCCGACGCGTGCGTGATCACCGAGCCGACCGCCCTGGACGTCCTCGCCGCCAACGGCGGTGCCCTCACCTTCCGGCTGCGGGTGCCGGGTCTCGCCGCGCACGCCTGCGCCCGTACCACCGGCGTCAGCGCCGTCGAGAAGTTCCAGCTGATCTTCCCGGTCCTGCGCGCGCTGGAGGCGTCCCGCAACCGGGTCGTCGACCCGATGATGCGCCGCTGGGACATCGCGTATCCGCTGGAGATCGGCACGGTACGGGCCGGCGACTGGGCCTCCACGGTCCCCGACCTGCTGGTCGCCGAGGGGCGCTTCGGGGTCGCGCTCGACGAGCCGGTCGAGCAGGCCCGGGCCGAGTTCGAGCGGACGGTCGCGGAGGCGTGCGCCGGCGACCCGTGGCTGAAGGAGCACCCGGTGACGGTCGAGTGGTGGGGCGGGCAGTTCGCGTCCGGCCGCTGCCCGTCGGGCACCGACCTCGTGCGGCGGGTGCTGGCCGCCCACACCTTCGGCAACACGCCGGAGGTCGTCGGCGCGCCGTACGGATCCGACCTGCGGCTGCTGACGAACATCGGCGGCATTCCGACCGTGCAGTACGGCCCGGGCGTCGGCTACGGGCACTGCCCGGACGAGAAGGTGTCGATCGCCCAGGTGCACGCGTGCTCGGCCACGCTGGTCGACCTCGCGCTCGACTTTTCCTCCGAAGGCATTGACCAAGAGTTGTAAAGACTGTTTACTAATCAGCCATGCGGATCTCGCGCACGTTGCTGCCGGGGCTGGCCGCCGGCGCGGCGGTGCTGCTCCTCGCACCGCTGACCGCCTCGGCCGCGGCCGCAGCGCTGACGGCCACGTTCACCCAGACGTCGGTGTGGGGCAGCGGCTACGGCGGCGAGTTCGCCGTCGCCAACCGGGGCGACGCCGCGGCGAGCGGATGGGTCGTCGAGTTCGACCTGCCGGCCGGATCCACGGTGAGCAGCTCGTGGGACTCGGCGCGCACCAGCACCGGGCAGCACCACCGCTTCGCCAACGCCTCCTGGAACGGGACCGTCGCCGCCGGTGCGACGGTCCGCTTCGGGTTCAACGTCAGCGGCACCGGGGCGCCGCTCAACTGCACCCTCAACGGCGCGCCGTGCGCGGGCGGACCCGCACCGTCCTCCCCCGCACCGTCGTCCCCCGCACCGTCGTCCCCCGCACCGTCGTCCCCCGCACCGTCGTCCCCCGCGCCGTCGTCCCCCGCGCCGTCGTCCCCCGCGCCGTCGTCCCCCGCGCCGTCGTCCCCCGCGCCGTCCTCGCCCGGCCCTTCGCCGTCGGCTCCCCCCACCAGCGGATCCACTGTGGACGTCTCGACGGCGGCGCAGCTGGAGGCGGCCCTCCGTGCGGCACGGCCCGGGCAGACGATCCGGCTCGCGCCCGGGACCTACGACGGGTCGTTCATCGGCACGACACCCGGCACCGCCGCCGCGCCGATCACCGTCACCGGGCCCCGCACGGCGGTCCTGACCAACCCGGCGAGCGCCGGCAGCGGCCCGTCGTGCCCGGTCCCGACGCCCGGCTGGGACCCCGGCTACGGGTTCTGGCTGGCCGGCGCGCCGTACTGGAACCTGCGCGGCTTCACCGTCGCGAACGCGAAGAAGGGCGTCGTCGTCGACGACTCGCCGCACGTGTCGCTCGACGGGCTGTACGTGCACCACATCGGCGACGAGGGCGTCCACTTCAGACGGTCCTCATCGGACGGTGTGATCCGCGACTCGACGATCGAGTACACCGGCACCGCGCAGCCCGCGTACGGCGAGGGCGTCTACCTCGGCTCCGCGAACTCGAACTGGGCCTGCCACGGCACCAGCGGCGGCGTCGACCGGTCCGACCGGGTGCAGGTGCTGGACAACCACATCGGGCCGTACGTGGCGGCGGAGCACATCGACGTCAAGGAAGGCACCGTCGACGGGGTCATCCGCGGCAACACGTTCGACGGGCGCGGCATCGCCGGGCAGAACTCCGCCGACTCGTGGGTCGACATGAAAGGCACCGGCTACCTGGTCCAGGGCAACACCGGCACGTTCAGCGCGCCGGGGACCTTCGCCAACGGCTACGAGACGCACAACCCCGTCGCCGGCTCCGGCTGCGGCAACGTGTGGCGGGACAACGTGTCCGACCTCGGCGGGACCGGCCGCTACGCGATCAACGTGACGTCCACGTCGAAGTGCGCGGGCAACCTCAACGTCGTCTATACCTCCAACCGCGTCACCAACGCCACGGGAGGATTGACGAACATCACCCCCACGACCGGGTGACCGATCGGTCGATGGTATATACCGATGAGCTGAATATAGTGATGGGCATGACTGGCGTACCGTTACGAGAACCGACATTCCTCGTGCTGACCGCACTCGCGGCCGAGCCACAGCACGGCTACAGCGTCCTGGAGGACGTGCGGCGCATCTCCGATGATCGCGTCCGCCTCCAGGCCGGCACACTCTACGGCATCCTCGACCGGCTCCGCGTCGACGGGCTCATCGAAGTCGACCGGGAAGAGGTCGTCGCCTCGCGCCTGCGCCGCTACTACCGGCTCACCGCACCCGGACGCGACCTGCTCAGCGCCGAAACCGACCGGCTGCACCGCAACGCCGCCGCCGCCGACCGGCGCCTCCGGCAGCTCCGCCTCGCCACCGACGCCGCCTGAGACCCTGCGGGCGGCAGCACACCACTCCAGCCCGTCCCGTCCGGCGGCGCATCAGCCCGCGCCGCACCCTGCCGCACCACACCCGCGGCACCGCACACAGGCCACACCACGGCCGGGTATTTTCAGGCGGCCGCTCAGGTGCTGCTGATGCGCAACAGCGCCTCCCGGAGCCGCGACAGCTCGTCGGCACCCAGCAGCGCCGCGAAATCACCGTCGACCGCCGCCATCGCCGCCGGCGCGTCGGCGAGGAACGCCGCGCCCCGGTCCGTCAGCGCCACGATCACGGCCCGCTGGTCATTCGGGTCCGGACGGCTCGACACGTAGCCGGACGCCTCCAGCTCCCGCACCAGGCGGCCCATCATCTGCCGGGTCATGCCCGCCTTCGCCGCCAGATCAGTGATCCGTGTCCCCTCCGGATCCAGGTTCGTGATCACCGGCACGTGCCCGAGCCGGATCTCGCCGTGCCCGCCCGCCTGCAGCTTCGCCAGGGACGCCGCCTGCGCCCGCCGGTGCGCGTGCAGCAGCAGCCGGCCCAGCGGCAGCGACCGCAGCTCATCGGGCGTGAGATCAGACATACGAAACCCCGTTTACAAAGTAAGAAACCTGGTTTAGCGTTTTGCCACGACCTTCAAGGAGGACAGGATGAGTATCGTCCGTGCGGCCGACGCGCCGCGATTCGAGCTCGACGGATCCAGGTTCACGGTGTTCTCGGGCCCCAGCAACGGGTCCCGGCAGGTGTGCGCGTGGCGGCTGACCGTCGCCGCCGGTCACGAGTCGATGCCGCACAGCATCGACCGCGACGAGGTGTTCATGGTGCTGTCGGGGCAGCTGCGGGTCACGCCCGGCGGTGAGGTGCTCGGCGCCGGCGACTCCGTCGTGGTGCCGGCCGGGGAGCCGATCGCGGCACACAACCCCGGGGCCGAGCCCGCCGAGGTGTTCGTCAGCGTGGCCGCCGGCTTCACCGCCTACCGCGCCGACGGCTCGGTCTTCGGCACCCCGCCCTGGGCGGCCTGACGCGGCTCCTGACGCACTCCGCCATGGGCGGCCTGACGCGGCTCCTGACGCACTCCGCCCTGGGCGGCGTACCGGGCCGGCGTCACGCCCACGTGCCGGACGAAGTGCCGGTGCAGGTGGGACTGGTCGTGGAAGCCGGCCTCCGCGGCCACGTCGGCCGGGCGGCGACCGTCCAGCAGCAGGCGGCGGGCCTGTTCGACGCGGCGGCCCACCAGGTACCGGTGCGGCGGCAGACCGAACGCCGCCGTGAACGACCTGACCAGGTGCCCGGGATGGCACTGCAGCAGCGCGCCGGCCTCGGTGAGGGTGATCCCCTCCCGGGTCCGCGCGTCGAGCAGCTCCCGCAGCCCGACCGCCACGCCCCGGTGCCCGCCCTGCGGCTGGGGCACCGCGCCGAAGTGCCGCCGCAGCCGGTCCCGGATCAGCGCGAGCCGGCTCTCCGCCTCCAGCTCGTCACCGGGCGCGTCCAGGGCGAGATGCAGCTGGTGGATGCGGTGCCGCAGCAGCGGGTCGTCGACGCCGGGCCGGTCGACGGCGGCGCCGGCCAGACCCGCGTCGAGGACCGTCGTGTGGAGGTACAGCACCCGCTTGCGGAACCCGTCGCCGGTCGCCGCCCGTCCGTCGCGCGACGTCCGGCGGCAGCAGGGTCACCGACGCCCCGGCCGCGCCGCGGTGGTGCCGGTCCAGGTCGAAGCGGATCGCGCCCTGGTCGACGATCAGCAGCGTCCAGGCGTCGTGGACGTGCGGCGGATAGGCGTGGTCCACGAAATGCGCGTGGAACACCTCGGCGATCCCGGGCACCCTGGGCCGCCACGCGGTGACGAGCTCCATGTGCACAACGTACAAGACCGCCCAGGTCAGCACGGGCACGCTGACCTCATGACCTTCCCCACGAAGATCGCCGTGCTGCTGCGGGACGACCTGGCCACCTGGCAGCGGCTCAACGTGACCGCGTTCGTCGTCAGCGGCATCGCCGGCACCGCGCCGGACCTGCTCGGCGAGGACTACGCCGACGCCGACGGCAACCGCTACCTGCCGATGTTCGGCCAGCCCGTCATGGTGTTCGAGGGCGACGCCGCCGTCCTCACCGCCGCGCACCGCCGGGCGTCGGAACGGTCGGTCGCGTGTGCAACGTTCACGGAGGAGCTCTTCAAGACCGGCAACGACGAGGACAACCGGGCCGCCGTCCGGGCCGTGCACCAGGCAGATCTCCGCGTCGTCGGGATCGCCGTGCACGGGCCTCGTAACGCCGTCGACAGAATCCTCAAAGGAGCGCGCCTGCATCGTTAGGCTCCGCCGCCATGGACCTCCACCTTGCCGATGCCGTTGACGGGCCTGTCGATGCCGGTCTTGTCGATCGGGTCGCGGTGGCCTTCGAAGGGCCGGGAGCCGGCAGCGGGCCGCTGTCGTGGGGCCAGATCGAGAGCTGGAACGCGGTGACGACCCTCGGCCACTGGATGCCGATCGGCGGTGCACTGCCCGTGCGCCCCGGCACGACCGTCGACGACCTCGCCGGCGAGCTGCGCCACCATCTGAGCCGGCACCCGTCGCTGCGGACGCTGCTGCGGATCCAGGCCGGCGGCCTCCCGACCCAGGAGGTCCACGCCTCCGGTTCGTCGACGCTGCTGGTGTACGAGTCCGCCGGCGCCGACCCGTCCGAGGTGGCATCGTCGGTGGCCGAACGGTTCCGCCGCGCCGGGCTCGACTTCACGGCCGAGTACCCGATCCGGATGGCGGCGGTGCTCGATCATGGCGTGCCGAGCCACGTCGTCGCGCTCATCTCGCACTTCGCCGCCGACGGCGCCGGGGCGCAGGTGATGCTCCGCGACCTCGCCGAGCGGTCCTCCCTGCCGGTCGCCGGTCGCCAGCCCCTGGACCAGGCACAGTGGCAGCGGTCCCCGGCGGGCCGGCGGCAGAACGACGCGGCACAGCGGCACTTCGAGTCCGTCCTGAGGACGATGCCCCCGGTCCGCTTCCGCAAGCCGCTTGCACCGATGCGGCCACGGTACTGGCGCGGCGTGCTCGACTCGGCGGCCCTGCCCCTCGCGTTGCGGTCGCTGACCGCACGGACCGGCGCGGACCCGTCGGCGGTGCTGCTGGCGGTGTTCGCCCTCGCCGTGCACGCCACGTGCGGCATCGACCCCGTCGTCGTCCGCCCCCTGGTGAGCAACCGCTTCCGCCCCGGCTTCGCCGACGTGGTCTGCACCGCCGTCCAGGCCGGCCTGTGCCAGATCCCAGTCGGCGCGGCTGGCGGCGCGGGGGCGGCGTGGGAGCGGGTCGGCGCGTTCGAGGAGGTCGTGGCGGCGGCGGGGCGGGCGGCGCGGAGTGCCTACAAGCACGCGTACTTCGACCAGCGGGACCTGTTCGCGCTCATCGACCGGGTCGGCGCCGAACGCGGCGAACGCCTGGAGATCGGCTGCTTCCTCAACGACCGCCGCGACCCGGCCGCTGCCGGCGGCCCCGTCCCGGAGCCCGGGGAGATCCGGGCGGCGCTGCACCGCACGACGTTCGGCTGGACGGTGCGGCGGGCGGCGCCGGGGTTCGAGCCGATGATCCTCGACGTCGAGGACACCCCGGAAGGGTTGCGCTGCACCGCGCACACCGACACCGCCCACATCTCCCCCGCCGACACGTCGGCGCTGCTGCACCACCTGGAGCGGATCGCGGTCACAGCGTCAGGCCCTCGATCCGGCTGAGGCGGAGCAGGGCGGCGTCGTCCAGCGGCGGGATCACCCGCGTCCGGGTGCCGGTCCCGCCGAGGGCGACGTTGTCGGCGGACAGGTGCACGTGGACGCCGTCCGGGCGGTAGACGCCGGCGTCGTACCAGACGATGCCGTCGCCGTGGTCGGCCCTGGACCGGAACGTGACGGTGCCGTCCGCCTCCGTCGCCCATTCGCAGGTCGTGGACTCGGTGCCCGCGTCGCAGTCGCGGCCCGCCGGGGCCGCCTCGCGCTCGACCCGCACGTCGACGCGGCCCGCACCGGCGGCGTCGACGGCGACGATCCCGGCGGTGAACCGCTGCCCACCCGCGGCGAACCTCGCCTCGTCGGCGCGGAACGTGAAGCCCGGCGCGCAGGTCGCCGCGTCGAGCAGGGTCGCGCCGGGCAACGCCCGCCGCAACGGGTCGTCGAGCGCCATCGTCAGCAGGGACGCCGTCACGAGCCGGAGCCCCCGGGCCGCCTGCTCCGCCTCGGTGTTCGCCGGCTGCCCGCCGGTCGTGCCGGCGTCCGTCTTCGGACCGCCGGGCACGGCGGCCGGTTCGCACACCGCGGACGGCTGGGCGGCCGGGGCGCTGCCCTGGTCGCGGTCCGTCACGAGCGGCACGGCGGCGACCGCGGCGAGCACCGCCGCCGCGACCGCGGTGAGGAGCCGGGTCCTGGCCCGGTGCCGGCGCGCCCGGCGCACGACGGCGTCGAGGTCGACGCGCGACGGGGCGGGCGGCGGGTCGAGCCTGCGCAGGGCGTCGGTCAGCTGGTCCATGGTGACTCCTCCTGGAGGGTCATGCGCTCCCGCAACGTGTCGAGCGCCCGCGCGGCCTGGCTCTTGACCGTGCCGGTGCTGCACCCGAGTTCCCGGGCCGTCTCCTCGACGGAGAGGTCGCAGCAGTACCGCAGCACGACCACCGCCCGGCGGCGTGGGGGCAGGTCGTCCAGCAGGGCCAGCAGCGACAGCCGGTCGTCGACGGCGTCGCTGCCCGCGGCGACCGGGGGCGGCTCCGGCACGACGCCGGTCGGGTGCTCGCGGTGCCAGGGGCGGCGGCGTTCGTTGAGCATCGTGCGCACCAGCACGCGCCGGACGTACGCGTCGACGTTGTCCGCCGCCGCCACCCGCCGCCAGTGCAGCAGCACCCGGACCAGGGTCGCGGACAGCACGTCGTCGGCGGTGTGCCAGTCGCCGCACAGCAGGTAGGCGACCCGGCGCAGCGCCGGCAGACGGCCGGTCACGTACGCGTGGAACCCCTCGGTATCCGTTGCCACAACCACCTGACACCGCGGCCGGCGGCCGGGGTTGCCCGCGGTGGGTTATTGCTCCTGAAGTCGCAGGAGCTCGGCGAACTCCTGGCAGGAGGAGTCCGACTTGGGGAGGATGCCGGCGGCGACCATCGCGGGACCGAGTTCCCGCCGGACGTCGGGGTCGTCGCACTCCAGGCCGAACTGGATGACCTCGGCGACGACCTCGGTGGTGCCGGCGCGGAAGACGGTGCCGCTGTCCACCTGGTACAGCCACGCGTCGAACCGCGGCTGCCCGCCGTCCGCGACCCGCCACAGCGAGCAGAACCCGCGGAAGCTCGCCTCGTCCTGCTCGTCGCCGGCGAGCCGCGCCTCGGCGTCCAGGTCCTCGCCGTCGTACAGCTTCCCGGCCGCCCGCAGCTGCTCCCGCTCGATCGGGCTCAGCCCGCCGGCGTCGTCGATCTCCCGCTCGTCCACGAATCGGCTCGCCACGCCCGACAGCCAAGCGCACCCGGCCGCCGCCGTCAATCGTCCGCACGTCGGTCGGGCGGGCGGGGGCGGTGCACGTGACGTGCGGTCAGATGGTGCCCAGGGTGTAGGCGACCTCGTCGAGGAGCTCGCGGGCGAGGAAGCCGGTGCGGCCGTGCCGCGGGGCGAGCCGCTGCCCGGTGACGGCGTGCGCCCAGGTGCCCCAGCAGGCCGCCTGTGCCGGTTCGGCGCCGCGGGCGAGCAGGCCGGCGACGACACCGGCGAGGACGTCGCCGCTGCCGGACGTGCCCAGCCCCGAGTCGCCGCTCTCCTCGGACCAGACCCGCCCGTCCGGGTCGGCGACGGTGCCGTACAGCGTGACCACCGCCGAACAGCGCCGGGCGACCTCGGTGGCGATGGTCGCGAGGTCGTCCCCGTCCGCGACGGTGTCGGGCCGGTCGAGCAGGTAGCCCGCCTCGGTCAGGTTCGGGGTGAGCACGAACCGCTGCGGGCGGCCGGCGAGCAGCCGCGGGCGGCGGCTGAGGGCGCCCAGGGCGTACGCGTCGAGGACCACCCCCGCGTCCGGCCGCGCCGCGCCGAGGACGGCGTCGAGCAGGGTCACGGTCTCGTCGATGTCGTCGAGGCCCGGGCCGGCCGCGACCGTGTCCGCCTCGCCCGCGAGGCCCAGCAGGCGCTTCGGTACGTCACCCGCGACGCTCCCGGAGCCGGTCTCCGGCAGCCCGATGACGGCCGCCTCCGGCACCGCGATGCTGAGCGCCGCGGCGGTGCCGTCGGGGACGGCGAGCTGCAGACGGCCGGCGCCGGCCCGCAGCGACGCGACGCCGGCGAGCAGCACCGCGCCGGGCGTGGAGCGGGAGCCGCCGATGACGAGCACCGTGCCGCGCTGCTTCTTGTCGGTGGTGCCGGTCGGCAGGGGCCAGTCGCGCAGCAGGCGGGGCGTGATCGTGCGCGGGTCAGACGTCGGCATTGACGTCCTCCTGCCTGGTGGCGGGGGTGCCCTCGCGGTGCAGGTGCTCGACGGCGTTGAACCGTTCGGGTCGCAACCGTTCGCCGTCGGAGCGCCAGCTGCTGACCGAGCAGTTGCCCAGGGCCGTGCCCCGCGCGATCTGCATCAGGCTCGCCTCGTCGAGGTCTTCCACGAGGTACCGCACGAGCATGACGAGTGCTTCGTGGCCGAACAGGATGACCCGGCCGCCCGGGTACGTGCCGCGGATGTCGCCGAGCAGGGACCGCAGCCGCAGCAGGACGTCGGCCCAGGACTCGCCGCCGGGCGGGCGGTAGTAGAACTTCCCGAGCCGCCGGCGCCGGGCCGCCTCCTGGGGCAGCCGCGCCTCGACGCCGCGGGCGGTGAGCAGGTCGAGGACGCCGAGCTCGCGGTCGCGCAGCCGTTCGTCGAGCACCGCCGGGATGCCCGTGCCGGCCAGGGCGATCTCCGCGGTCTGGCGGGTCCGCAGGTACGGCGAGACGACCGCGACCTGAGGACGATCCCCGCCGGGCAGGTCCGCAAGCCACTGCCCGACGGCCCGCGCCTGCTCCCTGCCCAGGTCGGACAGCGGCACGTCGGCGTCGCGTTCGGGGATGGCGATCTCCTCGAGCCCACCCGCCTCGGCGGCCTGGGCGAGGACGTTGCCGGTCGACTGGCCGTGCCGGACGACGCCGAGCCACTGAAGATCCGCCATACCGTGGTCGTACCCCGGCTCCGGCGCCCCGAACCGATTCCGTTCGTTCGATGACTCTGGCAAGATCGGTGCTTCGGTCCTCGGGGGGTTGGCGCAGCGATGCTGGCGAATGCGGTGTTCACGATCGGCGTGGTCCTGGTCGTGGCGGGAGTCGTCGGCTGGATCGTCGCCGGGGTCCTCAACCGTGGGTCCGGGGGCTCGGTCCCGCAGCCGGGCGAGATCTGGTGGGCGACGGTCCCGTACCGCGACGGCGAGGGCGAGAAACGCCGTCCCGCCCTCGTCCTGGGCGGCGACGGCAGGTCGTACACCATCCTGAAGATCACCAGTCAGGACAAGCGGCACCGGCACGACCACGTCGAGATCCCCACCCGCACGTGGGACCGGCGCGCGACGTACAACAGCTTCCTGGACCTCTCGGCCCCGTTCCAGCTGAACCGGCTCGACTTCGCCAACCGCGCGGGCGTCGTGGACCCCGCGACGTGGCAGCGGGTCGCGCAGCAGCACCGGGTCGGGCTGCCCGTGCCGGCCGGTCCGCGCTCGTCGCCGGTCCGCGTGCTCAGCACCCTGGCGTTCGTGGCGGGGCTGCTCGCCCTGTGCGCGGGCACCGTCATCCCGTGGGCGGACCGCTTCAGCGACGAGGTGAAGACCGCCGCCGGGAACATGCCGCTGCACGACGCCGGCGTCACCGCCGCCGACCGGGGCGAGTCGGGCCGCGCCTACGACAGCACCCTCAACGGCGTGCACTACGCCGACTCGACCGGCTTCTGGGTCGGCTGCGAGGGCCGGCCGTCGGCCGTGACGTTCGCGCTCGACGGGAAGTTCAAGCACTTCACCGGTACCGCCGGCCTCGACGCCGTCGCACCGAAGGACGTCGTGGTCAAGCTGGTCGTCGAGATCGACGGCCGGACCGCGGCGACCGTCACGGTGAGCCGGACCATCTCCGAGCCCGTGGAGCTGGACGTCACGTCGGCCCGGACGCTCACCCTGTCCGCGCTGCGCACGAAGGGCACCTGCGCCAACGCCACCCGCCCGTACGGTGCCATCGGCGACGCCCTGCTGCGCCAGTCCTAGGCGGCACGCGGACTCCGGGCGGGGTGCCGGGCGCGCATCGCATCAAGGGTCGTCACGGGGCGTATTCACGGGCCTGAGGGGTCCGCGGCGCGCCGGGGCGCGGGGTGACATCGCGTGTGAGATCGATGGCGGGCGCTTGATGATCTCCTTGGGGCGCATAGGTTCCGAACTACGCCCGGTGTTCATTCCTGGCGCTGACAACCGTTTCGCCTTGTCCAGGTTCCCGGAAAGCCCTTGCCTGCGTGAGGGCACGGTCGAACGTCCGGCCGCGGGATGCACAGCTGAGTCCTGGACCTACCAGGGAGCACGTTCTGTCCTCAGTTCTCCGCCTTGTCGCGGTCGCCATAGTCCTGTCCACCGTCGTCCTGCCGGCACCGGCCGCCGCGGGCGCCAGTCGTACACCAGAAGCCGCGGAGATCCCGCAGCAACTCGCCGCACGCACGCCGGCCCTGCGGGCCGACCGGTTCTTCGAGCGGCGGACGCCGCCGATCCGGCGGGTCACCGAGGCCGTCCAGGTCGTCAAGCCCGAGGCGGCGGCCACGAAGCCGAAGACCGTGAAGCCGGCGGTCAAACCGAAGCCGAAACAGCCGGCCACCACCCAGACGCCGTTGGTGCCCGGATCGGTGAGCGCCGTCATCGCCTACGCGAAGGCGCAGCTCGGCAAGCCCTACGTGTGGGCCGCCGCCGGGCCGAACGGATTCGACTGCTCGGGGCTGGTCGTGGCCAGCTACGCCCGGGCCGGCATCAAACTTCCGCACCAGACCGGCGGCCTGATCGGCCGTGGACGGTCGGTGTCCCGCGCGCAACTGCAACCGGGAGACCTGGTGTTCCCCAGCTCGGGGCACGTCGGCATCTACCTGGGCGACGGCATGATGATCCATGCACCGCACCCGGGGGACCATGTCCGCATCGCCAAGGTCTACGCGTTCTACGCCGGGCGCCGCATCATCGGCTGACCCGCGCGGCGCGCCGAAACCACCGCCGCCGCCCGCCATTTTGCTGGCAGGTCGGAAATGCCGCGGCTGGAGTTGTACCGGCCGCATCGGCGGGCGGCGGTGGCGGACTTCGAGGGAACGGCCGTGCCGGACCTGCGGGCCGAGTACCTGCACCGCGAGGACGGTGGCCGGTCGCGTCGGTCGGTACGAGTACGCGGAGACCGAGATCCTGCGCGCCTGGGGCCGGACGGACGAAGCGCACTGCGCGTTCAACGCGGTGCGGGCGGCCGGCGGCTCCTGGTGCGCGCCGGTCGCCGGGCCGTCGAACTGACCCGGACCGCCGACCGGGATCGCGGCCGGGA
This sequence comes from Dactylosporangium sp. NPDC051087, assembly GCF_055586325.1. NCBI lineage: Bacteria > Bacillati > Actinomycetota > Actinomycetes > Micromonosporales > Micromonosporaceae > Dactylosporangium > Dactylosporangium sp. NPDC051087. Next base: position 62,083 of record NZ_JBVJIJ010000042.1, on the reverse strand, counting down.
GGTGGGCGGTGCGGCGGACGCGCCAGAGCGAGCACGTCGTCAACGACAGCGCGGCCGCGAACGCGGCCAGGTGGATCCACGGCGTCTCGATCGGGACGAAGCCGAGCACGGCGACCGGCACCTGCACCACGGCGACCAGGCCCAGCAGGAGACTTCTGCGAGCGACGCCCCACAGGTGCGCGGTCCACAGTGGAGCGGTGACGACGGCGAGCGTCAGGCCGTCGAGCATCGCGTGCGGCCATGTCGATGCGTTTCACGCTACGACCGGGTCACCAAGACCGTAATAGCGGCTTGCGTGAATGAATTCCTTGCGATGGACATGCGACGCGGATAGTCTTCTTACATGACTATACAACTGAGATCGCCGAGCTACTTCGTGCTCGCCGCGCTGATGGACGGGGCGCTGCACGGCTACGTCATCATCAAGCGGGTGGAGGCGCTCTCGGACGGGTCGGTGCGGCTCGCCGCCGGGTCGCTCTATGCGGTGCTGGACCGGCTCGCCGAGGCGGGCCTGGTCGAGGTGGTCAGCGAGGAGATCGTCAACGGCCGGGCCCGGCGCTACTACGCGCTGACCGGCGACGGCGGCGAGGCACTGCAGGAGGAGGCCGCCCGGCTCGCCGCCGCCGCGAAGGTCGTCACCAACGCGACAGCCCGCCGCCGCGCCATCAACACCACGGTGAGCACCGCATGAGCCCCGCCGACGACCGCGACGAGCGCGGCACGACCCCAGGACCGCACCACGACCGCAGGAGCGAGGCGGGCGACGGCGGCGAGCGCGGCACGCCCCCGGCAAAGCACCACGACCGCACGAGCGAGGCGGACAACGGCGGCGAGCGCGGCACGAGCGCCCTCGTCCGCAGGTACGAGATGCTGCTGCACGCCTATCCCAGGCGCTGGCGGGCCGAGCGCGGCGACGAGATGATCGGCACCCTGCTCGACGCCGCCGCACCAGGACAGCGCAGGCCCAGCGCCCGCGAGGCGGCGAGCATCGTGACGCAGGGCCTGAAGGAGCGGCTCGGCCTGCGCCGGCGGCGCACGACCCGCGCGGTGTGGACCGAAGGGCTGCGCATCGGCGCGCTGGTCCTGCTGGCGCAGGCGTTCACCGGGATCCTCGTCCGCGTCGTCGAGGACTCGGTCGACTTCAAGGACACCCACTTCCTGCAGGACGTGGCCGCGAGCCCGTATCTCATCGCCCACTACGCGGCGGCGGCGCTGCTCGGGGTCACGGCCATGGTGGCGCTGATCATGGGGCGCACCGTGGTGGCGGCCGTCGCGGCGGGCCTGTGGATGCTCGCGCCGGCGATGTTCGGCCAGCTGCCGTGGCAGATCGTCACGGCCTTCGCGATCCTCGCCGGGCTGAGCCTCGCCGACAGGACCGCCGGGCGGCAGCGCACGCCGACCGCCGGGCGGCAGCGCACGTCGGCGGTCTGGCTGGGCGTCATCCCCGTGATCGCGGTCCTGTGGCTCGGGCACCACCTGCTGACGGGGACGTACATCAGCCCCGCCGACGTCGTCGTGTATCCGCTCGCGCTGCTGATCGCGGTCACCGCCGGGCTGTTCGTCGACCCGCGGCTGCCGGTCGCCGCCGCGTGCCTCACCGTGGCGATCATGCTGGACGCCACGCTGCACATCCCCGCGGTGGTCGGCGGCCACGCGATCGGCGGCGTCGGGATGGTGCAGCCGCGGCCGCAGACGGCGGTGCTGGCCGCCATCGCCGTGGTGCTGCTCACGATCGCGCAGCTGCGGGCCACGCGGCCGGCGCGGATCTGACCCGGGCCGCCGGAGCCGGCACCGGATCGATCCATCGGGTCCTATGCTTGCCCGATGAGCGCGGAGCACCACCTGGCGAGGGCCCGGGAGCTGACCGAGCGGAGCGTCTTCGGCGACGACCACGACGCGCTGCTCGGCGCCGACCGTGAGCTCGACGCGGTCGAGGCCGGCCTGGCCCTCGCCCGGGGCCGGGTGGTGCACGCCAGGTTCCTGCGCGACCGGGTCGAGGACCCCGCGGAGCTGCCGCTGTTCTCCCGGGCCGCCCAGCTGTTCCAGCAGCTCGGCGACGCCCGCGGCGAGGGTGAGGCGCTGTTCTGGATCGGGTGCTTCCACCAGGTGGTCCGCCAGGACGACGACGCGGCGGCGCCCGCGCTGCAACGGGCGAGGGCCCTGGCGAAGGCCGCGGGCGACCCGCTCACGTTGTCGTACGTGCTGCGTCACCTCGGCATCTGCGCGCACCACGCGGGGCGGATCGACGAGGCGCGGGACCTGCTGGCCGAGTCGACGGGGCTCCGGGAGGAGCTCGGCCATCATGCGGGCGTCGCCGCGAACCTGGTCGGTCTCGCCCACGTCGCCGCCGCAGCGGGCCGGCGCGACGAGGTACCGGCGCTGCTGGAGCGGGCCGAGCGGCTCGCGGAGGAGCACGGCGCCGCGGCCGTCGCACGCCAGGTCGGTGAGGCACGCCGGACGCTCGACTACGATCGCGCCTCATGAGCATGATCACGCAGTACGCGCGGCTGCGCGCCGGCGACCTGGCCGAGCTGCGCGACCTGCTGCGGACCGACCACTTCGCGGCCAACGACCAGATCACCGACCGGCCCAACATCGACATCGACAAGGCGTGGGGCGGCCTGGAGTTCCTGCTCGCGCAGGTCGACGCGCCCGTCGACGTGATCAGCGGCGGCCTGCCGATCACCGACGAGCAGTGGGGCTACGACTCGCCGCGGGTGCTGACCCCGGACGAGGTCGCGACCGCCGCCGCCTTCCTCGACGCGACCCCGTTCGGCTCCCTCGCCGCGCACTACGAGCCGGCGGCGCTGATCGCCGACGACGTGTACCCGACGATCTGGCACGACCCGGAGTCCCTGGACTACCTGCGGGCGTCCTACGAGACCCTCGCGGCGTTCTTCCACGCCGCCGCGGCCGAGGGTGACAGCGTCCTCATCTGGATGAGCTGACCCCGGTCCGCGACGGCGTCGCGGACGTCAGGCCCGGGCGCGGGCCCCGCCGAACCACTTCAGCCGCAGCGCCCGCAGCAGCAGGCCGGGACTGGCGAGGGCGTTCGGGTGGTCCAGCATCGTGGTCACCCGGTTCAGCCGGGCGCTGGTGACGTTGTCGGTCATGGACGCCTTGAGGATGACCTCGCTCGCCCACTTGATGACCTTGTAGCCGCGGGGCTGGCCGCTGGTGATGTGCGGCAGCCCGAGGTCGGCGAACGTCGACACCTGCCAGGCGGCGTCGACGACGATCCTGACCCGCTCGAAGTAGCCGCGGGCCGGCTCGGTGGCGACGTCGGGCTCCGTGCGCAGCCACTCGGACAGGCACGAGGCGTGCAGCGTCGCGGACGTCATGCCCTGGCCGTACACGGGGTTGAACGAGGCGACCGCGTCGCCGGCCGCGACGATGCCCGTGGGGAGCCGGTCGAGCTGGTCGAAGTCGCGGCGGCGGCTGTCGGCCTGGTGGTAGGTGATGACGTTGCCGATCATCGTGCCGCGCTCGGCGATGTCGCCGAACATCCGCGGGAAGTACTCCCGGCACCGCTTCGCGAAGTCGTCGACGTCGCGGCTGGGCCGGTCGTCGTCATACCCGGCGACCAGCATGATCCAGCGGTCGCCCTCGACGGAGTTGATGCCGCCGATGCGCGCGACGCGGTCCTTCGCCGGGGTGGTCTGGGAGATCGCGATCCAGCAGTCGCTGACCTCCGGGTCCCGCTGGAACAGGGCGGAGGCGTAGTTGAGCTTGATCGGCATGCGCTGCATCGGCGCCCTCGGCCAGCCGCGCTCCTCCAGCCAGTCGTTGAGCTTGCTGGACCGCCCCATCGCGTCGACGACCAGGTCCGCGGCCAGTTCCACGGCCTCACCGGCGGCGCCCGCCGACGCGTTCGCGGCGGCGGCAGGTGTACCGGCAGCGCCGGCCACCGCGTCGCCGGCTGCGGGTGCGGCACCGGCGGCGCCCGCCGGGACGTACCGGGCCCCGACGACCCCGCCACCGGGACCGTCGGCGAACAGCAGGCCCTCGGCCCGCCCGTACACCATCCGGACCTTCGGGTTCTCCAGGACCCGGCGGCGCACCTGGGCCTCCAGGAACGGCCGGGTCGTGATGAGGATCGGCTTCGCGGGCGGCGGCTCGGTGGTCACCCGCAGCTCGTCGTTGATGAAGATCTTGGCGTCGGTGCGGCCCTCGTCGGGCGCCCCGGCGGCGACGGCGCGCTCGGTGAAGTCGGGCCACCAGCGGTCGAGCTGGACCTGGCCGGCGGGCAGCAGCGCGTGGACCTGGCTGCCCTGCGGCACCCCGGGGCGCGGGCCGCCGTCGACGTCGGTGTCGTCGCGCTCGACGATGATCACCTCGTCGGCGTGGTCGCTCAGGACCCTGGCCGCCATGAGGCCGGCCATGCTGCCGCCGAGCACCACCGCGCGCCGCATCAGGACCTTCGTGTCCGTCGGCGGGTGGGGCGTGTTGATCTCCGCGAAACGCTGCGCTGCTGTCGCTGCCACCGGCTCTCCCCATGTCCGAAACCCATCGAGGATCTTACCCAACAAGCGAAGAAGCTTCTCGATCAACCTCTGAGCTGGGAATTCATCACCGTGAAACACGGGGTGCCGCGGGAGCAGCGCGGCTCGTCGGAAACTTGCGACGTTCGCATCGAAGTATTGCGCTGAGATGCTGCCTCCTGGCAGGATTCCAGCGCAGAAGCCGACATGAGATGCCAGCACCGCCAACCGCGCCGTGACACAGCGTGGGCTGCTCTGTGCCGGTCCGCGGGCCCGCCTGCCCGCTGCCCCGCCAACGCCATGCCCCCGCCCGCCCCGTCGCCAGCGCCCAGTCGTCCCGCCGCACCGCCCGCCGCGCCCGACCGCCATCGGGCCGGCTCAGCAGGCGTGCCCGCGCGGGACCGCAGGACGCCCGACGGGCACACCCGAGGAGTCCACATGGGAGTTTCCCGCCGCTCCGTCATCACCACCGCGCTCGCCGGGACGGCCGCCACCGCCCTGCCCGTCGCGGCGGCCACGACCGCCGCCGAGGCGGCCAGCCCGCCCGGTGACGTCGTCGGCAAGGTCACCGTCGGCTACCAGGGCTGGTTCGCCGCGCCCGGCGACGGCTCGCCGATCAACGCCTGGTGGCACTACAGCCCCAACTGGTCCCAGGCCCCCGCGCCGGGCGCCTGCTCGATCACCTGCTGGCCCGACATGCGCGACTTCTCCCGGGGCTTCCGCACCAACTTCGCCAACCTCGGCAACGGCCAGCCGGCGAACCTGTTCAGCTCCTACGACCAGCAGACCGTCGACACGCACTTCCGCTGGATGCAGCAGAACGGCTGCGACGTCGCCGCGCTGCAGCGCTTCAACCCGTTCGGTGGCGAAGGACCGACCCGCGACGGGATGGCCGCGAAGGTCCGCACCGCCGCCGAGGCGACCGGCCGCAAGTTCTACATCATGTACGACGTCACCTGGTGGCTGAACATGCAGTCGGAGATCAAGACCGACTGGACCACGAAGATGTCGGCGTACACCTCCTCCCCCGCCTACGCGAAGCAGAACGGCAAGCCGGTCGTGTGCATCTGGGGCTTCGGCTTCAACGACGACGGCCGCCCGTTCACCCCGGCGCAGTGCCTCGACGTCATCAACTGGTTCAAGAACCAGGGCTGCTACGTGATCGGCGGCGTCCCGACCCACTGGCGGCTCGGCGAGGGCGACTCCCGCGTCGGCTACCTCGACGTGTACCACGCCTTCCACATGATCTCGCCGTGGATGGTCGGCCGGATCAGCGACAACGCCGGCGCCGACTGGTTCTACCAGAACCGGGTCCTGCCGGACCTCGTCGACCTCAACGCGCGCGGCATCGACTACCAGCCGTGCGTCATCCCGGGCGACCTCGCCGCCGGCCACCGCCGCCACGGCGAGCTGATGTGGCGCCAGTTCTACAACCACACCCGCGCCGGCGTGCCGAGCGTCTACATCTCGATGTTCGACGAGTTCAACGAGGGCAACCAGATCGCGAAGACCGCGGAGAGCGCGGCGTGGCAGCCCACCAACTCCGGGATGCGCGCCCTCGACGAGGACGGCACCCCCTGCTCCGCCGACTACTACCTGCGGCTGACCGCCGACGGCGGCCGGATGCTCAAGGGCCAGATCGCGCTGACCGCGACCCGCTTCACGGTGCCGTTCCCGACCGGCCCGGACCAGACCGCCCCGAGCGTCCCCGGCAACCTGCGGGTCACCGGCAGCACCGACACCACGGTCGCGCTCGCCTGGAACGCCTCCACCGACAACGTCGGCGTCGCCGGCTACCGGGTGTCCCGCACCAGCGGCTCCGGCACGGTGGCGGTCGGCACGACCAGTACCCTCGCCTTCACGGTGACCGGTCTGGCGGCGTCCACGGCGTACACCTTCACGGTCGCCGCCTACGACGCGGCCGGCAACACGTCGGGCGCCTCCAACGCCGTCACCGTCACCACCTCGGCGCCGCCGAACACCAACACCAACCTCGCCCAGGGCAAGCCGACCTCGCAGAGCAGCCAGACCCAGGTGTACGGCAGCGGCAACGCCGTGGACGGCAACACCGGCACCTACTGGGAGAGCGCCAACAACGCGTGGCCGCAGTGGCTGCAGGTCGACCTCGGCGCCGCCACCGCCGCCCGCCGGGTCGTGCTGACCCTGCCGTCGCACTGGGGCACCCGCAACCAGACGCTGTCGGTCACCGACGGCTCGTCCGGCGCGACGATCGTCGCCTCGCGCAGCTACACCTTCGACCAGAACGCCGCCAACACGGTGACGATCACCCTGCCCACCACCACGTCCGTGCGCTACCTGCGGCTGAACTTCACCGCCAACACCGGCTGGCCCGCCGGCCAGATCTCGGAGTTCCGCGTCTACACGGGCTGACCACGAGCACCCTGACCGACGCCGACGGTCAGGGCCGGGCGGGTGACGACCGGACGCCGGTCCTCACCCGCCCGACTTCACGCCCCCGTCGGCCCGCCGCCGTCCGTCCCGGTGCCGAACAGGCTGGGGAGGTTGACGACGATGCCCTCCTGGCTGCTGCGGGCGATGACGACGACGGCCTCCTCGGCGCCGGGGTTCTCCTCGCGGTGCGGGACGAACGGCGGCACGAAGACGTAGTCGCCGGGCTCGGTCTCGATCCGGACCTCCCGGCCGTCCTCGGCGAACACGAAGACCGGGTGGCCGGACACGACGTAGATGGCGGTCTCCGCCTCGCCGTGGTGGTGGTCGCCGGAGTTCGTCGCCGGGGCGACGTGCGTCTGGCCCATCCAGACCTTCTCCGAGCCGACGGTCCTGCCGGACACCGCCTCCAGGCGGGTCATGCCGGTGGTCTGCCGGGTGTCGCCGCTGAGCTGCCTGCCCTTGATGTGCCGCAGCGGCGCGTGCCAGTGATCGGTCATGTGTGCTGCTCCCCTGCCCGCGGTCCTCGACCTGCGTCCATTGTCGCCTGAACCGTTTGGAGTCTTTTAGTCCGTTTTGTCGTTAAGGTCACCAGTGGCCGGGCACGACGCGCGGCCGGACGGGAGCGACGCAAGCATGAACCGCAGGAGTCTGCTGCTGGGCGCGGGCGCGGTCGGCATCACGGCCGCCGTCGGCGGCGCCGCGATCGCGGTGGCCGCGCCGGACGACACCGAGGCGGGCCGGCGCCCGCAGCCGCTGCTCACCTGGGAACTGACCGGCGGGTTCGTGCCCGCCGGCTGGAACGCGCTGCGCGCCCCGCGCCTCGCCGCCTACGACGACGGCACCCTCATCGCCGACGCCACGCACCGGCTGAAGATCGGCCAGGGCACCCTGCGCTCGCTGCGCAACCACGCCACCGCGGTCCTGCGCGACCCGGCCAACGCCCGGCGCCGCGCCGGCGCTCCGATGATCGCGGACGTGCCGTCGACCGTCTTCACCGTGCGCGCCAACGGCCGCCGCTTCCGGGCGCAGTACGAGGGCCTCGAGGAGACCCGCTCGGACCGGGCGTACCCGCAGGCGTCGTACTCGCTGCTGGACCACCTCGCCCAGCTCCGGGACCGCACGCTGGAGCACGGCTCGTCGTTCCGCCCGGACGCGGTCCGGCTCGTCGCGGTCAAGCTCGACCCGTCGCAGGTCCCGGCGACGCAGCCGCCCACCCGGCCCACGGTCGTCCAGCCGTGGCCCGCCGAGGTGCCGCTGCCGCGCCTGGGCCGGGACGAGTTCGTCGCCCAGCTCGACCTGCACGGCCGGCAGGCCCGCGCCCTCCTGCGCGCGGTCCCGCGCCCCGACCCGACCCGCTGGCCGGTCTTCGCCACCCCCGACGGCAACCGCTTCCAGGTCAACCACCGCTTCCTCCTCCCCCACGAGTGACCGCCGAGCGACCCGCCGACCGACCCGCCGACCGACCCGCCGACCGACCGCCGAGGGACCGCCGATCGACTCGCCGAGGGACCCGGAGCGACCCGCTGAGGGTCCGCTGAGGGTCCGCTGAGGGACCGCTGAGGGACCGCCGAGCGACCACCCGTCGTCAGCGCGGGGCCGTGGTGACGATGCCGTGCACGACGGTCGCGACGAGCCGGTCGAGGGTGGCGCCGACGTCCTGCGGGAGCCCGAAGCCGCCGGACGTGTGCAGGACGGCGAATCCGTGCATCGCGGCGCGGGCGATGCGGGTCGCGTGGACGAGGTCGTCGCCGGCCAGGCCGCAGCCGCGCAGCACGGCGTAGTGCACCTCGACGAGCCTGGCCGCGGCGGCGCTGACCGCCGGGTCGGGGTCGGGGGCCTGCGGCAGCAGCGCATAGCGGTGCGGGTGCGCGACGGCGTAGTCGTGGTAGGCGCGCATGAGCGCCTCGAGCGCGGCGGTGCCGCCGAGGCCGAGCACGGCGGCGGTCGTGGCGGCGGTGAACTCGTCGAAGAGCCGCACCGCGAGCAGGTTGCGCAGGTCGGTGAGGCTGCCGACGTGCTTGTACAGCGACGGCGTGGCCACCCCGGTGCGCGCCGCCACCGCGGCGAGGGTCAGCGCCGCCGGGCCCTCGGCGTCCACGAGGGCCAGGGCGGCGCCGGCGACCGCGTCGCGGCTGAGCCCGGCCCTAGGCACGGGCGACGTGCCGGTGCAGGAAGGTGACCACGGCGGCCGCGGTCTCCGCCGGGAACTCCGAGTGCGGGTAGTGACCGGCGCCGTCGATCATCGAGACGGTGCCGCCGATCCGGGACGCGACGAGGGAGGCCTCGGCGGCGGGGTCCGGGAAGTCGGGGTCGCGGGTGCCCATGACGACGAGGGCGGGCGTGCGGACCTCGCCCATGCGGGCCTCGCAGTCCGCCACGTCGGCGGCGAACATCGAACGCAGCGCCGCCATCCGGCCCGGTTCGGCGAGGTTCGCGGACAGCGCGGCCCGCTCCTCGGCGTGGTTCGCGGGCTTGCGCGTCTTGTACAGGCTCGCCCAGTACATCATCCACAGTGGACGGAAGCGGCCGACCGCCCGGATCGCCAGGCGCATGAACGCGTTCGGCGCGGGCATGACGCGGGCGAACGGGGCGCAGAGCACGATCGCGCTGAACAGCTCGGGCGCCGAGGCGGCGGCCCAGACGGCGGTCGCGCCGGTGTAGGAGTTGGTGAGCAGCACCGCCGGGCCGGCGTCGAGGTGCCGCACGAGCGCGACCGCGTCCCGGCCGATCGCCGAGGGGCTGTAGTCGCCCCAGACGGCGTCGGTCTCCCCCGCGCCGCGCAGGTCCATGGTGACGACCCGGTAGCCGGCGTCGACCAGCAGCGGCCTGATCAGGTCGTACGTCTGGCGGGTCACGCCCATCCCGGGCAGGCACAGCAGCAGGGGTCCGGCGGTGCCGCTGTCGTCGTACGCGATGCGGCCGCCCTCGTGGCTAAGTTCCATAGCCATAAAGCTAATGCCATTAGCCAACGTGCGCAAGCCCGCGGCGTCAGACGATCCCCGCCGCCCTGCACGCGTCCGCGTAGGCGCCGGCGCACAGCGCGGTCGGCGTGACGAAGCCGTCCTTCACCACGGTCGACGCGATCGTGTCCTTCGTGACGGTCACCGGGTCGAGCAGGATCGACGGGATCCGCCCGGCGCCGTTGTCGACCGTCGCCGGCGCGGCCGGCCGCCTGCCGCGCACCAGGTCGTCGGCGAGGACGGCCGCCGTCTCCGCCTCGGTGCGGATCGCCTTGTAGACCGTCATGTACTGGTCGCCGACGAGGATCCGCTGCAGCGCCGCGGTCTCCGCGTCCTGCCCGGTGACCGGCACCTGCGGCAGGCCCGCCGCCTTCATCGCGGCGATCGCGCCCCCGGCGGTGCCGTCGTTCGCGGCGTACACGCCGACGATCGTGCGTCCGCGCAGCGTCGGCAGGATCCGCGCGGTCCACGCCTTCGCGTTGTCCGGGTTCCACTCCGCGGTGTCGGACTCGGCCGCGACCCGGACCTTGCCGTCCAGGCCCGCGTGCGCGCCCTGCTTGAACAGGGTGGCGTTGTTGTCGGTGGGCGAGCCGTTGATCCACAGGATCTCGCCGGCGGCGGCCTTGCCGCCGAGGGCCTGCAGCAGCGCCGTGGCCTGCAACGAGCCGACCTTCGCGTTGTCGAAGGAGATGTAGTAGTCGACCGGCGTCTTGAGCACGAGGCGGTCGTAGGAGATGACCGGCACGCCCTTGCCGCGGGCGAGCTCGGCGATCTCACCGGCGGCGACGCTGTCGACCGGGGTGAGGACCAGCACCTTCGCGCCCTGCGCCAGCGCGTTCCGCGCCTGCTCCGACTGCTTCGCGGCGTCCTGTTCGGCGTTGCGGTAGTCGACCTCGCACCGGGGGCACAGCTCAGCGAGCTTCTGCGCGAAGTACGGCTGGTCGCCGGCCTCGTAGCGGCTGGCCTTGCGCTCCGGCAGCAGCAGCGCCACCCGGGCGGACGGCCCGGCGTCGCCGGTCTCCAGCGCCTGCGTGCAGCCGGCGAGCAGCGACAACGCCACGAGAAGCAGTAGGCGCACGACACACCTCAATACGTGAAGCGGGACACGAGGCCGCGCATGTCGGAGGCCATCCGGGCCAGCTGGTCGACGGCCTCGCCGGTGCTGGTGACGCCGTCGGTGGTGGACCTGGTGGCGTCGGCGACGCCGGCGATGTTGGTGGCGATGTCCACGGACCCGCCGGCGGCCTCGTCGACGCTGTGGCCCATCGTCCGGGCGGTGACCGCCTGCTCCTCGACGGCGGCCGCGATCGAGTGCTGATACTCGCTCATCTGCGCGATGACCTCGCCGATCTGCCCGATCGCGCCGACCGCGTCCTCGGTGTCGAGCTGGATCGCCTGGACGCGCCGGCCGATGTCGTCGGTGGCGCGGGCCGTCTCCCGGGCCAGGTCCTTGACCTCCTGGGCGACGACGGCGAAGCCCTTGCCGAAGTCGCCGGCCCGCGCGGCCTCGATGGTGGCGTTGAGCGCGAGGAGGTTCGTCTGCCCGGCGATCGAGGTGATGACCTTGATGACCTCGCCGATCTCGGCGGAGGACGAGCCGAGCTTGCCGATGGTCTCGTTGGTGGCAGCGGCGATCGACACGGCGGTGGCGGTGACGGTGGCGGCGTGCGCGGTGCTGCGGGAGATCTCCTCGATCGCGCCGCCCATCTCCATCGCGCCGTTGGCGACGGCGGCGACGTGCTCGCTGACCTCGCCGGCGGCGCGGGCGACGAGCTCCGCGCGGGAGTTGGCGGCGGACGCGCTGGTGTCGATCTGCCGGCTGATCGCGGCGAGCTCCTCCGCGGCCGCCGACAGGGTCGCGGAGTTGTCGCCGAGGCTGCGCACGGCCTCGCGGGTGCTGGCGGTCGCCGCGTTCAGGGCGCGGGCCATGTCGCCGACCTCGTCGCGCTGCCGGATGTCGGCGCCGACGGTCAGGTCACCGTCGGCGACGGCGGTCAGCACGCCGTGGACCCGCCGGATCGGGCGGACGATGAGCCCGGTCAGGTACCGGCTGAGCAGCAGTGCCGCGGCGAGCCCGGCGAGCAGCGCGACGATCATCGCGATCCTGGCCCGCCCGTAGGCGTCCGACGCGGCGCCGGCGGCGGACCGGCCGCTGGCCTGTTCGTAGGCGAGCAGGTCGGTGAGCGCCCGCACGGCGTTGCCGGTGACGGTGGCGCCGTCGCCGAGGTACGCGGCCTGGAAGCCGGCGATGTCACCGGCGGCGACGAGCGGCAGCAGCCGGTGCTCGCGGATGTTGCGGAACGCGCCCCACCAGATCTCGAAGCGGGCCAGGAGCTGCCGTTGCCCGGTGGTCGTGACCGTGGCGCGGTACGCCGCGAGCTCGGCGTCGACGGTGGCGTCGGCGGCGGCGATGCCGTCCTGGAACGCCTTGCTGGCGACCGGCCCGTTGGACAGGGCGAAGTTGGCGACACCGTTCTGGACCGTCATCGCCGCCTGGTGCATCGCGGCGAGGTGCGAGGACGGGACGAGGTTGCCGTTGTAGAGGTCGGCGGCCTTCGCGTTGACCCGGCCGAGGCTGGTGACCCCGACGCCGAGGACCACGGCCCCGACGGCGCAGCAGACCAGCACCAGCACCAGCAGTTTCCGGGCGACGGGCTGGTCGGCCAGCCACTGCCGGCGCGGCCGCCGCGTCTCTGCGCGCTCCACGGTCCCGCCGATCGGCGGGAGGACGTCCGATCTGAGCGATTTACGTCACAGCGCCCGGCGCAGCCATTCCTCGACGCCGGCCACGTGGATCGTCGCCCAGGAGCGGGCGAGGTCGGGCTGGCGGGCGGTGATCGCGTCGACGATCGCCTGGTGCTGCTCGCGGGTGCGCTCGGCGGCGCCCTCCTGGGTGAGGCCGCGCCAGATCCGCGCCCGGGTCGTCGGCCCGGACAGCCCGTCGATGAGGGAGCACAGCACGGCGTTGCCGGAGCCCGCCGCGATCTGCCGGTGGAACTCGAGGTCGTTGGCGACGAGCGCCTCGATCGTGGGGTCGTCGCCGAGCTCGTCGAGGACGGCCTGGAGCTTCGCGATGTCCGCGGGCGTCATCCGCTCGGTCGCCAGGGCCGTCGCGGACGGCTCGAGGATGCGGCGGACCTCGAGGAACTGCAGGACGGTGTCGTCGCGGTGGAAGTCGACGACGAAGCTCAGCGCGTCCAGGAGCAGGTCCGGGGCGAGGCTGGTGACGTAGGTGCCGTCGCCCTGGCGGACGTCGAGGACCCGGATCATGGACAGCGCCTTGACCGCCTCGCGGAGCGAGTTGCGGGACAGGCCGAGCCGTTCGGCGAGATCCGCCTCCTTCGGCAGCCGGTCGCCGGGGCCGAGCTCACCGGAGGTGATCATGCCCTTGATCTTGTCGATTGCCTCGTCGGTCAGTGCCATGGGTGCCTCATGTATTCATCGGGGGCTACTCTACGCCGGTCCCGGCGGTGTCCAGTTGGTAGACGGCCGCCGCGGTGCCGCCGAGGACGGCCGCGCGCTCCGTGTCCTGCAGCAGTTCGACGACGGTGTCCAGGACCCGCCGGTACGACGCGGCGAGCAGGCAGACGGGCCAGTCCGAGCCGAACATGAGCCGATCGGGACCGAACAGGTCGAGCGCCGCCCGCACGTAGGGTCGCAGGTCCGACCCGGTCCAGGAGGCCCAGTCGGCCTCGGTGACCAATCCGGACAGCTTCGCCGTCACGTTCGGGCAGCGCGCGAGGAGCTCGAGGTCGTCGCGCCACGGCCGCAGCCCGCCCGAGCGCACCGGGGGTTTGCCCAGGTGGTCGAGGACGAACCGGACCTCCGGCAGGTCGGCGGCGAGCCGGGCGCACTCGCGGAGCTGGTCGGGCCGGACCACCAGGTCGAAGGCGAGCCCGGCGGCGCCGATCGCCCGCAGCCCGGCCCGGACCTCCGCGGCGTCGAGGTATCCGGCGGGCTCGGCCTGGACCTGCGCCCGGAGCCCGACGAGATACCCGGCGCCCGGCAGGCCCCGGTAGTGCTCCAGGGGCGGGTCCGCCGGGTCGGCCCACGCGACCACCCCGGCGATCTGCGGCGTGTCCAGGGCATGCCGCAGCAGTACCGGAGCCTCCGAGACGGCGCAGCGACCGCCTTCGACGAGGACGGTGCGCGCGACGCCCGCCGCGGCGAGCTCGGGGCGCAGGTCCGCGGGGGCGAACGTGCGGCGGATCGGCGCGAGGGCGGGGTCGTCGAGCCAGGTGTACCCACCGCCGACGTCCCACAGATGGTGATGAGCGTCCACGATCCCGGCGTGCACGGTCACAGCAGCCCGGCCTCCCGCAGCGCCGGCCACAGCGACTCCGGCGGCGGCGTCGCGGCGAGCTCGGCGTTGCGGCGGATCTGCTCCGGGGAGTCCGCGCCGACGACGACGGCGGTCACGGCCGGGTCGGCGGCGGCGAACGCGAGCGCCGCCGCCGGCAGGGTCGTGCCGTGCCGGTCGCAGACGGCCGCGATCTCGCGGGCCCTCGCGACCAGGGCGGCGGGCGCCGCGCCGTACTCGTACGGCAGGTCGGCGCGCGGGTCGGGCAGCGCCAGCAGGCCGCTGTTGAACACGCCGGCGTTGAGCACGCCGACGCCCGCCGCCGCGCACGCCGGCAGCAGCGTCTCGCGGGCCGGCTGCTCCAGCAGCGTGTAGCGGCCGGCGACCATGACGACGTCGGGGCTGCACTCGGTGACGAGGCGGGTCAGGACGGCGGCGTCCTTCGACCCGGCGCCGATCGCGCCGACGACGCCTTCGTCGCGCAGCTCCGCGAGGGCGGGGAAGCCGGTGCGCAGCGCCACCTCGGGGTGCTGCTCGGGGTCGTGCAGCAGTGCCACGTCGACCCGGTCGAGCCCGAGCCGGGCGAGGCTCGCCTCCAGGGACCGGCGGATGCCGTCGCGGCTGAAGTCCCACACCCGCCGGTGGGTGGCGGGGACGACGAAGCCCTCGGTGTCCATGCCGCCGGCGTAGGACGGGTCGCCGACGAGGAGCCTGCCGACCTTGGTGCTGACGGTGTACCGCTCGCGCGGCCGCCCCCGCAGCGCTTCGCCCAGCCGCCGCTCGGACAGCCCGAGACCGTAGTGCGGCGCGGTGTCGAAGGCGCGGACCCCGGCGTCCCAGGCGGCGTCGACGGTCGCGCGGGCCCGGTCGTCGCCGATCTCGTGATAGAGGTTGCCCAGCTGCGCGCAGCCCAGCCCGAGCCTCATCTCGGCGGCCTGACCCGCAGCCCGTGCATGCCGCCGTCGACGGACAGCACGGTGCCGGTGGTCGCGCCGGCGAGGGGGCTGGCGAGATAGGCGATGGCGTGCGCGACCTCCTCGGCGCTGACCAGGCGGCCGGTCGGCTGCCGGGCCTTGAGCGCGGCGAGCTCCGCGTCGGGGTCGGCGGCCTGGGCGAGGAGCCGGCGCACCCACGGCGTGTCGGCGGTGCCGGGGTTGACGCAGCAGACCCGGATGCCCTCGCGGACGTGGTCGGCGGCCATCGCGGCGGTCAGCGCCTGGACGGCGCCCTTGCTGGCGCTGTACAGCGCGCGGTCGGGCAGCCCGGCGTGCGCGGCGATGGAGCAGGTGTTGACGATCGCGGGGTGCGCGGAGCGGCGCAGGTGCGGCAGCGCGGCGCGGCTGACGCGCACGAGCCCGACCACGTTGACGTCGAGGACCCGGTGCCACTCCTCGTCGCTGTTGGTCTCGACGGTGCCGATGGCACCGATGCCGGCGTTGTTGACCAGGATGTCGATCCCGCCGAGGCGCTCGGCGGCGGCCGCGACGCCGGCCCGCACGGTCGCGTCGTCGGCCACGTCGGCGGCGATCCCGATCAGCGGCTCGGGCAGCCCGTCGGGGCGCAGGTCGAGACACGCGACCTTGGCGCCGCGCCCGGCCAGGTGCAGGGCAGTGGCCAGCCCGATCCCGGAGGCGCCGCCGGTGACGACGGCGGCGAGCCCGTCAAATTCTCCTCGCACAAGACCCCCAGATACATCGGAGGTTTGATGTCTACCAGTCCGCAGGCACGAAACACAAGCGTCCGAGGTCCACGATTCATCCGATGACAGCGCTCCCGGGCATGCCTAGACGGCGAGCGTGGGCGCGTCGAGGACGGCGGCGTCCGGGACGGGCCGGTGGGTCAGCACCGGCGGGACGTGGACGGACACGTCGACGGCGGCGGCGAGGATCAGCGCCAGGGCGATCGCCGTCGGCCGGCACTCGGGGACCTTCGACAGGCTGGCGGCGCACAGCTCGGCGATCTCCGGCGGCAACCCGGCGATCGGCGGCAGGTCGGACGGCGGGGTGAAGCGGTGGGCGTGCAGGACCTGCTCGTCGGTGTCCACCGGCCACGGGATGCGGCCGGTCAGGCACTGGTAGAGCAGCACCCCGATGGCGTACACGTCGGTGGCGGGGCTCGCCGGGGCGCCTTCGAGCCGTTCCGGGGCGAGGTAGGCGGGGGTGCCGAACAGGATCCGTTCCGACGGGTGGCCGATGCGGGCGGCGACGCCGAAGTCGAGGATCTTCGCGCCGGTGGCGGTGAGCACGACGTTGGCCGGTTTCACGTCGCGGTGGACGATGCCGTGGCCGTGCGCGGCGGCGAGCCCGGCGCCGACCTCCGCGCAGATCCGCCCGGCGACCTGCCAGTCCAGCGGCCCGTCGCGCATCGCCTCGACGAGCAGCGGGCCCTCGACGAGCTCCATGACCAGGTACGCGGTGCCCCGGCCGCCGCGGCGGGACGTGCCGAAGTCGTAGACGGCCACCACGTTGGGGTGGGCGAAGCGGGCGCCGGAGCGGGCCTCGTTGCGGGCGCGGAGGAACGCCTCGGGGTCGGCGGCGTGCTCGGGGGTGAGGAGCTTGACCGCGACGTCCCGGTCCAGGACGTCGTCGTGCGCACGCCAGACACTCGCCATGCCGCCCTGGCCCAGTTTCGGGCCGAGGCGGTACCTCCCACTCAGACACCGCATACCTGTCCCTTTCCCGGATCACCGGCGAACCACACGGCAACCCGGCGGGCAACCCGGACGCAACCCCCCGCGGGTGGACTCGAATGGGATCACCGACAGGAGGCGCGCGTGCACACAACGAGATGGGTGCTGCTCACCGCCGGAACGGCCGGGATCGCGGCCTCGTCGATGACCGAGGGCCGGCTCCACCACGTGATCTGGCTGCTGACCGCGATCGTCTGCGCGTCGCCGCTGCTCGCGCGGGTGTGGCGGGACCGCGGGCGGGTCGCGGCGGCGTGGCGGCTGATCGCGCTCGGGTTCGCGGTGCGGCTCGCCGCCGACGTCGTGTGGATCGCCGAGGACCTGCGGCACGCCGGGGCGGTCCCGTTCCCGTCCTGGAACGACGCCGGCTACCTGCTCTCGTACGGGCTGCTGCTCGCCGGCCTGGTCCGGGCCGCCGGCGGACGGACCCGCACGGCCCTGCTGGACGCGTCGATCATCGCCGCCGGGCTGGCGCTCATCCACTGGCTGATGCTGGTGCACCCCTACCTGCACCACGCCGACCCGGCCCGGTCCGGCGGCGCGACGGCCCTGGCCCTGCTGTACCCGGTGTGCGACCTGGTGCTGTTCGCGGCCGGCGTGCGGGTGCTGTTCGCCGACGCCATGCGCAACCCGGCGAACCGGCTCGTCCTGCTCGGCGTGGGGCTGCTGCTGGCCGGCAACTTCATCTTCTTCGCCCACGCGGCGACCGGCGCCACCCGGTCCGTCGCCCTGCTGGACAACGCGCTGTGGCTGCTGTCGTACCTGGCGCTCGGGCTCGCCGGGCTGCAGCGGACCCGGCCCGGGGACGCCGGGGAGCAGCGGCACGCGGACAGCGAGGTGGCGTCCCGCCCGCGGGTCGTCATGTTCGCCGGCGCCGTCCTCGTCGGGCCGCTGGCGTTCGTCGTGCAGCGGGGTACCAGCGACAACGACCACCTCTTCGTGCCGGCGCTGGTCTCGGCCACCCTGTCGCTGCTGCTCGTGCTGCGCCTCGGCGGCCTGGCCCGGGTCGCGCAGCGCCGCTCCGACGAGCTCGACCTGCACGCCGGTGAGCTCGAACGCCGCGGCCGGGAGCTCACCGACGCCCTGGCCGAGCGGGAGGCCCTGGAGCACCAGCTGCGGCACGGCGCGCTGCACGACCCGACGACCGGCCTGGCCAACCGGGCGCTGCTCACCCAGCGCATGGAGTGGGCGCTGACCCGGGCCGAGCAGGGCCGGCACGCGCTGATCCTGCTCGACCTGGACCGCTTCACCGACGTCAACGACGCGCACGGGCACGGCTTCGGCAACGACGTCCTCGTCGCGCTCACCGCCCGGCTGCGGGACCTGGCCGCGCCCGCCGACACCCTCGCCCGGCTCGGCGGGGACGAGTTCGCGCTGTTCGTGGAGGACGTCGACGACCTGCGGGCCGCGCACCTCGCCGAGCACCTGCGCACCGAGCTGAAGGCGCCCCTCACGGTTGCCCTGACGTCGCCGGCGGAGGGCGGCACGCGGACGGTGCACCTGACGGCGAGCCTCGGCCTGGTGCACCTGACGGCCAAGGCGGCACCCCGCGACGCCGTCGCCGACGCCGAGCTGGCGCTGCGGGCGGCGAAGCGGTCCGGCCGGGACCGGGTCAGCGTCTACCGGCCGGAGCTGCGCACGGCCCGCGAGACGTTCACCCGCGTCAGCGCCGGGCTGCGGCACGCCGTGGAACGCGGCGAGCTGGCGGTGCACTACCAGCCCGTCGTGGAGCTGCCGTCGGCGCGGATCGTCGCCGTCGAGGCGCTGCTGCGCTGGACGCCGCCGACCGGGCCGGTGCCGCCGCTGGACTTCATCCCCGTCGCCGAGGAGACCGGCATGATCGTGCCGATCGGCGCGTGGGTGCTGGAGCAGGCGTGCCGCGACGCGAAGACCTGGCACGACCGGCACGGCACGTCGCTGACGGTGAACGTGTCGGTGCGGCAGCTCGCCGAGCCGGGCTTCGCCGACCAGGTGCTGCGCACCCTGGCCCGGACCGGGCTGCCCGCGTCCGCCCTCGTCCTGGAGATCACCGAGTCGGTGTTCGTCGGGGTCGCCGACGACGCGGCGCCGCTGCTCGCCGCGCTCGACGGGCTGCGTGAGCACGGGATCCGGGTCGCGATCGACGACTTCGGCACCGGGTACTCGTCGCTGTCGTACCTGACCCAGCTGCCCGTCGACATCCTGAAGATCGACCGGTCGTTCGTGCCGGTGGACGCCGACGTCACCGGCGACGACCACGCGTTCACCCGGGCGGTGCTGCAGCTCGGGACGAGCCGGCAGCTGCCCGCGATCGCCGAGGGCATCGAGACGCCGGAGCAGGCGCGGCTGCTGCACGACCTCGGCTGCCGGCTCGCGCAGGGGTACCACTTCGCCAAGCCCGGCCCGGTCGCGCAGGTCGACGCCGCGTTCCTGCACCTCAACCCCGTGCTGACCCCGTGATCGGGCGGCTGCGGCGGGACACGGCGCTCATCGCGCTGGTCGCCGCCTCCACGGTCGTCGTCGGCCTCCTGCTCACCGGCGCCGGCGGGGTGCGGCTGTTCTGGTCCGTGCTGCCGCTCAACGACCTGCTCATCTGGGTCTTCGCGCGGCGGGTCGCGGCCATGCCGGAGCTGGCGCAGGACGCGCGCCGGTTCTGGCGGCGGGCCGCGCAGTCCGCCGTGTTCTTCGTCGTCGGCGACCTCAGCCAGGTCGCGGTCGCGTGGCAGCACCCCGGGCCGGCGGCGGCCGTGCCGAACCCGTTCCAGGCGGTCGCGGTCCTCGCCGGGGCGTGCTGGCTGATCTGGGTCATGCTGTCCCACCCGGCGCCGCTGACGAGCGTGCGGTTCTGGCTGGACGCCGGGTCCGTGCTGATCGGCGCAGGGGTGCTCATCTGGCTGCTGCTCCTGCCGCACTCCGGCGGGTCACCGCCGGCGATGCTGCTCGGCGCGGTCATCGTCGCGTTCGCCGCGTTCGCCGCCGTGAAGCTCGTGCTCAGCGGCAACGCGCCGCTGTCGGTGACCGCGGCCGCGCCGATGATCGCGGCCGCCGCCATCCAGGGCGTCACCGGCTCGCTCGTCACCGCCGACGGCCGGCACCTGCAGCTGCTGCTCGCCGCGCAGATCCTGCCGGCGACGCTGCTCGCGATCGGGCCGCGGCTGCAGGAGCACTCGGTGCGGCTCGACCCGCACCGGACCGCGCACCGCGCCCGGCGGCCCCACAGCCTGCTGCCGTACACCACCCTCGTCGGGCTCTTCGCCGCGCTGCCGATCGTCGTGCACGACGGGCTCGGCCCCGGCGTGTGGCTGCTGCTCGGCGGGCTCGCCGCGACGACCGCGCTCGTCGTGGCCCGGCAGCTGCTCGCGTTCCGGGAGAACGCGGCGCTGCTCGCCGAGCTCGGCGCGCAGCAGGAACGGGTCCGGTCGCTGCTGGCCCACTCCACCGACATCACCTCGATCGTCGACGCGGCCGGCGCGCTGACCTACGTGACCCCGGCGACGGAGCGGCTGCTGGGCAAGTCACCGGCCGCGGTGCTCGGCACGA
Organism: Dactylosporangium sp. NPDC051087; assembly: GCF_055586325.1. NCBI lineage: Bacteria > Bacillati > Actinomycetota > Actinomycetes > Micromonosporales > Micromonosporaceae > Dactylosporangium > Dactylosporangium sp. NPDC051087. The sequence goes on along the minus strand of NZ_JBVJIJ010000042.1, from coordinate 41,725 downwards.
CCGTCGTCTCGCACGTGCACCCCGAGGACCTGCCGGCGTTCGCGGCGGCGATGGACACGCTGCGGGCCACCCCCAACGCGTCGGTGAGCTATCAGGTCCGCTACGCGCACGCCGACGGCTCCTGGCGGTGGCTGGACGTCGTCAGCCGCAACCTGCTGCACCTGCCGAGCGTCGGCGGCTACGTCAGCAACGCCCGCGACGCGACCCAGGCCCGGCTGCTGCAGGACGAGCTGCGGCACCAGGCGACCCACGACGGCCTGACGGGGCTGGCGAACCGGGCGCTGTTCGACGCGCGGCTGGCCGCGGCGGCCCGGCACCGGTCCGGCCACACCGCCGGTGCCGCGGTCGCGGCGGTGCTCCTCGTCGACCTCGACGACTTCAAGATGATCAACGACACCCACGGGCACCACGCCGGTGACGCGGTGCTCGTGGGGGTCGCGGAGCGGCTCGCCGCCAGCGTGCCCGCCGCGGGGACGGCGGCCCGCATCGGCGGCGACGAGTTCGCGGTGCTGCTGCCGGGATCCGACGCGGCGACCGCCGGCGCCGTCGCCCGCGCGTTCCTGGACCTGCTGGACATGCCGGTCCTCGTCGACGGTCACGCGCTGCGGGTGCGGGCGAGCGTCGGCGTCGTCGACGGGGACCCGAAGGCCGCCGAGACGCTGCTACGGCGCGCCGACGCCCGCATGTACGCGGTGAAACGCGAGCGTCAGATGTCCTCGTCGAGCTGAGTCGCGCGGCGCGGCTCGCGGACCAGCTGACCGGTGGAGTCGACGGCACCGTCGTCGATGCGCCCGCCGCGCTGCTCGTGCACGGCGCGGCTCTGCGCCTGCTCATACTCGCGCCGCGCGGCCGCCCGGGCCCGGCCCTCCGGGCTGTCGGGGTCCACCCCGGTCGGGTCCTGTGCGTTCATCGGATCACTCCCAACGGTTGGCGTGAGGAGGGTCACCTTACCCATACCCCTCGCGGCTAATCCAGCGGTACTTCGCCACAGCGCTACGTTTGGACGGTTGCCCGCGACACTCGTCCGACGAGGAGAAGCATCCGCATGTCAGAGCAGATCAGCGCGCACGCCGGGGCGGCCGGCACCATCGACGTCGGCGGTGACCTGACCGTCAACCGGCTCGGCTTCGGCGCCATGCGCATCACCGGCGAGGGCATCTGGGGCGACCCGCCCAGCCGCGCCGACGCCGTCGCCGTCCTGCGCCGCGCCGTCGAGCTCGGCGTCACGTTCATCGACACCGCCGACTCCTACGGGCCCGACGTCAGCGAGGAGCTGATCGCCGAGGCGCTGCATCCCTACTCCGACGACCTCGTCATCGCCACCAAGGGCGGCCTGGAGCGGCCCGGCCCCGGCGTGTGGACGTCCAACGGCGACCCGGCGCACCTGCGTCGCGCCCTGGACGGCAGCCTGCGCAGGCTCCGGTTGGAGCAGATCCCGCTGTACCAGTTCCACCGCCCCGACCCGGACGTGCCCCTGGAGGAGTCGATCGGCGCGCTCGTGGAGCTCAAGGACGCCGGCAAGATCCGCCACATCGGCCTGTCCAACGTCACCGAGGAGCAGCTGCGGGCCGCCCAGCGGCTCACGCCGGTCGTGTCGATCCAGAACCGGTACAACGTCGGCGACCGCGGCTCGGAGTCCATCGTCGACCTGTGCGAGCAGGAGAGCATCGTCTTCCTGCCGTGGGCGCCGATCCAGAACCTCGACGGGGTGGTCGCCGTCGAGGAGATCGCCGCGCGCTACGGCATCGGCACCCGGCAGCTGGTGCTCGCGTGGCTGCTCGCCCGGTCGCCGGCGATGCTGCCGATCCCGGGCACCGGGTCCGTCGACCACCTGGAGTCCAACGTGGCCGCGGCGACGATCGCGCTGACCCCTGCCGAGGTCGCCACGATCACCGCCGCGACGGCCGCCGCCTGACCGGTCCGCCTAGCCGGCCAGGTCGTCCGCCCGGTCGGCGGGCACGACCACGTACTGGCGCAGCGAAAGGTCACGGAAGGTCACCGGACCCCGCGGGCCCGGCACCCGGTCGATGTTGATGCCGGTCTCCGGCAGGGCGAGGAGCTTGAAACCGTCGAGGAGCCGGGTCGTCGCGTTCCAGAACGCGCCGGTCCCGGCGTAGGCGGCGAGGAACTCCCGCGCGGCGGCGGCGGACTCGGTGACGATCCCGGCGGCCAGCCCGGACGTCTCGTCGTTGGCGACCCGGGCCGCCTCCTGGACACCCGAGACCGGGGCGATCGTCACCGTCGCCTCGCCGGCCGAGTCGAGGGCCCACTCGTAGCCGAGGGCGTGGCTGTGCGGCGGCAGCGACGCGGTGATCGACGGGGTGCGGGCGGCGAGCGCGGCGACGATCCCGGGGACGGTCGCGTCCCAGCTCGCGGCGTGCACGAGCAGCAGGTTGAGCCGGTTGCACACGCCGAGCCGGTCGAGACCGGCGTCGATCAGCGCGGCGGCCTTCGCCGGGTCGGCGGCCTCGTCGAGGTAGAGGACGCCGCCGCCGTCGGCGTGGGCGAGGGTCCGCACGCCGTGCAGGGCGGCGCGCTCGGCGAGGCTGCGGGTGCTGTCGCCGCTGCCGCGCAGGATGACGAGCGGGATGAGCCCCGCCTGCGAGACGAGCGCCTCCGCGGACTCGCGGCCCTTCGCCCGCACCAGCTGCACGGCGGCGGGGTCGAGGCCGGCCTCGGCGAGCGCGGGCGCGACGACGCCGTCCATGAGCGCGACCGCGGAGGCCAGGGCGGCGGAGCCGGTGCGCAGCACGCCCGCGTTCTGCGACTTGACCAGCTGGGAGGCGACGTCGACGGTGACGTTGGGCCGGGCCTCGTAGTTGGCGCCGATCACCCCGACGGGCCGGCGCCACTCCTGCAGCACCAGGCCGCCGCCGAGGGACCGGATCGTGCGCCGGGCCGGCTCGGCCCCGACCCCGGCGAGGATGTCCAGCTGCTCGGCCATCGCCGCGAGGCGGGTCTCGTCGAGCTTCAGCCGGTCGAGCAGCCCGCCGCTCATCCCGTCGGCGGCGGCCCGCTCCTGGTCCTCACGGTTCGCGGCGAGGATCTCGTCGCGGGCGGTGACCAGGCGGCGGGCCATGCCGCGCAGCGCGTCGTCGATCGTCTCGGCCGGCGCGGCCGCCAGGGAGGGCGCGGCGGCCCGCGCCGCGCGCGCGGCCTCGGAAACGGATGCGGACACAGCGGCACTCCCAGGATGAGAAACGGCGGAACCCGGATTCTAGAAGGTCACCGTTTCCGGGCCTGGAGGGTGTACGTCTGCGGCAGCCGCCACGGACGGTCGGTGAGCCGGTGCTCGCCGTGCCCGTCCTCGGTGGTGCGGCCGGGCAGCGCGTCCCAGGGGGCGCTGTCGTGCTCCTGGAGCATGGTGAGGTCCAGGCCGGCCTCCATGACGGCGGTGACGATCTCGCCGAGGCCGTGGTTCCACTGGTGGGTGGTCGTGTTCTGGAAGACGGTGTCCGTCTGCACGTACGTGCCGTCCTCGTCCCAGACGAGCGGTTCGACCCGTTCGAAGTACGCCTGGTCGATCGCGAGCACACCGTCCGGGCGGGTCTCGTCGACGGCCCACAGCATCGGGTGCCCCTCCCGCAGGAACAGCCGGCCGCCGGGCTTCAGCAGCGCGGCGACGACGCCTGCCCAGCGGCGGACGTCCGGCAGCCAGCACAGCGCGCCGATGCCGGTGTACACGAGGTCGAAGGTGCCCTCCGCCAGGACCCGCGGCGCGTCGTACACGTCGGCCTCGACGTAGCCGATGTCCGCGCCGGTCTCGGCGGCGAGCGAGCGGGCCTCGGCCAGGGACGCGCCGGAGAAGTCGAGCCCGGTGACGTCGGCGCCGAGGCGGTGCAGGGACAGCGTGTCGGTGCCGATGTGGCACTGCAGGTGCACGGCCCGCAGCCCGCGGACGTCGCCGAGGCGCGGCAGGTCGAAGCGGACGACCTTGCTGAGGTGGGCGGGGTCGTCGACGAACCGCTGCCGGAAGTAGCCGGGCGACGCGGCGTGCGCGGGGGCGCGCTCGTCCCATTGGGCGCGGTTGAGGCGCAGGTACTCGGTCACACGGTCGAACCTGCCATGCCGGGCGGCGCCCCGACAGCGGATTTCCCCTCCGCCGCGAACGCGCCCGCAGGCGTACCGTCTGCGCCGTGAAGAACCGTTTGCTGGAGCTGTTGTTCGTCCGCGCCACCGTCGAGGACGTCACCGCGACCGGGCGTTTCCGGCGGATCGTGCTGCGCGCCGAGCCGCTGCGGACCGCCGGGTGGCAGCCCGGCCAGCAGGTCCGCGTCGACGTCGGCCCGGCGACCGCGCTCGCGCCGCTGCTGCGCACCTACTCGGTCTGGGACCGGCACGACGACGCGGTCGAGCTGCAGGGCCTGCTGCACGGCGACGGCCCCGGCGCCCGCTGGCTCGCCGCCGCCGCGCCCGGCGCCGAGGTGCTGCTCAGCCGGCCGAAGGGCGACTTCGTGCTGCGACCGGCGCCGTGGCACCTGTTCGCCGGGGAGGAGACCGCGTCGGTCGCGTTCGGCGCGATGCTGCGGGCACTGCCGGCGGGCAGCACCGGCCGGGCGGTCGTGGAGTGCGGCGACGACGCCGACCGGCTGCCGCTGCCCGGCGCCGTCGACTGGACCGGCCGCGGCGGCCTCCTCGCCGCCGTCGAGGCGCTGGACCTGCCCGCCGGGCCCGGCATGGCGTACATCGCCGGCGAGGCCCGCGACGTGCAGGCGGTCAAGCGGCACCTGGTCCAGGAGCGCGGCTGGCCCCGCCGGTCGGTGCTGACGAAGCCGTTCTGGACGCCGGGGAAGAAGGGGATGGAATAGATCATCCCGTGGGCTCACCCGGAGCGCTGGTACCGATATGAGCCGTGCCACGTTTCGCGCGGATCCGGTCCGCCGCGCCGATAGGACGGCGTCGAACCGGCGACGCGGCAGGAGGTGGGCACATGCGCGCAGCGCCACGCCTCCGCGAGACCACGGTCGCCCTGATCGTCACCTTCGCGCTCTTCACCGTCGCGGTCGGGCACCCCGGCGGCTCCGTCATCGGCTGGGCCACCTGCGCGCTGACCTTCGGCGTCGGGCTGCGCTGGCTCCGGTCGGCCCGGCGGGCGCGCGGCCGGATGCGGGCCGGGCTGCGGCTGCTCGCCGCCGGGTTCGGCCTCTGGTCGGTGGGGCAGCTGGTGTGGCTGACCGGGCCGGCGCAGCTGGCGACCGCGACGTTCGACGCGGCGATCCTGCTGATGGCGACCGGCGCGGCCGGGATGGCGGCGACCCGCCGGCTCGGCTCGGTCCGCGCGGTCCTCGACGGGTTCATCATGGCGACCAGCCTGTGCTTCATCAGCTGGGCGGTCGTCGTCGGGCCGCTGTACCGGGCCAGCGACGGCGGGACGGCGGCGTTCAGCGCCGCCACCTACCCGCTCGGTGACGTGCTCATCGGCAGCATCACCCTGCTGATGCTCTACGAGACCCGCGGCCCGCGCCGCCGGTCGGTGGCGGTCGCGGCGGCCGGGCTCCTCGCCGTGTTCGCCGCGGACACGGCGTACGCGTCGCAGGTGTTCGCCGGCACGTACGAGCCCGGCGGCGTCACCGACCTCGGCTGGTTCCTCGGCTTCGCGTTCGTCGGCATCGCCGCGCCCCGGGCCGGCGAGATCGACGGCAACGCCAACCTGGTCACCGCGGAGCGGACCTGGGACCACCTGCCCTACGTGCCGTTCGGGGCGGCGCTGCTCACCGGCGTCGTCGAGTTCGCGGTGCGGGGCGGCCGCGTCGACGGGGTCCTGTTCCTGCTCATGATCCTGATGACGGTGCTGATCCTGGGCCGGCAGGTGCTCGCCCTGCGCGACAACCGGCGGCTCAACCAGCGCCTCGCCGAGGTCGTCGAGGACCTGCGGCACCGGGCGTACCACGACCCGCTGACCGGGCTGCCCAACCGCGCGCTGCTGCTGGACACCCTGGAGCGGCGCCTCTCGGCGGACGCCGGCGCCGACCGGCCCGACCGGCCCGTGGCGCTGCTGTACGTGGACCTCGACGGCTTCAAGCCGGTGAACGACACTCACGGCCACGAGGCCGGCGACCGGGTCCTCACCACGATCGCCGAGCGGCTCGCCGGGTGCGCCGGGGACGCGCTGGTCGCCAGGATGGGCGGCGACGAGTTCGCGCTGCTCGTCCCGGCGGACGCGGCCGGCGACCTGGCGGAGCGGGTCATCGCCGCCGTCGCCGTGCCGATCCCGGTCCGCGACGGGTCCGTCACCGTCGGGGCGAGCGTCGGCATCGCGGACCGGGGCACCCGCGTCGGCGACCTGATGCGCCACGCCGACGTCGCCATGTACGCGGCGAAGCTGCGCGGCCGCAACCGCGTGGTCCTCTTCACGCCGGAGCTGGAGCCGGTGACCCCCGTCGCCGCATAATCAGCCGTTGTGGACGTACGCGACACCGTCGAGGCGGTCTTCCGGATCGAGTCGGCACGGCTCGTCGCCGGGCTGGCCAGGATCGTGCGCGACGTCGGCCTCGCCGAGGAGCTCGCCCAGGACGCGCTGGTCATCGCCCTGGAGCAGTGGCCGGAGCGCGGCGTGCCCGACGACCCCGGCCCGTGGCTGATGGCGACGGCGAAGCACCGCGCCGTCGACGTGCTGCGCCGCCGCGCCAACCACGAGCGCAAGCTCGCCGTCATCGGCGCCACCGACCCGGCGCTCGCCGGGGCCTTCGACGACGTGCCGGACGTCGACGACCACGTGCAGGACGACCTGCTGCGCCTGATCCTCACCGCGTGCCACCCGGCGCTGACCACCGAGTCGCAGGTGGCGCTCGTCCTGCGGACGCTGGGCGGGCTCGGCACCGGCGCCATCGCCCGGGCGTTCCTGACCACCGAGGCGACCGTGTCGCAGCGGATCCTGCGCGCCAAGCGGGCGCTCACGGGCGTCGAGTTCGAGCTGCCCTCCCCCGCGGAGCTGCCGGCCCGGCTGAGCGCCACCCTCGGCGTGGTCTACCTCATCTTCAACGAGGGCTACTCGGCGTCCGCCGGCGACGACTGGGCCCGGCCGCAGCTGTGCGAGGAGGCGATCCGCCTCGGCCGGGTCCTCGCGGGCCTGCTGCCGCGCGAGCCGGAGGTGCACGGGCTGTGCGCGCTCATGGAGCTGCAGGCGGCCAGGATCCGGGCGCGGACGGCGCCCGACGGGACGCCGGTGCTGCTCATGGACCAGGACCGGCGGCTGTGGGACAGGCTGCTGATCCGCCGCGGCCTGGCGGCGCTGTCGGCGGCGGAGACGCTCGGCACGCTCGGCCCCTACGGCCTGCAGGCCGCGATCGCCGCCTGCCACGCCCGGGCGCTGCGCCCGCAGGACACCGACTGGGCGAGGATCGTCGCCCTGTATCAGCTGCTCTCGCATGTCGCGCCGTCCGCCGTGGTACGGCTGAACCTCGCCGTCGCGGTCGGCATGGCCCCTGGGCCGGACGGGGGCCCGGCGGCCGGCCTGGCCCTGCTGGACGAGCTCGACGGCGCCCTCACGGGCTACCCGTATCTGCCGGCGGCCCGCGGTGACCTGCTCGAGCGCCTCGACCGCCGGGAGGAGGCCCGGGCCGAGTTCGCCCGGGCGGCGGCCCTGACCGGCAACGAACGCGAGCGCGCCCTGTTCCTGGCTAGGGCTTCAGCGTCCTGAGGATCCGTCCCAGCGTCGCGCGGTCGTCGGCGTCGAGGGCGGCGAAGAAGCGCTCGGCCTCGGCGTGCCGGGCGGCCCTGATCGCCTCCGCGGTGGCCTGACCGGCCTCGGTCAGCGCGACGAGGGTGGCGCGACGGTCCGCCGGGTCGGGGCGCCGCTCGACCAGACCGCGCTCCTGCAGCCCGTCGACGACCTCGGTGGTCGAGCGCGGCGCGATCCGCAGGTGGTCCGACAGCTCGCTGAGGCGCATGACGCCGTGCCGCACGAGCACCGCCACCGCACGGGACTGCCCCGGGGTGATCCCGATCGGCTGGAGCGTCTCGTGGGTCATGTGCCGCAGCCGTCGGGCGACGCTCCAGAACACCTCGGCGAGACTCTCGTCCCCCTGCCGCTCGGCATCTTCCACGGGAATACGGTAGCAGGGGTTGGTGTTGGAGCCTCATAGTGAGGTAACCTCAACATTGTCCCCGACAGAAGGTGAGCCCCCTTGGAACCCCGACACCCGACCCGGCCCCCACGCACCCGCGAGGTCAGCGCCGCCGACAAGCAACGCGCCAGGACCGTCTCCCTCGCCCGCATCGGCAGGCTCTTCACCCCCCACCGCGGCCCCCTGACCACGGTCGTCGCGATCATCGTCATCTCCTCCGCCCTCGGCGGCGCGGCCCCGTTCCTGCTCCGCGAGGTCATCGACGTCGCGCTCCCCGAACGGGACACCACGCTGCTCGGCTGGCTCGTCGCCGGCATGGTCGGCGTCGCCGCCGTCACCTCCGCGCTCGGCGTCGTCCAGACCTGGATCTCCACCAGGGTCGGCCAGCAGGTCATGCACCGGCTCCGCGTCGACGTCTTCACCCACCTCCAGCGCCAGTCGGTCGGGTTCTTCACCCGCACCCGCACCGGCGAGGTCCAGTCCCGGATCACCAACGACATCGGCGGCATGCAGAGCGTGGTCACCTCCACCGCCACCTCCGTCGCCTCCAACCTGACCACCACCGTCACGACCGCCGTCGCCATGGCCGCGCTCTCCTGGCGGCTGTCGCTGGTCTCCCTCGTCGTGCTGCCCCCCGCGATCTACCTGACCCGCAAGGTCGCCGGGATGCGCCGCGAGATCACCGCACAGCGCCAGCGGGAGCTCGCCGACCTCAACGTCACCATCGAGGAAGGCCTCTCCGTCAGCGGCGTGCGCCTCAGCAAGACCATGGGCGCCGGCGCCGCCCTCGTCGACCGGTTCACCGGCTCGTCCACCCGGCTCATCGACCTCGAGCTGCGCTCCGAGCTCGCCGGCCGCTGGCGGATGGCGTCGATGAACATCATCTTCGCCGCGATCCCCGCCGTCATCTACCTCAGCGCCGGGCTCCCGCCCACCGCCGGCTCGCTCAGCATCGGCACCCTCGTCGCCTTCACCGCCCTGCAGTCCGCGCTCTTCCGGCCGCTCATGGGCCTGCTCGGCGTCGGCGTCTCCCTCACCAGCTCCCTCGCGCTCTTCGCGCGGATCTTCGAATACCTCGACCTGCCCGTCGAGGTCGACGACCCCGCGCAGCCCGTGCCGCTGCCCCGCACCGGCACCCGCGGCCACCTGCGCTTCGAGGACGTCACCTACAGCTACCCCGGCAGCGACGCCGCCGCCGTCGCCGGCATCAGCCTCGACGTGCCCGCCGGCAGCTCACTCGCCCTGGTCGGCGAGACCGGCTCCGGCAAGAGCACCATCGCCGCGCTCATCGCCCGGCTCCACGACCCCACCGGCGGCCGCGTCACCATCGACGGCGTCGACCTGCGCGACGTCCGCCTCACCGACCTCGCCGCGGTCGTCGGCGTCGTCAGCCAGGAGACCTACCTGCTGCACACCACCATCCGCGAGAACCTGCGCTACGCGAAGCCCGGCGCCACCGACGCCGAGCTCGTCGAGGCGGCGAAGGCCGCGCAGATCCACGACCTCATCACCCGCCTCCCCGACGGCTACGACACCATGGTCGGCTCCCGGGGCTACCGCTTCTCCGGCGGCGAACAGCAGCGCATCGCCATCGCCCGCACCCTGCTGCGCGACCCGCGCATCCTCGTCCTCGACGAGGCCACCAGCGCCCTGGACACCGAGACCGAACGGGCCGTCCAGCGCGCCTTCGAGACCCTCACCGAGGGCCGCACCACCATCACCATCGCCCACCGCCTCAGCACCGTCCGCGACGCCGACCAGATCCTCGTCATCGACCACGGCCGCGTCGTCGAGCAGGGCACCCACACCACCCTCCTGCAGGCCGACGGCGCCTACGCCGCCCTCGCCGCATGACCCGGTGACGTCCCCGACGCGCCCGCCCACGCGACGGGCGCAACTCCGGGGAGCGGCGGTCCGGCGCACGACCGGCGGCAACCCGCGCCGCCGCCCGCACCGCCGCCCGCACCGCCGCCCGCACCGCCACCCGCACCGCCGCCCGCACCGGCCGGGCGCCGCGGCGGGACCTCTCCGGCCGCGGCGGGCGGCCCGGGGCGGAGCAGGACCTGCCCGGCCGCGGCGGGCGGCCCGGGGCGGGGCGGGACCGCGTCGGCCATGGTCTCGGCGAGCCGGCGCTCGGAACGGTCCGACGACCAGCCGCGGCGACGCACCACACGCGGCACCACGTCCGGAGCGGTCGACGTCCACAGGATGTCGGCCGCCCCCTCGACACCGGCCCGCGGCCCGAACCTCGCGTGCGGGTCCCGGACGACCGGCGCGGCGCCCGTCGCGCGCTCCGCCTCGACCGGGTCGATGGACCCGCACACGTCACGATCCCCGCAGCGCCCTCGCTCAGCAGGACCCGCTCCACCACGCCGCGGCCGCAGCGGCCCGCCCCAGCTCGCCGGAACGGTCCGCGGCCGCGTTCGAGGGTGCTAGCCGACGTGCAGCGCCGGGTCGAGGGCCAGCGTCGCCACCGCGAGTGCCAGGAAGCCGATCGCCAGGCCGAACTGTGCCGACAGGTCGGCCGCCCGCAGATGTGTGTACACGGCGCAGACGAAGAACAGCACCAGGCCCGCGGCGGCGGCCGTGCCGAGCGGCGCCGGCCCCGCGAGACCGGCGAGCAGACCCGCGGCGCCGGCCAGCTTCAGCACGCCGATCGGGAACGCCAGCCACGACACCGGCACGCCGGCCGCCGCCATGCCCGGCAGGATCGGCCTGAACCGCAGGACCGCGCAGGTGCCGGAGAACAGGTTCGCCGCGGCCGTGACCAGCGCGACGGTGAGGTGGGCGGCGCTCATGTCAGAACGCGTCCGCGTGGTCCGCGACCCAGCCGGCGAACGGCGTCGCGGGCCGGCCGAGGACCTGCTCCACCACGTCGGTCGGCGGGTGCTGCGGCTTGTCGAGATGCCGCTCGTACCGCTCCATCAGCGCCCCGGCGAACGCCTCCGGCAGCCCCGCCAGGGTGAGGCGCCAGGCGGCGACCTCGGGCGGCACCTCCTCGAAGGTCAGCGGGCGGCGCAGCACGGCGGCGATCGTCGCGACCTGCTCGCCGTGCGTCAGCGACTGCGGGCCGGTCAGCTCCAGGACCTGCCCGGCGAACGCGTCGTCGCGCAGCGCCCGCGCCGCGACCTCCGCGATGTCGCGCTCGTCCACAAGGGACTCCTCGAACGCGCGGAACGGGTACCGGACCGTGTCACCCGCCCGCAGCTGCGGCCCGAACGCGCGGGCGGCGTTGCCGGCGAACGCCGACGGGCGCAGGCAGGTCCACGCCAGGCCGCTGCCCCGCGCCGCCACGTCGAGCTCCTTGTTGCGGTCGCCGGCGAACCGGGACGGCTGCCGGTCCTCCGGGTCGTCGACGTTGATCGCGGTGAGCGCGACGACCTTCCGCACCCCGGCGGACCGGGCCGCGGCGATGACCTCCGGCGCGTCGCCGCCGGTGACCCGCGGGTGCAGGAACACCGCGGAGGCGCCGGCAAGTCCCTCGCGGATCGAGCCGACGCAGTCGACGCCGGGCAGCGGGGCGCCGCGGGTGACGACCCGCACGAACTCGCCGGTCTCGGTCAGGGTGCGCAGCAGGTGGCGGCCGATCGCGCCGGTCGCACCGGTGAGCAGGATCATGAGATACCTCCGGGTATCGTGTCTTCGACAACCGATATCGTATGGATCTCATAATATTTGGATCCGGGATCGAGATGATATGAGTTCCGTATCACATTCCGATGGGCCCGCCGTGGACGGGCCGCGGCAGCGGCGGCGGTCCACGACGGCCATCAAGGAGTCGCTCCGGGAGCTTTCGATCCAGCTGTCGCTGCTCAACCACCAGGTCGGCGGGCGGCTCGGGGTAAAGGACGCCGACTTCGACTGCCTCGACCTGATCAACCGGCACGGCCCGACGAGCCCCAGCGCCCTCGCCCGGCGCGCCGGGCTGCACCCGGCCACGATGACCGGCGTCCTGGACCGTCTCGAGAAGGCCGGCTGGATCGCCCGCGAGCGGGACCCGGCCGACCGGCGGGCGGTCCAGGTCCGCGCCCTGAAGGAGCGCAACGCTGAGATCTTCCAGCTGTACACGGGGATGAACGCGGCCATGGACGACCTGTGCGCCGGGTATGACGAGGCACAGCTGCAGCTGCTCGCCGAGTTCCTGGACCGGGCCACCGCCGCCGGCCGCCACGCCACCGACGCGCTCGGCGACGCCGACTGAAACCAGCGCCGGAGCGCGCCCGCGCGGGTGGATCAGGGCAGGCGCGCGGCGGCGGCCCGGGCGAGAAGGTGGAAGGCCTGCGCCTCGGCCGAGGTGCCGGGCCGGTCGAACGCCGGCGCGCCGCACACCCCCGTGACCAGGCCGTCCTCGGAGACCAGCGGCGCGACCGCGGCGATCAGCGAGCGGCCCACGGCCGCATATGACGGCGGGAGCCAGCCGTCGGCGACGCCTGTGCAGGTGGTGTACGCCAGCATCTGCGCGACGTTCGCCTCCGTGAACGACGCGGGGTCGGGAAGGACGTTGCCGAACAGTCCGTCGGGGCGGCGCAGTGCGAGGCACGCGTCGACGACCTCCCGGGCGTGGCCGGCCAGGGCGGGGGTGAGGGACGGGTCGTGCCGCAGCGCCCGGGCGATGCCCGCGGCGACCCACCCGCTGCCGGTCCCCCAGCGCTCCGCGCCGGTCAGGGCGGCGGCGTCCTCGTCCCAGCGGGCCGCGTAGAGCCCGTCGCCGCACAGCCGGGTCCGGTGGCCCTCCACCTGCCGGACGGCCTCGTCGGGGTGGCCGGTCGCGGCGAGCAGCGGCACCACCATGTAGACGGTGTCGGCCCAGACCTCGCGGCCGCCGATCACGTGGAACAGCGTGCCGTCCGCGGCCCGCGGCGCCCGCCGCAGCAGCCAGTCCAGCTGCGCCGCGACGGCGGGGTGCTCGAGGATCGGCTCGGCGCAGGCCGCGCCGTTGACCGAGCCGGACTCCTCCCCCATCGTGCCGAGGCGGCCGTCCGCGCTCTGGTGGACGACCGCGTCGAGGGCGAGCCGGCGGGCGAGATCGGTGTGACCGAGGTCGAGCAGGGCGTGCGCGGCGACGCCCTGCTCCCACGAGTGGCGCTGCATGGCGAGCAGCGCGAGCAGGACCGGGTCGGTCACCCGGGTCAGCTGGCGGGCATGAGCACGAAGACGGGGATCTCCCGGTCGGTCTTGGCCTGGTAGCCGTCATAGTCGGGCCAGGTCTCGTTGGCCCGCCGCCACCACGCGGTGCGCTCGTCGCCGGTGACGAGCCGGGCGGTGTAGTCCTTGCGCACCGGGCCGTCCTGCAGCTCCACCTGCGGGTGGGCGACCAGGTTGTGATACCAGACGGGGTGGCTCGGCTGGCCGCCGGCGGACGCGACGACCGCGTACTCACCCTCGTGCTCGACCCGCATCAGCGGGTTCTTGCGGATCTTGCCGGATTTCGCGCCGAGGGTGGTGAGCAGGATGATCGGGCGTCCGCGCAGCGTGTTGCCCTCGGCGCCGTTGGACCGCTCGAACAGCTGGGCCTGCTCGTTGGCCCAGTCCGCGGCGCCTGGCGCGTACTCTCCGGTCAGCGGCATGACAGCTCCTCACTGATGGGATCGGTGCGGGCTCAACCCTACTCGCGCGCGCTGGTGCTGCCGGAGGTTTCCGCGTCCGGCAGGTCCTCGCCCGGCGGGGGCGGGGTGGGCTCGGCCGGCTCGGACGCGATGGGGCCGCCGTCGGACTCCTCGGACGGTTCGGTGCCCGGTGGTTCCTTGTCCGGGGTCGGCTCGCCGTCGGGATGGGCGACCAGATATCGGATCGCGGTGTTGCCGACCGCGAGCAGCGGCACCGCCACGAGACCGCCCACGATGCCGGCGGCGACCACGCCGGTCGTGATCGCGAGGATCACCGCCAGCGGGTGCAGGGACACGGCGCGCCCCATGATGAGCGGCTGCAGGACGTGGCCTTCCAGCTGCTGTACCGCGATGACGATGGCGAGCACGAGCAGCGCGTGCAACGGGTCCTTGGTGACGAGGGCGACGAGCACCGCGACCGCGCCGGACAGGGTCGCGCCGACGACGGGGATGAACGCGCCGAGGAACACCAGCGCGGCCAGGGGCAGCGCCAGGGGGATCCGCAGGATCGCCAGGCCGATGCCGATGCCGACGGCGTCGACGAACGCGACGAGGACGGTGGCCCGCACGTACGACACGAGCGTGAACCACGAGTAGTGCCCGGCCCGGGCGGCGGGCAGGCGCGCGGGGCGGGGCAGCAGGCGGCAGAGGAACTCCCAGATCTGCCCGCCGTCGCGGAGGAAGAAGAACAGCGTGAACAGCACCACGAAGAAGCCGGTGAGGACCTCGCCGAGGGTGGTGGCGGTGGTCAGGGCACCGGAGGTGAGCGCGCCCCGGTTGGACTTCAGCTGGTCGCTGAACCCGGCCATGGCGTCGTCGACCTGTTGCCGCGACACGTGCAGCGGGCCCCGGGCGAGCCAGTCGCGGATCTCGTTGATGCCGCCGGCGACCTGTTGCGACAGGCTGTCGAACTGGGCGATGAACGTCTGCACGATGATGCCGAGCCCGCCGAAGACGACGATGAGCCCGGCGACGAGGACGAGCCCGGCGGCGAGGGAGCGGTGCACGCCGCGGTTGCGCAGCGCGGCCGCGGCCGGCTCCAGCAGCGCCGCGAGCAGCAGCGCCACCACGACCGGGATGACCATGAGCCGCAGCGCGCCGATCAGCCGGAGCAGCAGGTACGCGGCGAGGATGAACAGCACGATGCGCCAGGCCCAGGCGCCGGCCACCCGCACGCCGTGCGGGATGCCGTCGTCCACTGTGGAGCGCTGGTCGACCACGAGGACGTCCCGGTCGGGCACCTCACGGCGGAACTCGGGGACCGCGCCCGTGCGACGGGCCGTGGTCAGTCGCGCCTTCGCACGGTCCGAAACTTGCGCAATCCAGGTCATGCCGTCGCTGTACCCCCCGACGGGCTCCACCAATCGAGGGGTTTCGCGTCAGATCACTTGACCTTGTCGTAGCGGGCGAACGAGTCGGGGTCGCTGGTGCTCGAGGTGCGCCACACGTCGCCGACGCAGGTGTAGTTGGTCGGGTCGAGGTTGGGCTCGAGGTTGATCGTGCCGGCCTTGCGGCCGTCGACCGAGATGACCACCGAGGACGTGCTCTCCTTGCCGGCGAACTCGATCGTCCGGCCGACCGTCTTGAGCGCCCAGTCGGTGGTGCCGGAGAAGGTGGCGTCGATCTTGCGGCCCTTGTCGTCCTTGCCGCTGTACACCGTCTTCGCGTCGTCCTCCACGGCACTGCCGTCGGCCTTGATGGTCCATTTCTTGCCGCTGCCGGTCATCTTGACCTTGCCGATGCTCTCGCGCTTGTCGACGTCGGTGCCCGTCAGGTCGACGACCTTCTGGTAGCTGGTCTGGTTCCAGGTGCCGACGAGGCACGGGTCGACCGGCCCGGCGTAGGACGAGGCCGTCGCGACGGCCGGGCCGGGGCCAGGGTCGCTCTTGTCGTCCCGGCCGAGGGCGACGACGACGATCGCCACCACCAGCACGACGACCACGACCCCACCGGCGATGAGGATCGGCACGAGCCGGTTGCGCGAGCGCGGCGGCGGCGCGTACGGGACCGGCTGGGTGTACGGGTTCGCGGGCGGCCCGCTGTACGGCGCGGCGGAGTTGGGCGCGATGTTGTACGGCTGCGCCGAGTAGGGCTGGCCCGGGTAGCCCGGCTGCGGCTGCTGCGGCTGCGGCTGTTGCGGGTACTGCGGCGGGACCGGCTGACCCTGCTGCGGGTACTGCGGGTACTGCGGCTGGCCCTGCTGCGGGTACTGCGGACCCGGCTGACCCTGCTGCGGGTGCTGCCACTGCTGCGACGGATCCACGTTGCCTCCCCATGCCTCACATGTATCGCCGCAGAGTTTGGCACACCGGCCACCACCTCGCAGGTCGCCAGAAGTGACATTTGGTGCATTTACCCGGTCTGGGCACAACCCCGCAGGCTGGGAGTTTCCCACTGGCGCCGATCGACCGACCCTAAACCCGCAGAAGTGTGTGACCATCGAGCGGAGCGGGTACACGTCGCGCACCGGGCAGGCCCGTCGGAGGAGGTTGAGCATCATGCTCAGCGAGAGCGAGCAGCAGCGGCTCGCGGACATCGAAGCCGCACTGCGCAATGACACGCGGTTCGTCAACGGGTTCAACCGGGCGATGACCCGCCGGGTCACACCCCGCCGCATCACCGCGGTCGCCATCGCCACTGCCGGGGTCCTCGGCGTCGTCGTCGGGCTGGCCGCCGGCAGCGTCGCGGGCACCGTCCTGGCGATCTGCGCCGTGGGCGTCGCCGGGGGCGTGTGGACCTGGCGGCCGCAGCACCAGTCGGACCCCCCTGCCATCCCATAGTCCCACCCCCCCCGCACTCCAGACCCCCGAAGGCCCCCGCCGGCCGTCGGGGGTCAGTGCACTGCGTAACTTTGTCCGGTGCTGTCCCCGATCGCCCGGATCAAGGTCGCGCTGAACGGGAGCCGCCGGCCCGGCGAGCACCCCGGCCTGCCCTGCACCCCCGCGGAGCTCGCCGCCTCGGCGCGGGACGCCGTGGCCGCCGGCGCCGAGGCCGTGCACCTGCACCCCCGGGGTCCGGACGGGCAGGAGTCCCTCGACCCGGCCGACGTGGGTGCCGCCGTGGCCGCGGTCCGCGCGGCGTGCCCGTCCACCCCCGTCGGGGTCACCACGGGACTGTGGATCACCGGCCGGGACGTCGGCGCCCGGCAGCGCGCCCTCGACGCGTGGGCGGGGCTGCCACCGGTACACCTGCCGGACTTCGCGTCGGTGAACGTCGCCGAACCGGGCTTCACCGGCGTGACCGGCACGCTGCGGGCACTCGGCGTCGCCGTCGAGGCCGGCGTCTGGACCGTGCAGGACGCCTCGGCGCTGTCCATCGTGGACGACCTGCCCCGCGTCCTCGTCGAGATCATGTCGCCGGCCACCGACGCCCTCGCGGTCCTGGCGCGGCTCGACGAGGTCGGGGTCCGCGGCGAGCGGCTCCTGCACGGCGAGGGCGAGCTGTGCTGGCCGATGGTCGCCCTCGCCGGACGGCTCGGCCTGCCGACCCGCATCGGCCTGGAGGACACCCTCACCGGGCCCGGCGGCGGTCCCGTCTCCGGCAACGCCGACCTCGTGCGGCACGCCCTGTCGGTGTGGTCGTCCCCCTGATCGCGGCCGCCGCAGCGGGGCGAGGTCAGCCCGCGAGCTCGGCGAGGAGGGCCAGCGTCTTGCCCAGCGGCGCGTCCACGAGCACGGCCGCGGCGCCGTCGCTCTTCGTCGGGCCCTGGTTGACGATGGCGATCGGCACGCCCAGCTTCGCCGCCCGGATGACGAACCGGCGCCCGGACAGCACCGTCAGCGACGAGCCCAGCACGAGCAGCGCCGCCGCGCCCTCCACGAGCGCGAACGCCGCCTCGACGCGGGGCATCGGCACCTGCTCGCCGAAGAACACGACGTCGGGCTTGAGCATGCCGCCGCAACGCTCGCAGTCGGCCGTGGCGAAGTCCGCGGCCTGATCGTCGGTCAGGTCGACGTCGCCGTCGGGGTTGACCTCCGGGCCCGTCTGCGGATCGAACCCCGGGTTCATCCGCCGCAGCCGCAGGTCGAGCGCGGTGCGGGCGGTCAGGTCGCCGCAGTCCAGGCACACCACCCGGTCCAGCCCGCCGTGCAGCTCGATGACCGGGTCCGCGCCGCCGGCCTGGTGCAGACCGTCGACGTTCTGCGTGACGATCCCGGTCACCAGGCCGCAGCGCTGCAGCCGGGCGACCGCACGGTGGCCGTCGTTGGGCGCCGCCTCGGCGATCGTGCGCCAGCCCAGGTAGCTGCGCGCCCAGTAGCGCCGCCTGGCCACCGGGTCGCCGGTGAACCTCTGGTACGTCATCGGTGTCGCGCCGCGCCGCAGGCCGCTCGGCCCCCGATAGTCCGGAATGCCCGACTCCGTGGACAGCCCGGCGCCGCTGAGGACCACCACCCCGCCGTCCCGGACGAGCCCGATCAACCGTTCCACGCCTTTCAGTGTGCCTCGCCGCCCGCGCTCCCCGGCGGCCGTGCGTGATGGGGCGCACACGTCCGCCCGGCGGGGACGTATCGTGGGGGCCATGGGTTTGGTGAGCAAATTCAACGCGTGGCGTCGCAAGCTGCAGGAGCAGCCGGGCACCACGATCGACCTCGAGCCGATGCAGGCTCTTCTGCCGCTGATCGAGGAGCGCGAGGCCGAGCTGTCCGAGCTCACCGACGACGAGCTCCGCGCCGCCGCCACGGCGCTGCACCAGCGGGACGACCCGCAGGACTTCGTCGAGGCGTGCGCGCTGGGCCGCGAGGCCGCCAAGCGGGCCCTCGACGAGCGCCCCTATGACGTGCAGCTGCTCGGCGCCCAGGTGCTCCTCGCCGGTCACGTCGTCGAGATGGCCACCGGTGAGGGCAAGACCCTGACCGCCGCGATCGCCGCCGCCGGGTATGCCGCGATGGGCCCCGTCCACGTCATCACGGTCAACGACTATCTCGCCCGTCGTGACGCCGAGTGGATGCGCCCGGTCTATGCGCTGCTGGACCTCACCGTCGGCTGGGTCAACGAGTCCTCGACCCCCGAGGAGCGCCGCGAGGCGTATGCCGCCGACATCACGTATGTCTCGGTCAGCGAGGCCGGCTTCGACCTGCTCCGCGACAGCATCGTCACCGACACGGCGCTGCGCGTGCACCGCGAGTTCGGCACGGTCATCATCGACGAGGCCGACTCGATCCTGATCGACGAGGCCAAGGTCCCGCTGGTCCTGGCCGGCTCGACCATCGACGAGAAGGACTCGCCGGTCGCGATCGCCGAGATCGTCAGCGGCCTGCGGCGCGACCACGACTACGACGTCGTCGACGACGGCCGCACCGTGCACCTGACGACCGAGGGCCTGGCGAAGGTCGAGGCGCTGCTGGGGATCGACCTCTACGCGGCCGAGGAGATGGACTCCCTCACCGCCGTCAACCTGGCGCTGCACGCCGAGGCGCTGCTGGTCCGCGACGTGGACTACATCGTCCGCGACGAGAAGGTCGAGCTCATCGACGAGTTCCGCGGCCGGGTCGCCCAGCGGCGGCGCTGGCCCGACGGGCTCCAGGCGGCCGTCGAGGCCAAGGAGAAGATCCGCAGCAGCGGCGGCGGCACCGTCCTGCAGACGATCACCGTCCAGGCGTTCCTGACGCAGTACAAGAAGATCTGCGGCATGACGGGCACCGCCCTTCCCGTCGGCGACCAGCTCCGCGAGTTCTACAAGCTCGAGGTCGCGGTCATCCCGCCGCACCTGCCCAACATCCGCAAGGACTGGCCCGACCGCGTCTACGCCTCCGCCGAGGAGCGCGACATCGCCGTCGTCAACGAGATCGTCGCGATGCACGGCACCGGCCGTCCCGTCCTCGTCGGCACGCTCAGCGTCGCCGAGTCCGAGCAGCTCGCCGCCACCCTCGCCGAGGAGGGCGTCGAGTGCGTCGTGCTCAACGCGAAGAACGACGAGAAGGAGGCCGGCATCGTCGCGGAGGCCGGCTCCTACAACGCCGTCACCGTCTCCACGCAGATGACCGGCCGTGGTGTCGACATCCGCCTCGGCGGCAGCGACGAGAAGGACCGGGAGCGGGTCGAGGGCCTCGGCGGCCTGTTCGTCATCGGCACCGCCCGCAACGACAGCCGCCGCATCGACGACCAGCTCCGCGGCCGTGCCGGCCGGCAGGGCGACCCCGGCGAGTCGATGTTCTTCGTCAGCCTCGAGGACGAGCTCATCGAGCGCTACGGCCCCGAGCCGATGCCGATGGGCCGGGCCGACGCCGACGGCGCCATCGACGACGAGGACGTCCGCTGGGCGATCGGCTCCGCGCAGCGGGTCGCGGAGACCGTCAACCTGGAGATCCACCGCAACACCTGGCGCTACAACTACCTGCTCGACCAGCACCGCCAGCTGCACGCCAAGCGGCGCGAGGAGCTGCTCACCACCGACGCGGCCGGTGAGCTGCTCGCCGAGCGGGCCCCCGACCGCTACAACGAGCTGGCCGAGGAGCTGGGCGAGGAGACGGTGCTGCGCATCGCCCGCACCATCGCCCTCTTCCACGCCGACAGCGCCTGGTCGGAGCACCTCGCCGACATGAGCGAGCTGCGCGAGGGCATCCACCTGCGGGTCCTCGGCGCGCAGGACCCGCTCGACGAGTTCCACCGCGAGGCGATCCCCGCCTTCCGCGGCCTGCTCGCCGAGATCGACGACCGGGTGGTCAAGGAGTTCGAGGAGCTGGAGATCGACGGCCCCGACTGGGAGCCCGCCGACGCCGGCCTGGTCCGCCCGAGCGCCACCTGGACCTATGTGGTCAGCGACAACCCGTTCGGCTCGGAGATGGAGCGTTTCTTCGCCGGCATGGTGAAGCTGTTCCGCAGCGGCAAGGGCGTCAAGAAGGGCTGAGGCCCCTGATCCTGTCGTTCCCTACGGCCGCCGCGGCACCTGCCGCGGCGGCCGTTCCGCGTTCTCCGCTCAGGCGGTGCAGCGCGCGTTCGGCGGCCGCATCGACGGACCGGGCGCTTCCCCGCCGCCAGGCCGCCTCCGCCGCTTCGGCGCTGAGCCGGGTCCGGACCGCCCGCAGGGCGCGCGTGAGCCGTTCCGCCTCGGCGCCGTAGACCCCGGCGGGCGCGTCCAGGGCCGCGGCGAGCTCGATGGCGGCGGTGTCGTCGCCGGTACGCGCGAAGAGCACCACCAGGTTCCGCAGCGCGATGACGAGCAGTGGCCGGCCGCCGGTGGTGCGCCAGTGCCGGATCGCGGCGGCGAACAGCGCGAGGGCGGGCTCCGGCGGGCCGTGCCGCCCGCGCAGCGCCACCATGGCCGTGCGGGCGACCCCCGCCACGAACCTGTTGCCGACCTCGCCCGCGAGCCGCAGCGACTCGTCGAGGGCGGCGATCGCGGCGGCGGGGTCGCCGTCGCCGTGTGCTTCCGCGAGCGCGAACAGGGCGAACGCCACCGCCGACGGGTTGCCCGTCGCCCGGGCCGCGGCGAGCCCGGCCGCCGCGGCGGGCACGGCGGCGGGGTCCTGCAGGTAGGCCAGGGGCAGCGCGACGTTGGCCATCGCGACCGCCCGGGCGGCCCCGGCGGGGAGCTCGGCGGCCGCGCGGCGGTACTGCGTGCCGGCCGCGTCGAGGTCGCCCTGGATGAGCGCGATGTCGCCGAGCACGTCGGCGGCGCCGGGATGGCCCGCGTCGGCGGCCCGCCGCGCGATCCGGGCGGCGGTGCCGAGGTCGCCGTCGAGCCAGGCCTTGTACGCCGCCCCGACCAGCACCGCGGGCAACCCGGGGTGCTGGTCGGCCTGCTCTTGGAGGGTCTGGGTCGACCAGGTGAGGAGGTCGGCGCGCAGGTGCCAGAACCCGAATCCGCCGACCGCCCCGGCGAGCCGGACCGCCGTCCGCGGGTCGTTCACCCGCGACCACTGCCACGCCTGCCGCCCGTCGTCGAGCGCCGCTTCCACGACCGGCACCCAGACAGCCTCGTCCGGGCCCGAAAGACCTTCCGCGGCCGCGGTCAGGACGCCGGCGAAGTACGCGGCGTGCCGCGCCCGCAGTTCCCGGTCCCCGGCGGGGTCGAGGAGCTCGGCGGCGTACACGCGCAGGCTGACCAGCATGCGGTAGCGCCCGACGCCGGCGCTGCCCGGCCGGGTCAGCAGGGACCGCTCGGCGAGCAGCGCGACGACGTGCGCGACCTCGGCGGCCGGCAGCGCGCCGTAGCCGATGACGGCCTCCGCGGCGTCGAGGTCGAACCCGGCGGCGAACACGTGCAACCTCGCGAACGCGACCCGCTCCCGCTCCCCCAGCAGCCGCCACGACCAGTCGACGACCGCCCGCAGCGTCTGGTGCCGCGCCGGCCGTCCGCGGGGTCCGGCGTCGAGCAGCACGAGCCGCGCGTCGAGCCGTTTCGAGAGGTCGTCGACGGTGAGCGTACCGACGCGGGCGGCCGCCAGCTCGATCGCCAGCGGCAACCGGTCGAGCGCCTCGCACACCGCGCCGACCCGGTCCGCGACGTCCCCGGCCCGCGCCGCGAACCCCGGATCGGCGGCCGCCGCCCGCACCGTGAACAGCCGGACCGCGTCGGGCCCGCGCAGGGGGTCCAGGACGTACACCCGCTCGCCCGGCAGCCCGACACGTTCCCGGCTGGTGGTCAGCACGCTCAACGCCGGACAGTCCTCGATCGACAGTCCCGTGAGGACCTCGTGGACGGCGTCGAGGAGATGCTCGCAGTTGTCGACGACGAGCAGCCCGCGGGCGCCACGGGCCCACGCGGCGAGGGCCTCGGCGAGCCGCCCTTCGACGACGAGCCCGACGGCCGCGGCGACGGCGGGCGCGACGGCGGCCGGGTCGCCGACCGCGGCCAGGTCGACCCACCACGCCGGCGTACACGCCCTGGCGAGGCTGGTCTTGCCGACCCCGCCGGCCCCGACCACGGTGACGACCCTGCCGGGAGCGACCAGCCCGGCGACGTCGGCGAGCGCACCGTCCCGCCCGATGAGCTCCTGCCTCCCCCGCGGCAGGTGTACGTCGCCCTCCCCACCCGCACGCACCGCCGCCACCTGATCCGGCTCCCGCGGCTGCGGCACGTGGGCGGCGTCGCCCGAGCCGCCCGCAGACGCCGCGTCCACCCGATCCGGCGGCGGGGGTCCAGGGTCGGCCGGGATACCCGCAAGGGACGTGCGGCGGCGATCCGGCGGTCGCGGCACGTGGACGACATCGTCCTGGCCACCCGCAGACACCGCGGCCACCCCATCCGGCGGCGCCGGTCCAGGGTCGGCCGGGATACCCGCAAGGGACGTGCGGCGGCGATCCGGCGGTGTCGTCCCGGAGCAGGACAGGAGCCGCGACTGCAGGCGGAGGACGGCCGGCGACGGATCGAGGCCGGTCTCGTCGCGGAGCCGGTCACGGTGGACCCGCACGGCGGCGAGGGCGTCGCCGGTGCGGCCCGCGGCTGCCAGGGCCGACGCGAGCGCCCGGACCACCCGTTCGCGGCCCGGGTCGGCGGCGAAGAGCGCGGACGCCGCGGCGACGGTCTCCGCGACCCGGCCGAGCCCCGCCAGCAGCTCCACCCGCGTCTCCTCCGCGTCCCGGCGCAGCTCCCCGAGGCGGGCGGCGGCGACCCGTGCGAGGTCGGGAAACTCCACGTACGCCGGCCCCCGCCACAACCCGAGCGCCTCCTCGATCCGGACCAGGGCGTCGGCCCCCGGCTCACCGGGACGCGGCACCACGAGCGCCCCGAACCGCTCCGCGTCGACCGCGCCGGCCGGCACGTCCAGCCGGTACCCGGGCGGGCTGGTCCTGACGCATCCGGCCGCGTCACCGAGACACCGGCGCAGCCTCGCGACATACGTCTGCGCCGCGTTGCGGGCACCGGCCGCGTCGCGCGGCGCACCACCCCCGGCCGCGTTCCGGACGCCGGAACCACCCGTCCTCGCTCCCCCGACACCCGCCGCGCCCCGGTCGGCGGCGTCGGGCACGACGAGGGCGGCGAGCCGGTCGACGCTCAGGACGCCCGGGTGGCTGAGCACCAGTGCGGCGAGGACGGCGCGCTGCCGGCCGCCGGCGACGTCGACGGGGCGGCCGTCGAGGGTCACCTCCAGCGGGCCCAGGACCCCGATGTGCAGCTTCACGGTCGCGGTCCCTCCAGGCCGGTGCCGTCCCTTCGTACAGAGCACGTACTCAGGTTGTACCCGGTTCGACAGCGGCGTGGGACACCCTTGAAGGTATGACTGACACGACGCCGGCAGACCTGACCGAGCGGCTCCTGGGGCAGCTCCTCGCGGGCACCGAACTGTTCAGCGTGCACCTGGGCATCCAACTGGGGTTGTACAAGGTGCTGCACGAGCATCCCGACGCCACCGACGCGGTCCTCGCCGAGAAGGCCGGGATCGCCGAACGGTACGCCCGCGAGTGGCTGGAGCAGCAGGCCGCGGCCGGGTACCTCATATGCACGTCGATTGCGCAGCGCACCTTCCGGTTGCCCGAGGGGTCGGCCGACGTGCTGCTCGACCCGGCGCACCCGGCGTCGGGGGTCGGGCTCGTCACCGTGTTCGCCGGGGTCGCCCAGGCGGTGCCGGCGCTCGCCGAGGCGTACCGGACAGGTGGCGGCGTGCCGTATGCCGACTTCGGCGCGTACACCCGTGACGGCATCGCGCAGATGAACCTTCCGGGTTTCCGGCACAGCCTCGCGCAGGAGTGGCTGCCGGCGCTGCCGGACGTGGTGGAGCGGCTGACGCGGGCGCCCGCGGCCCGGGTCCTGGACCTCGGCTGCGGCGCGGGCGCATCGACGCTCGCCCTCGCCGGGGCGTTCCCGCGGGCCGTGGTCACCGGCATCGACCTGGACGAGGCGTCGATCGCCGACGCCCGGCGGGCCGCCGCGGCGGCGGGGCTCGCGGACCGGGTGACGTTCCTGCGGCAGGACGCGTCGGCCGCGGCCGGCGACCACGCGCTCGTCACGATCTTCGAGGCGCTGCACGACATGGGCGACCCCGTGGGCGTGCTGCGCACCGTGCGGGGGCTGCTCGCG
The DNA here is from genome assembly GCF_055586325.1 of Dactylosporangium sp. NPDC051087. Taxonomy (NCBI): domain Bacteria; kingdom Bacillati; phylum Actinomycetota; class Actinomycetes; order Micromonosporales; family Micromonosporaceae; genus Dactylosporangium; species Dactylosporangium sp. NPDC051087. Next base: position 17,093 of record NZ_JBVJIJ010000042.1, on the reverse strand, counting down.
CCCGGCGGCGTGCTGCTCATCGCGGACGAGAAGGTCGCCGACGAGTTCACCGCGCCGGCCGGTGAGATCGAGCGGCTGCAGTACGCCTTCAGCGTCCTGCACTGCCTGCCGGCGACGATGGCGGAGCACCCGGTGGAGGCGGCCGGGACCGCGCTGCGGGCGCCGACGGTGGCCAGGTGGGCGGCGGCCGCCGGGTTCACCTGCGCGGTGCTGCCGATCGAGCACGACTTCTGGCGCTTCTACCGGCTGTCCGTCGTGGACTGAGTCCACCGTGGACGGCTGCGTGCCGGAGCTGTCGTGGTGCGGTGTTACAGGGCGACGCGCATCGACGGGCTCTGCGAGTCGCGGAAGCCGAGCCGCCGGTAGAGCACCTGACCCTCGCTGGACGCGTGCAGCTGCACCTGCGCGACCCCGCTGTCGCGGAACCAGTCGAGCAGCGCGGTCATGCACGCGCGGGAGTAGCCGCGGCGCCGGTACCCGCTGTCGGTGGACACGTTGAAGACGTAGCCGGACAGGCTGGCGGGGTTCGCGGGCGAGCCGAGCCGCTCGTCGATCACACCGACCGCGCACGCCGCCAGCCGTCCGGCCTCGCCTGGCCGGTCCACGACGAACGCCGCCGTGCGGGCGTCCGGCGCCGGCAGGCGCTCCCGCAGCGCCCGGACGGACGCCGCGGACCACTCCCCCGGCTCCGGCGCGACGCCGTCCACGGCCTCCAGCATGACGATCCGCAGCCGGATCAGCTCCTCGGCGTCCGCCGCGGTGGCTCTGCGGGCCTGTGCGTCGATCACGCCGCGAAGGTATCAGGCGGCTGTGTACCCCGTCGCCTGCAATGCGAACAGCTCCGCGTAGGTGCCGCCGGCGGCGAGCAGGTCCCGGTGGCCGCCGTGTTCGACGACGCGGCCCTCGTGCAGGACGTAGATGTGGTCGGCGTGCCGGACGTTGGCGAGGCGGTGCGTGATGAGCACCGTGATCCGGTCGGGCGCGCCGGCCCTGCGCGCGGCGGCCTCGACCAGCCCGTCGCGTGCGTCCTGGTGTGTGCCGAGCAGGATGTTGCGTTCGGCGGTGAACGGCCAGGGCCAGTACTCCTGGCTGACCATCGCGACGTGCCGCCACGCGGCCTCGGGGTCCACCGTGGACAGTTCGGTGCCGTCCCACGACACAGTGCCGCGCTCGGGGTGGTAGAGCCCCGGCGATGAGCCGCGCGAGGCTGGTCTTGCCGGACCCGTTCTCACCGACGAGCGCGATCGTCTGCCCACGGTGGACGGTCAGGCTCGCGCCGAGGACGGCCGGGGAGTCGGTCTCGGCGTAGTGCAGGGTCGCGTCCCGCACGACGATGCTCCGCGGCGGGCCCACCGTGGCCCGGCGGGACGCGACCGGCATCCGCTCCCCCGCACGGGCGAGGAAGCCGGTGTAGTCGTTGAAGTACAGGCCCTCCTCGTAGACCCGGTTGACGTTGGTGACGGCGAGCGCGAGCGCGGTGCGGGCCGCCTGCAGCGCGAGCACCGCCGTGCCGGCCGCGGCGAGGGGCAGCCGGTGGCCGACCAGGAGGAGGCCGAGCGCCACGTACACGCCGAACGTCGCGAGCCCGGAGAACACGCCGCCGACGAGCCGGGTCGCCGTCTGACGGCGCACGACGTCCAGCTCGGTGGCCGTCTCCACGCCGGCCATGATGTCGCACTCGCGCAGCAGGAACGGCCGCATCGTGAACGCGCGCAGCTCCGCGGCGGTGGCCCGGTTCGCCATCAGGTCCGACAGCATCCAGAGCCGGCGGCGGCGGCTCGTACGGGCGTGGTTTCTCAGGTACGCGAGCCGGGCCGCCCGCACGGCCGCCCACGCCGCCGGGACACTGGCCAGCAGCAGCGCGCCGAGCAGCACCGGGTGGGCGGATTCCAGCGGTCGTCGCAACACTGCTGGTGAACGACTACAACCCGAGCCTAGCGAATGCGGTCACAACGTCATCAGCGACGGGCTGATCGCAGCCCGCGGGCGCGGATCGCGGCATGAGCGGATGTCATCGTGCACGCGGTTGTGTATCACCGAACGAGTCGGCCACCCGTCGAAGTCGCCGGACTTCCTCGATCAACTCCCGGTCGGACGGCACGCTGAGCGCGGTGAGGCCACCGGGCCCAGGCGATCGCTGTGTCAGGCGAAGCGTCACTGCAAGCCAAGCGCGGAGATCGCCGAGTTTACGAGCCGGATCCGTCACGCCTCGATCGTGCCATTAAGCCGAACATCCCGACGGTCGTGCTGGCCGGCCCACCATGTCCAGCGAGTAACCAGCGGCAGAGGCGTACGTGTTGTGCTCGGCGGTGTTTGATGGCGCGGTGATCGATTGGTGGTTGGTGCAGGATCATTCAGGTAGTCCCGGCGTGCTCGTCGAGCGGTTGCTCGGCCGGCTCGAACGGCGGCCGGATGCCGGGGTCTGGAAGGACCTCGAACGGCGGCTTGTTGTGGAAGGCGAGTGCTGGTGTTCGGCCGGTTTCGCCGCGCTGCCAGGTCTGGCTGGGATCGCGCGGTCCGGTGCTCGGCCGGATCGTGACCGGGCGTTGGATCTCGCCGCCGTGATCGTGCGGAGCTTGCACCGCAACCACCAGCACGACGACCTGGTCCGTGCGAGCCGGCACGTGCTGGCCGCGCTGCACCGCCTCGCCGAGGACCGTCTGGCCACTGCCACGGCGCTCTCGGCGGCATCTTCGCTGGTGCAGTTGATGCAGGACGCGCTCGGCTTCGCCGGCTATACCTTCTGGGCCACGATCAGCCTGGATTTCACCGACGAGCATTACCACCTCGACTGCCCCGGCTGCGCCACCCGCCTGGCGATTGTCGTCGGCGACTACGGCCAATACGCGGTGATCCGCCACTACAACGACGGCGACGTCCACCGGCGCCCGCTCACCCCGGCCGCACCCGGCCAGCTGACCGGGATCGGCCGATGGATGCACGACACCGCGATCGCCGGCGGCGACATCGTTCTCGCCGACGGCATCACCTACCTGTTCGGCCACGCCACCTGCAGCACGTGTGAGTGCAGGTTCCCCCTCGCCGACAGCTACGAAGCGGAAAACAGTCCCACCCAACCGATCGACCCGATCGTGCCGAAAACCGACGCCTCAGCCTGACCCACGAACCTCGAACGATGCCGCCCATGTCTGACGAGTGCCTACGCAGCGTCAAGGCCACGTCGACCACCGCGCCCGCGACGCGGCAGATGTGCGCGCCCGACCATGCGGTATCGGCGGCTCGGGCTATGTTCTGGCCACGGCTGTCGGTGCTGCGCGTGCCGAGCGTGGGGATGGAGGCTGGTTGCAGATGTTGACGGGCGCAGTCGAGGTGTACGCGAACCATGGCCTACTCGTCGTGGGGTCGATCAGCTGGCCGGAGCTGGACTGGGGCGACGGCCCGGCCGACGCCGACGGGCGGCACGTCGCGGTCAAGACACGTGGCCAGACCGGCCACACCCGGGTGTCGTTCTGGTCAGGTTCGATGCCGTTGCATGGAGCACTCGTCTTCGACGGAAACCTGGCATTGGAGGATTACCAGATCTTCGTCGGTGACGTTGAGCGGCTCCGGCGGTGGACGCAGCGGATCTCACGGACGGGGCCACAGCGGGTGATCATCCGGGTCGACGACCCAGGCAACGCGTCCCGAGTCGACGTTGGGCTGGACATCAGCGCTGACGCGCAGGTCATGCCGCTGCCCGGAACCGGGCCGGCACTTTTCGATGTCCTCACGTCTGACCGGGACGGGATACACCCGGCCAACCAGCGCGGCCTGGCGCTGGACGGCCACGACGCACCCCATCGGCGACTTGCGGCCGCGATTCGCCTGCTGTCCGATCGCAGTTTGATCGAGACACGGCAGAATGGATACGAGGCGGAGATCATCGCGGAATGGCTGCGATGGCTCAGCCCGGACCTCGATCAGACCAGTGCATCAGCGCTCGGAGATCAGCTGCAGCGGCTGGTCATCGCCGCCCGGACCGTCAACCCTGCTGATGACAGGACCGTCCTGTCTGCCGATGCCGCACGCATCGCCGAGACGATAGTCAATGCGGCGATCCGGCGCAGCGAGTGACGACCGCACGTTCGATACCAGCAGCCGCAAGCCGCCTTCCATGAGTTGGGCGCCTTCTACGTCAACGCGACTGCGCGACCGCATACGCACATCGGCAAGACAGGAAGCGTCGACATCGCCGGGGCGCGTCGCTCGCTGTGACGACCAAGGTGCCGGCGCCGCGCGAGACCAGCGGCAGATCCGGATGCCAAGATCGCGGATCGGGGATGCTCGGTGGTGGCCTGTGCTTCGGTGTCAGAAACGCCGGTCAGCACCACGGGTGCCCGTCGGCGTCTTCGCCCAGGACCGCGGCGCTCTCCCGGCACAGGGCCATGCCGAACCGCCGGTCCCCGCCCGAGGCGACGCCCAGAATTTGGTCGGCCACCCGGGCCGGGTCCGAGTAGGCGTAACCCTCGATGCGCCACTGCCGCACCATCCCGGCGACGTCCTCGGCGACCTCGACGCCCCAGTCGGCGGCCGCGGGCACCGGCGCGAAGACCGGCCGCAACGCGGTCGGCGACCGCCCGCACCGCCTCCCGGGTGGCGACGCCGCCGAACGTCCGCGCTTCGGCACAGTCGAACCTCCGATGGCGAACCGGACGGCCACGCGACCTGCGGCATAGCGGACGCCTCCATCAAGGTGGTCGGCGATGGGTCAGCGCATACGAAGCGGCGGGACATTGTCCTTGGTGGATCAGGTGCTACGGACGGCATCGCTTCCGCGATCATCTGGTGGCGCCGATCCGGATCTTGGAGGACTTACCGGTCAATTTGGCGCGAGCAGCTACCCTGGCTGGCACGGCAGTGGTTTGATGTGCGCCCATGAGGATGCGGTGGGCGCTTGCCGGCGTGGTGGTGATGGTGGCGGCGTTCCTTGTGGGCTGCGGGGCGTCAAACACCACTGGTGATGCGTGCGCTGAGGTTCGTAAGACCCTGACCTATTACTTGACCGACTCGCCGGAGATCAAGGCGGTGACGGCCGAGGTGGAGAAGGGTTACTACGGCACGGGCGAGCCCGGCAAGCTGAAATCCGCGAAGGACGCCTACAACAAGGCGCTCGGCAACGCGTTGAGGCCGATCGTCGACAAGGCGAAGACGCCAGAGTTGAAAGCCGCCATCGCAGACGCCGCGGACGCCTACAGCGAGGGTAACGACGACGTCGAAGCACTCCAAGCGGTCTACAAGTTGTGCCCACAGCAGCCATAGGCCGGCCTGGGCCGCGACCGGTCCCGGCCGCTGCGCCGCGACTGGGAACGGATCAAAAGACGACGTGATGCGCCGGGCCGTGACGGCCAAGTTCACCGCCCACGCCGACATCCGCGCCATCCTGTTGGACAGCGGCGACGAGGAGATCGTCGAGGACACCAGCACTGACCACTACTGGGGACGCGGCCGGAGTGGCACCGGCAAGAACATGCTCGGACGGATCTTGATGCGCACCCGCACCCAGCTACGCGCCGACCTCACCCAGAACGCCAACACCCAGGGCCGCCGACGGCGGCGATAGCACTGAGCGCAACCATCGCGAACGCGCTGTCCGCGGCAGATCAGTACGCGGGCCGCCGGAGATCAGTTCTTGGTGCTTCGTTGATCGGCTGCCGCGCGATCGACCCGCGCCGCCACACGTGAACTGGTCATCGCTGTGATGCCGGCGGCCACGATGCACAAGAACATCGAAATGACTGCCGAGGCGAGTTGGCCGCCCTCAAGTGCCTGCAGGTACACCTGCCGGGAGACCGGTGTGAGAGAACCGTGGTTGTTCAGCACGTAGCGTCCCTGCACGATCTCGGGCGCACCCGGCGGGGTCGACATGTCCGGCGCGACTGCAATGAGCACAATTACTCCCATGGCCAGGGTCAGCAGACCGAAGAGGGTGCCCCGGACAACCGCGCCCGGCAGCCTCAACGCCGAAGGCGTTCCACTGCGCCAGTACCGTTTATGTAGCAACGAGGCAGCGCCGAGGGTCGGGAAGCATTGCGCGAACGCGATCAGCGCGACCGGTGTGGGCACCGGCCGGGCACCCGGCAACAGCAGCCAGACCGCGACGCCGGCCGCGTACACCGCGCCGAACACCGCCAAGCCGAGAACCACGTCGAACCCATGTCTCCACCATCGGCGCACCACCTCATGATGCAGCCAGACCGGTCCGCCAACACATCCGCTCATCGGCAGGAGCGGAAGCCTCGGCGCCGCTTGGGTCTTTCGCTCACGGTGACGACGGCGGTTCTGGCGCCGTGCAACACTCGCGGCATGTGTGAATGTCAGAGCCATCGAGAGGACTGGCCAGGACGCAAGATGCCTTCCGAAACCTACGACGGCTCGACAGCGGTGCGAGGCGCATCGCCACGGCTTCCACCTCACCTGGCGCCTCACGAATGGCACCCACTCGCCGAACCGCGCGTGCGATACGAAGTACTCCACCAGTTTGACTGACTACGGCACGGTGTAGCCGTCCACTGGCGCCGGCTCGTCCGCGGGTCGTGGATCGACCGCCGTCCAGGGCTGCGAATCCTGATACGAGGAGCGGCTGACCGGCGGCAGGAACCGCTCGCTGCGAGGATCGGCCAGCCCGGCGTCAGCGGGGAGTAGCCCCCGCGCCGTCAGGAAATCTCGGAGTTCGGCGTCCTGCTGTTCGGTCAGCGGAACCCGAGGCAGGTCGAAGACGCCGAAATACCGCACTCCGAACACATACGCCTCAGGCGTGACCCAAACGATGTGCACCAGCGGCCAGCGGTACGTCACGGCTGACAGGTCGGTACTGGCATGCAGCCCTTCGTCATCAACCCGGTACTGGCGTGGCAGCGACAAGAACTCCGGCACCTTCATGACCGCGGCATAACTGCGCCATGCCCGCCACAGCGCGTACGTCGTTGGGACGACGAAGAGCCCAATCGTCGTCGGGACGACGGAGGGCCCAATCGAGACGACATCGTCAACGAAAGCCACTAAAGCCACGATCGCATATCCGAGCAGCACGAGCACGCCAGCGGTGACCACCCCCGGCAGCGCGGCATGCCTGGCCTCCGCGGCCGCGTACCTCCGAAAGTAGCTCTGCGGCCGGGCGAAGGTGAACTCGATATTCACGCGGCGATAGTACGGCGCCGCACCGCTGCACGGCTCACGGCAGCGCAGCGATCGATACCAGCAACCGGTGGCTCCAAGATCACGTGCACGCTCATCGGCAGATGCGGTAGCCATGATCAGGGGTGTGTTCGACCTCGTGGGGCGCGGGTGATCTCTGGACTGCCGGTCGAACTCAAGTTGATGCGCTACCGGCTGTGCGAATCTTTCACAGCCACGACGAGTGTCGCGCCCTGGCCTTCGCCGAACTCCCAGCCGGCGATGGCGGTGCTGCCCGGCAGGTCAGCGATCGGTTGCAGGTCGGCCGGGCACTCGCCGGGGCCGAGGTAGTACGCGCCGGCGCTTCGTGCCCAGTGCGCGCTGAGGCACAGCCCGCGCAGATGCCGCCGCAGGGCGTCATCGTCGAGCTGGTTCAGGACGGGCTCCCAGCGTGGGTCCACCGCACTCGCGCCGGGTTTCACGTACCCGTGCCTGGCGAGGGTCCCTTCGATGTCTGTGAGACCGTTCGGGGCGCTCATGGTGAACGTCGCTGCCCGCATCGCGTCCAGGAGTGAGCCGTCCGTCCTTGGCCGCAGCAGGAGGACGGGGTACAGCCTGAAGGCGTCGGGGCTGAGCTCGTCGAGGCGCAGCGCACCCTCGAGCAGCGCTCGGCCGAGGTCTCTGCCAAACACCACGGCGGGGCCACTGTCCGCCGGCGTGGCGAGCAACGCCTTGAGCGCGGCCGGCCGCACGCTCTTCGCCACGAACGCCGACCCGGCGAGGTCCGGCACCCACCGCTCCAGGCCTAGCCACGCGCCGCCCTGGTCCTCGGACGGCCCGGACACCTCAGCGACCAGCTTGCCGGGATCGAGTTCACCGAGAGCCTCGCCGGCTGTCTCGTCGTCGTAATGGAAGACCGCGTATGTCGCCGCTGGGTCGAACTCCGTCAACGGGCGGCCGAGCAGCAGACCGAACGCATGGCCGAGCAGATCGTCCCAGCGGGACACTGTCAACTCCTTGGACCGGCTGTCAGGCATCGGGTCGGACGAGTGTGACATGAGGGATCGGAGACAGTCGAGCATCGTGGTGCCGTCACCTCCGGAGCGTACCGGACAAGGTCAACTACTCAGAGATCTCGCCACGGTCCTCCCGGCCGAGCGCAGCGGCCGTCGACCTGGCTGCGGCACCCGCTCATCGGCAGAAGCGGATACCTGATCACGCGGCTTCAGTGAGCGGTCTGGTGAACCGCTGGGCGGGGGTGTCCCAGCCGAGGATCTTTCGGGGCCGGTTGTTGAGTTCGGCGGCCACGGCGGTCAGGTTCTCGGCGGCGTGCACGCTGAGGTCGCTGCTCTTGGGGAAGTACTGGCGGAGCAGGCCGTTGGTGTTTCGTTGGAGCCGCGCTGCCACGGGCTGGCCGGGTCACAGAAGTGGACCGGGAAGCTCACCGCGGCAGTGAGCTCGGCATGTCGACCCATCTCGACGCCCTGAGCCCAAGCCAGCGATTGTCGCAGCCCCGCGGGGAGAGCGGAGAACACGGTGATGAGCTGGTCGCGAAAGTGTGTGGCGTTGCGGCCCTGCGGCAGGTGGACGAGGACGACGTAGCGGGTGCTGCGCTCGACCAGGGTGCCGATGGCTGTCCGGTTGTGGGCGCCCATGATCAGGTCGCCTTCCCAGTGTCCGGGCACGGTGCGGTCGTCAGCGGTGGCGGGGCCGTCGTGAATAGTCATCGAGCGGTCGGTGAACCGCGGTGTGCGTTGCTCGCGGCTGCGACGACACTTGCGGTAGGTGCGGCCGGTGCGCAGCAACGGCGAGCGTCTGCGAGTCACGCCGCCTCGATCAGGCCGGTATAACGCCTGGTAGATCGTTTCGTGTGTGAGCCGCAGCTCTGGCCGGTCGGGGTGCTGCAAGGGCAGAGTCCGGCAGATCTGCTCCGGGCTCCAGCGCTGGTCCAGCAGCGCTTGGATGAGCTCGCGCAATTCCGTACTGGTTTGCAGCTTCACGGGCTTGGGTCGTGGGCGGCGTGCCGCCGCACGCTGGTGGGCGGCGAAGGGGTGGTAGTCGCCGGTTGCCGGATCGAGCTGCCGGCCCGGTGTTCGTCGGCGATAGTGATGCGCTCGTCCTCGGATAGGTAGCGGGCCGAGACCGCCCGCTTCGGCGCAGCGAGCGGTGGGTAGATCCGGGACTCACCGTCCGCGTTGGTGATGGTCCGGCCGTATCGCCAGCGGGTGCCGGTGCGACGGTTGATCCCGACTTCCCGGCAGGCTGCCGAGTTGTTCATGCCCTGCGCCACGAGGCGAAGGTAGTGATCACGTTTCGCTTGCTCTGGACCGGCACCTGGTGGCTTGCGCGGACGACGGGGCTGGGGCACGGCAACTCCTGAACGGGGTCAGGTGTTGCGACGACCGTTAGAACCTAAGCACGCTTGGGTGGCCTCGCAGGGGGTAGGCAACAGGTGAGAGCGACACAGAAGGAGGACTTCAACGATGAACGTCGCGTTTCTGGTTGCCAAGGAAGGCATCGAGCAGGTCGAGCTCACCGAGCCGTGGAAGGCCGTCGAACACGCCGGTCACACGCCCCGCCTGATCTCGCCGCAACCCGGCCGCGTCCAGGCCTACAACCACATGGACAAGGCCGACGCGTTCGACGTGGACGTGACCGCGGCGGACGCCCGGGCCGGCGACTACTCCGCCCTCGTCCTACCCGGCGGCGTCGCCAACGGTGATCTGTTGCGCTGGCAGCGCCCCGCGGTCGATCTGGTGCGGGAGTTCGTCTCGGCCGGCAAGCCGATCGCGGTGATCTGCCACGGCGGCTGGGTCCTCATCGAGGCCGGCGGTGTCACCGGCCGCCGCGTGACCTCGTGGCCGTCGATGCAGACCGACTTCCGCAACGCCGGCGCCACCTGGGTCGACGAGGAGATCGTCGTGGACGGCCCGCTCATCAGCAGCCGCAAGCCCGCCGATCTGCCGGCCTTCTGCAAGGAGCTCGTCGAGGCCCTCGCGGACGCCCGCTGACCCTCGCGACGCACGGGAAGGACGCCCGGTCGCCGCCGCACCGGCGGCAACCCGACCGCAGCCTCGTCCCCGGACACCCCGGCTCGCAGTCCGGGCCCGGGGCGGGGCAGGTCGGGCTAAAGTCGGCGGGCGATGCTGGAGATCACGCGGGAGCTGATCCGCCGCCATGAGCGCGGGGCGGCCGGAAAGCACGACGTCTGGGTCCGCGCCGCGGTGCGGGCGGTCCGGCGCTCCGGTGGCCCCGCCGACGCGGCGGCGTTGCTGCCCGCGTTCCTCGGAGACCCGGCCGCGGGCACCGCGCTGCTGCCCGTGCTCGCCTGCCTCGGAGACCCGGCCACCGCCGATGCGCTGCTCGGCGTGCACGAACGCAACCCCGAGGTGCTGCACGCCGTCGGGTATCTCGGGCATGAGGCAGCGACCCTCCTCCTCTGGGACCATGCGCTGCACGGCGACTGGGACGTCCAGTGCGCCGCGGTGCTCGGGCTCGTCCACCTCCGGTGCGACGGCATCGACATCGACGCCGAGCTGCGCCGGCACGAGGGTCGCGGGCTGTTCCCCGAGCTGCTGCCCGCCCTCGCGGTGAAGACCGGCGACCCGGCGTGGGCGCGGCGGCTCCTCGACTGGGGCACGACCCGGGCGTCGACCGACTGCAACGGTGGGCTGCTGCTCGGCCTGGCGCTGCTCGAAGACGCCGGCCGGGAGGCGTTCGACGTGGCGTTGTGGAGCCCCACGTGGGAGACCTGGTCGGGCTCGACGGGGACGGTCCGCTGGGCGGCGCGCGGCGCGCTCGCCGCCGGGCTCGGCTTCACCGGCCTGCGGGCGGGGTTCGACGCGCACGTCGCCGCCACCGCCGACCCGCGGGACCGGGCCGACGCGGTGCTCGTCCTCACCGGCGTCGTGGACCGCTGGCTGGACGGCGACTGGACCGGCCTGCGCGCCGCGGCGCCGCCGCCGGAGTCGATGGAGCGCGCCCACCGCCTGCTGTTCGAGGGTGACGCGGCGCTGGACCGCCTCGCCGAGCGGCTCGTCGGCGAGGCCCGGGACGGCGGTCGCGCCGAGGTGGAGCCGGGGCTGCCGATCCGGTTCGTCCTGCGGCAGGTGTACGACCTGCGCCGCCGCCTCGAAGACGCCGTCCGGCACGAGGTGGACCGCGGCGCCTGAGCAGCGGGTCAGCGCTTGAGCGTGGCCCTGGTGACCAGGCGGAGCGTGCGGGCGGCGACCGACATCCTCCTCGGGTAGGACACGACCGGCCGGCGGCTGCGAACCGCTTGCATGAGCACGTCCACCGCCCGCTCGACGCTGACGAGCATGGGCTTCGCGGAGCCCTTGGCCATCTTCGTGTCGACGAACCCGAACCTGACCACGGTCACCGCGACTCCCCGCGGGCGCAGCGCGGCGGACAGCCCGAGCAGGTAGGCGGTGAGCCCGGCCTTCGACGCGGCGTAGCCGGGCGCGTCGCCGGAGATGAGGACGTCGGCGAGGCTGGACAGCCCGATGAAGTGCCCGGAGCCCGCGGCGAGCATGCCGGGGACGACGCCCTCGACGGTCCTGGCCGCGCCGATCAGGTTGACCTCCAGGGTCCTGGTCTGCGCCGCGAGGTCGGAAGGGTCGAACATCTCGCCGACGCCGGCCGCGTACACGCACAGGTCGACCGGCCCGATCCCGGCGAGCACCTCGGCGAACGCGTCGGCGGTCACGTCCACGACGTGCTGCACGACCCCCTCGTGCGGGCTGCGGGACACCCCGACGACGCTCCACCCCTCGGCGACGAGCCGCCGGGTGAGCGCCAGACCGATCCCGTCGCTGTTGCCGATCACCAGGGCACGCCGCATCCGCCGAGCGTAACGATGACCCGATGGCCCGCACACCGGCACCCACCAAGCCGGTAGCGTCGCGGTATGACGGTCGAACGGCTCCTGTGGGAGCAGCACACCTGCCTGCCGCTGTCGGTCGACGCCAGGCTCGGTGAGCTGCGGCGGTACCGGCGGCCGGGCGGCACGTTCGCGTCGGTCAACGTGGGGTACGCGCCGCACGGCGGCGACGAGGTCCGCACGTTGCTCGCGGCGTTCCGGGCGGGGGTGGCACGTGAGGAGGACCTGGTGCTCGGCGAGACCGTCGCCGCCGTCGACAAGGTGCACGCCGAGGGCGGGATCGCGGTCGCGTTCGACCTGGAGGACTCCGGGCCGCTCGAAGGCGACCTCGGCCGGGTCCGGGAGTTCTTCGACCTGGGCGTGCGGACGATGCTGCCGACGTACAACCGCCGCAACGCCGCGGGGTCGGGCTGTCTCGACGAGGTAGACGAGGGGCTGAGCGCCTACGGGCGGGACCTGGTCCGCGAGATGAACGCCGTCGGCATGGTCGTGGACGGCTCGCACTGCAGCACCCGGACCGGCCTCGACCTGGCCGAGGTGACGCAGCGGCCGATGGTGTACAGCCACTCCTCGATGCGCGGCCTGTGGGACCACCCGCGCAACGTCACCGACGAGCAGGCCAGGACGTGCGCCGCGACCGGCGGGGTGATCGGCATCACCGGTGTCGGGATCTTCCTCGGCCCGAACGACGCGTCCGTCGAGGCGCTGGTCCGGCACATCGACTACGCCGTGGACCTGGTGGGACCCGAGCACGTCGGCATCGCCAGCGACTTCTCCTTCGACAGCGAGGACCTCGCCCTGGAGCTGACCGGCAACCCGGACCTGTTCCCGGAGAGCTACACCCGCTGGGGCCCGATCGAGCTGATGCCGCCGGAGGGCCTGCTGCGGGTGGAAGCGGCCCTGGAGGCGAAGGGCTACCCGGCGGACGCGGTCACCGCGATCCTGGGCGGCAACTTCCGCCGCGTCGCCGCCGCCGTCTGGCCGGCAGGCTAAGAAGGGCTACAGCGCCCCGAGCGCCGTGTACGTGCCGTCGTGGTACACCAGCGGCGTCGCGGCGCTGTCGGCGTGGTGGTCGGCGTGCACCGGCGACGCCACGACGATGACGTGGTCGCCGGCCTCGACGTGGTTGACGACCTCGCAGATGAGCACCGCCAGGACGCCGTCCAGGATCGGCACGCCGCCGGGGCCCGCGGCCCACGTGCCGCCGTCAGCGGCGAACGCGGCATACCGGTCGATCCCCCGCGCGGCGAACGTCCGGGCGACCGGCTCCTGACCGGCGGTGAGCACGTGCACGGCGACCAGCCCGGCGCCGCGGACCGCGGGCCACACCGACGCGGCGGTGGCCACGCAGAACGAGACCAGCGGCGGGTCCAGCGACACGGACGTGAACGACGTGGCGGTGAACCCGGTCGGCGGATCACCCGGCGCCGTCACCACGACCACGGCCGCCGCGTGACGTCGCAGCACCCTCCGGAACAGCCCGGAGTCGATCGCGGTAGCCGTCACCCGTCCTCCCCGAAACGACGGAACCTGCCGGAAGGCAGCCGGTGTCAGGTGAACCTTACCCGCGGGTACACGATGCAACCACCGCTGTCAGACGGTCTCCCCGAACAGTCGCAGGCGTGCCATCCCACCGTCCGGGAAGACGTCGAGCCGCACGTGGGTGGCGGGGGTGGTGCTGTCGAGGCGGAACCGGTGCCTGGTGTCGGGCTGGAGGTCCACGCGGGGCAGCAGATCGAACCACGCCGATTCCGAGGTGGGGTCGGCGGTACCGCGCAGCGTCGCCGCGCCGGGGGCGTTGCCCTTGAAGTGCGTGGTGTCGAGCTCGGCGAGCCGGATGGTCCCTGTCGCGGCGAGCCGCACGAGGACCCAGTCGTTGCCGTCGTCGCGGCGGCGGGCGGTCTCCCAGCCGTCGCCCATGACCCGGGCCCGGTCGGGCAGGATGAGGTTGTTGGCCGAGCCGTAGAAGCGATTGCTGCAGTCCACGACGAGCCCGCCGAGCTCGAGCGCCGCGAGGTCGACGGTCATGCCGTGCAGCAGCGCGGGGTCCGGTTCGACGACGCCGTGCACGCGCAGCCGGGCGACGCCCCCGTCGGGGAAGATGTTGAGCCGCACGTGGGTGACCCGCCGGTGGTCGGTCACCTCGAAGAGGTTGCGCGTGTCGCCCTGCACCGCCGATTTCGGCACGAGGGGGAACCAGCCGGTCAGCGCCGAGGGCGCGGGGTGGCCGGGGACCGAGCAGCCCTCGACCGAGACGTGCGGCGGGTAGTTGCCGGTGAAGTGGGCGGTGTCGACGACGACGCCGTGCACCGCGCCCGGGGCGCCGAGCCGCACGACGGCCCAGTCGTGGCCCGGGGTGCGACGCCGGCGGGTCTCCCAGCCGTCGTAGACCTTCCCTTTGGGGCCGAACGTCCACGTCTCGAACGTGGACGGCTCCGGGTTGACCAGGTTGTCGCGGGCGGCGAAGAACTCGTCGTTGGCGTCGACGACACCGCCGCCGAGCACCCTTGACGCCAGGTCCGGCAGATCCACGAACGTCATCGGTGCTGGTCCTCCCGCAGTAGGAACGTCCCGTGCGGGGTGTCGCCGACCGGCTGCCCGCGCAGCCAGGTGCGGTGGACGACCCCGCGCAGCTCGGTGCCGGCGTAGGGCGTGACCGGGTGCCGGTGGTGCAGGGCGGCCGCGTCGACGACGAACGGCTCGTCGGGCGCGAACGCGACGAGGTCCGCGTCGGCGCCCGGCGCGATGCGCCCCTTCCGGGCCAGCCCGACGAGGTCGGCCGGGCCCTGTGCCATCCACCGCACGACGTCGGCCAGGGTGAAGCCGCGCTCCTGCGCCTCGGTCCAGACGGCGCTGAGCCCGAGCTGCAGCGACGCGATCCCGCCCCACGCGGCGGCGAAGTCCCCGCTCTCGCGCCGTTTGAGGTCAGGGGTACTGGGCGAGTGGTCGGACACGACGATCGAGATCGTGCCGTCGGCGAGCCCGGCCCACAACCCGTCCTGGTTGGCGGCGTCGCGGATCGGCGGGCAGCACTTGAACTCGGTGGCGCCGTCGGGGACGGCGAGCCCGTCGAGGGTGAGGTAGTGCGGGCAGGTCTCGGCGGTGACCCGGACCCCGTCGGCGGCGGCCCGGCGCAGGATCGGCAGCGCGTCGGCGGCCGACAGGTGCAGGATGTGGACGCGGGTGCCGGCGGCCGCCGCCGCGGCGAGCGCGGTGCCGATCGCGGTGACCTCGGCGGCCGGCGGGCGGGACGCGAGGAAGTCGGCGTAGGTGCGCGACGCGTGGGCGTCGTGCAGGTACCCGGGGTCCTCGGCGTGCACGACGAACAGCGCGTCGACGGATCCGAACGCGGCGGCGAGCCCGTGGCGGTCCAGCGGCGGGAACTCGGGGACGCCGGAGTCGGCGAGGAAGCTCTTGAAGCCGAACACCCCGGCGTCGTGCAGCGCGGGCAGGTCGCCGGCGTTGCCGGGGATCGCGCCGCCCCAGAAGCCGACGTCGACGAAGCACTGGCCGGTCGCCGCGGCCTGCTTCTCCCGGAGCGCGGCGACGGTCGTCGTCGGCGGCAGCGAGTTGAGCGGCATGTCGATGAGGGTGGTGACGCCGCCGGCGGCCGCGGCCCGGGTCGCGGTCGCGAAGCCCTCCCATTCGGTGCGGCCCGGCTCGTTGACGTGCACGTGCGTGTCGACCAGGCCCGGCAGCAGGACGAGGTCACCGAGGTCCTGGCCGGCGGCGGGGTCGAAGCCGGCGTCGAAGTCGCCGACCGCCGCGATCCGTCCCTCGTGGACGGTGACGGTCGCCGGCCGCGGCCCGTCGGGGAGGTACACCTGCCGCGAGCGCAGCGTGAACGTCACAGAGCCTCCAGCTCCTCGATGGGCCGTCCTGCGGACGACGCCGGGAGTGCCCCGCAGTGGACACCGCGGAGCAGGAAACGGGCGATGGCGCGGGCGGTGGCGGGCTCGTCGAGGATGCCGCTGTCGCGGCGGGACAGGTACGCGTCGAGGCGCCGGCGGGCCTCGGGCAGCCCGTCGAGGTAGAAGGCGAACGTGGCCGCGTAGCGGGTCGGCAGCTGCCCCGGGTGCAGGTCCCAGCCCTGGTTGATGCCGCGTTCGAGGGAGCGCCGCACCAGCCGGGCGTGCAGCTGCCGGGCGGCGCCGACGGCGGCGGCGTCACCGACCGGGAGGATGTTGCTGGAGCCGTCGGCGACGTGGACGCCGGCACCGGCGGCCGCGACCTGCATGACGGACTTCGCGTGGTCGGCGACGGGGTGGTCGAGGGCCTGGTGCGCGGGGGCGACGCCGAGGGCGGTGCTGTAGTCGTACGTGCCGTAGTGCAGCCCGCTGACCCGCCCCTGCCCGGCGATGATCATCCGGGGCAGCGGGGACGTGCCGTCGGCGCCGAGGACCGCCTGCGGCGTCTCGACCTGCAGCTCGAGGCGCAGCCGGCCCTCCTGCAGGCCGTGCGCGTGCTCCAGCTGCCGGCACAGCAGGACGGCGGTGTCGACGTTGGCGACCACCGTCGGCTTCGGCACGGTGATGACGAAGCCGGGCGGCGGCGGGCCGAGCGCGGACAGGAACAGGTCGAGGGTCCGGGCGGCGCGCAGCACCGTCGCCGGTTCGAGGCTCTTGACGCGCAGCCCGCTGAAGGGTGTCGGCGCGGCCCGCAGTGCGGCACCGGCGGCGAGGGCGGCGGCGTCCTCCACGTCGTCGGGACGCACCCCGTAGCCGTCCTCGAAGTCGACGCGGAGGTCCTCGACCGGCTCGGCCGCGAGCTTCGCCCGTACCATGTCCACAATGGACGCAGGGAAGTCCGGCAGCCCGTCCGCGATCGACGCGAGCGCGGCGGCTCCCCAGTCCGCCGCCGTGGTGGCGGTGAAGCGGTCGGCGGGCACGTAACAGGTGTGCACCGGGCGCCGGCCCACGGCCCCCGGCGGGGCGGGGACTCCGGCGTGCTCGGCGCTGGCGACGAGCTCTTCGAGGTCGAGGTCGGTGAGTCCCATCAGGTCCCCGTCAGGTGTTCGGGCCGGACCGGGACGCGGTTGAGCGCGAGGCCGGTGGCGGCGCGGATGGCGGCGACGATGGCGGGGGTGGAGGAGATGGTG
>NZ_JBVJIJ010000041.1:26759-84247 GCF_055586325.1 Dactylosporangium sp. NPDC051087 | reverse complement strand
GATGATGATGCCGGTGGCGATGAAGATGACGTCCATTTTCACGGCCGGGTCGATGCGGAACCCGATGCCGGGGACGAACCGGTCCAGGTCGCGGCTCAGACAAACTGACCAACCAGCCAAGATCACCAACAGCATCCGGAGCGTGCGCCAGAGGCGAGAACGAAACCCGTTTGTCGTTGAACTCGGGACCCACCGGTCGACGGTCGGATCATGTGTTCGCCAGTTCGGGACCCACCCGGGTTGCGTTGGTCGCGGGGCGGGAGCTCAAGGGTGGCGAGCCCGGTTCCTGGCCGACAGCTGACAGACCATGTGGACGCGTCGTCGTAGGGTGACGCCCAACGTCGACGGCGTGGAGGACGCGAAATGGCGCAGATACTCGCGAAGGGACAGAACGTGCCCGTGCAGGCGTCGGTGGTCCACGCCGTGCTGAGCTGGCAGCCGGGTCCCTCCGTGCCCGACGTCGACGTCTCGGCGTTGTTGCTGACCGGCGCCGGGCGGGTGCGCAGCGACGGCGACTTCGTGTACTACAACCAGGCGGGCCACGCGAGCGGGTCGGTCCGCCACGCGGGCAAGCGGACGGACCCGCGGTGGCTGGCGGACACCGTCAGCGTCACGCTCGGACAGGTCGAGCCGGTGGTGGAGCGGATCGTGGTCGCGGCGTCGGCCGAGGGGGTGTTCGGCCGGGTGCCGGGCTTGACCTTGTGCCTGTACGACGAGGCGGACACCGAACTGGTCCGCTTCGTGGTGGCGGGTGCGGTGACGGAGACCTCGATGGTCCTCGGCGAGCTGTACCGGCGCGGCGCCGAGTGGAAGTTCCGGGCGGTGGGGCAGGGCTTCGACAACGGGCTGGCCGGTCTGGCCACGGCGTTCGGCATCCAGGTCGACGACCCGCCAGCGCCGCCGGCGCCCGCCGCGGGGCCGCCTGCACCGGTCAACCTCGACAAGGGCCGGATGATGCTCCGCAAGAACGAGTCGGTGAGTCTGGTGAAGACCGGCGTGCCGCCGCTGGTCCGCATTCGGATGGGTCTGGGCTGGGATCCGGCGAAGGCCGGGAGAAGCATCGACCTGGACGCGGGCGTGATCGCCTTCGTCGGCGGCCAGCCGGCAGTCACCGTCTATTTCGGCAGGAAGACCGGGTACGACGGCGCGATCAAGCTCAGCGGGGACAACCAGACCGGCCGCGGAGAAGGCGACGACGAGCAGATCCGGGTGGCGCTCGACCTGCTCCCCGTGGAGGTGCACGCCCTCGTCTTCACTGTCAACAGCTACGGCTCGCACAAGTTCACCGCGATCAGGCGGGCCTACTGCCGGTTGCTCGAGGACCGCAGCGGCAACGAGCTCGTCCGCTTCGACCTCACCCAGTCGGAGCCGTCCACGGGCGTGCTGATGGCGGTACTGCGGCGTGGGCCGGCCGGTGTCTGGACGATGCAGGCGCTCGGCGTGTTCCAGGACGGCAGAAAGGCGGAGGACATGGAACCGCTGGCGACGAGGCTGCTGTCCGCCACGGCGTAGCCGGCGCCGCAGCGTCCGACCGAGATCACCCGATCGAGTCCCGGCTCACTCCCGGACGAATATTGGCGTCTTGCCAGATCCGGTCCACGTGGGTGTAAGGCGCCCGTAACGCCTCGACTGCCCGCGGGCCGGCCGAATCCAGCTCGGCAAGGCGGCCGGCGTCGTGACCGGCGGCGGCGCCACCTTCGTGACCAGCAAACGTCGAAATTCCCGCATTCGCCGACACCGTCGAACGCTCCACGCGCACCGAGCGCCGTCCGATAGCAACCTGGACCCACCCGACCAGCCGGGACATCCCGACGCTGCTGCAGCCCACCTATCTGAACCTCGCCGCAGGCTCCGACCCGCCGTTCTGAACAACCAGACCATGACCAAAGTGGATCCCGAACTCACCAACAACGACGAGCCTCCCGCCGGCATGGCGTCGGCCGTGGCGTCATGACCGCTGACCGGCCACCGCCCGGCCCAGCCGACCCGGCCGACATCCAGGCCACCAAGGCCACCCGACTGGCAGCCGGCCAGGCTGACACGATCGTCCGGCACTGGTGGAACGGCACGAGGGGACGGCTCAACCGGCGCGACGTCTACATCCGCACCGACGGGACCGCCTACACCCTGAAGCTCCGGCTCGGCGGTGTTGACGGCCGCCGGTGGCAGCGGCCGGACGACACCCGGACGAGTCCGCCGACGAGGCACGTGTGCGCTCTCAACAAATCTGATTTGGCCGGAAGCCGCTGAGCTGCGCGGATCAGATCGGTGAGAAATGCCGGGGCTCGGTGCTTCTTAACGAATGTGATCCGGCGGTGGGGATTCTTGCCGCTGACGGGTCGCCGCCACCGCCCGGCAGAGAGGCCGGGCGGTGGCGATGGTGACGGCAGGTCACGGCGTGCACTGCGGCCGCCAGGCGGGTATCGCGGTAGACGATGCCGACCGGCTTGCCGTCCTGCACCGGTGCAGTCACCGCCTGCCTGGCCGGCTCGGGCTGTGCTGGCTGGGCACGCCGGGGCGGTCCGGCGGCGGGCCGTGCCGGTACCGTCTGCGTGTCGGATTAGCCAGGGAGGGCGCACCGCTATGGATGCCAACAGCACTACACGTATCGACGCTCCCAGCCCGGGTGAGCTGGCTGGGCAGCTAGCGGTGCCGGCCGCCGAGCTTGGCGAGTTGGCCGAGGTGTGGACTTCTGGGCTGTCGGGCCGGGATCGGCTGCCGGCGCATCTGCGCTTGGCCGTGCTGGCCAGCGACGTGGTGCAGTCGGCCCGGCTTGTGCAGGTGTACCTCGACGAAGGCGACACCACCGGGGCGTTGCGGAATCTGCACGGCGTCACCGCGGTGTGCGAGCAGCTCACCGCGGCAGCCCGGGTGGCGGCGGTGCAGTACTGCGGGCCGCGGCCGGCGCTGGACGGGCACTGTCTGGCCACCGTGCGCCTCGGCCACGACGAGCAGGCATGGCTGTCCCTGCGGCCATACGCGTACTGCGACATGCCGGCCGAGCTGCGTTGCGAGCTTCCGGCCGGGCATCCCGAGCCGCACGCCGCCAGAGCGCAGGGCGGCGACGACCGTGGCGACTGGTGGGCCCGCTGGACTTTGCGGGCCTGCGAGCTGGTGCAGCTGCCGGACTGCCCCGCCAACCAGCCCGCCGGTGTGGAACCGGCTGCCGAGCCCAGCGGCTGCCCGCTGTACGCAGAGCACCCCGGCCCGCACGGCAGCGGCCTGCCGGGCTGACCCGCTAATAGCCGCCGCGGCACCACGCTGACGGCCGGCCGCTCCCGCTGCAGCTGCCGCTACGACCGCGCACCGGCAGTACCGACTCGAACGCCACCACTGCCGCCGCCGCCAGGCCATCACGCCGCTCACGACCGTCCACGCCGACGTACCCGACCACGAAGCCCGACAATGAAGCCCGACAACGACACCGGCGCCGAACCCTCCAGCGCCACCAGACCGCCCAACCCGCCGCCTCTTCGCCCCAAGATCAGGCACAGGCTATCGGCCGCTATCGCCGAACCCCGACGCGGGCGGATCAGAACGAATGAGACAGATCAGGTAGGGATCAGATCCGGTGAGAAGAGATCAGCTCCATTGAGAACCCCCAGCACGGCGTCACATGGCAGCAGATCAGCAGTGGCGCGACACTACTGCCACCCACACCAGAGCCAAGCCGACGCGACCGTAGCCCTAGCGGTAGCGCCCGCGGACTTTGCGGCTGGCCAGGTCTGGGGCGCCTGGTAGTAGACGACCTTCTTCTTAGGGTGCCAGACGCGCGCCGGATGCTGCGCGGAGCGCAGCGTGAAGTTGAGCAGTGACACGAAGCGCCGCAGGACGTCATCGTCCTCGGTGTCGGACCCACTGCGCGGTCGGCATCGAGGTGACCGGGCCGTCGCACAGCACCGCGAGTGCAGTCGTCGCAATCACTCCGCTGGCGAGCTGATGACGCGGATCGACCCAGACCCTTGCCCCCGGTAGTAGCTATTTTCCTCGACGTCACAGCGGCGTGGTGACCTCCGTGAGGCGGCGCCGCCGGAGACTCGCCCAGAGTCCTGGTCGGTTCAGATTTCGTCGGTCTTGAGCTTGCGGGTGTCGCGCAGCTCCACATAGGGCTCCTCGGTTTCGGCGTGGCCGGCTTGGATGGCGCGGCTGCGTTGGAGTTCGGCGTCGAACTCGGCGCCGAGGAGAATGGCGATGTTGCTGATCCACAGCCAGACGAGGAAGACGATGACGGCGGCGAGGCTGCCGTAAGTCTTGTTGTAGGAGCCGAAGTTGCCGACGTAGAACCCGAACCCGACCGATGCGGCCAGCCAGAGGATGACGGCGAGGATGCTACCGGGGCTGATCCACCGGAATCCGCCGTGTTTGGCATTCGGTGAGGCCCAGTACAGCAGAGCGAACAACAGGCTGATGATCACGATGAGGACCGGCCACTTGGCGATGCTCCACGCGGTGACGGCGGCGTCGCCGATGCCGATGGCCTTGCCGGTCTGTTCAGCGACGGGACCTGTGAACACCACCAGGAGCGCGGCAACGGTGAGCAGCACCCCAGTGATGGCGGTGATGCCGAGACGGATCGGCAGGGTCTTCCAGACCGGTCGGCCTTCCGGCACGTCGTAGATCGCGTTCGAGGCTTGCATGAACGCGCCGACGTACCCGGACGCTGACCAGAGGGCGGCGGCGATGCTGACGACGGCCAGAACCCCGGCGGTACTTTGTTGACCTTCCTGGAGGTTCTTCGCGGCGGTGCCGAGGATCGTACTGGTGGAGCCGGGAGCGACACCGCTGACGTTCTCGATGACCTTCTGCACGGTGTTCTTGCCGAACAGGCGTAGGACGGTGACCATGAGCAGCAATCCGGGGAAGATCGACAGGATGCCGTAGTAGGTGAGGGCAGCGGCCCAGACGGTGATGTTGTCGTCGGTGAACTCTGGCGCCCTGGGTGCCAGGTACGCGGCGCCGGGAAGCCATTCGCAGACGTGAAGGTTTGTCGGATTCCTGGCTTGCGATCGCAGCGGAATGCGGAAGTGTCCTCGGTGCCGGCGTTCCTCACGCCCTGCCGATCATGTTCGTTTTCAGGGGTCGGTCTTGTCGGCTGCGGCGGTTGGCGAGCTTGAGGGCCTTGAACTTCGCATCGGCGAAGAGCATCTCGCTCCGCGCGGAGCGATGTCGCGGGCCGCAAAGGAAAGAGGTCACTATCCAGGGCTGCCCCGCGGGCCCAAGTCGGCGAGCTTGCTCTTATCGGCGCACCTCGCACACGAGAAGGTCATTTCTCGTGTCAGGAGGGTCACCGTACGTGGCTTCGATGAGTAAGAATCTGCCTATGTCCGATGTGACTGCTGTGACCTTTGGGATTGATGTGGGATCCCGGCGAGTCAAGGCCGCTGTCGCCGATGTCGACGGCGTGGTGACAGTCGTAGGGTTCGACGGCACGTCGTGGCTGGATGCTGGGGTATATGTCGGTGTGGACGGCGCCGTGTCGACGGGTGCAGTGGCGCGGCAGCGCGCGCTGTACCGTCCACAGGGGTGGGTGCCCGATCCGATGGCCCGGTTGACGCACGGCGCGTTCGAGGTCGGCGGGGTGAGCGTCGACGCCGTGGATGTGGTGGCGGCGTTGTTGCGGCCGGTTCGGTCACGGGTTGGCGCAGTGGCGGTGTCCGGGCAGGGCGTGGTGCGGGTCGTGGTGCCGGCGGGCTGGGGACCACGACGGCGCACGGCGTTGCGTGCGGCGCTCGAGCGGGCCGGTTTCGCGGATGTGGAGCTGGTGGTTGCGCCGGTGGCGGTGGCGTGGAATCTGGCCGCTGGCGGTGCGGACCTCGAGGTCGGTCGGTGTCTCGTGGTGTGTGACTTCGGAGCGGGGTTCACTGTCAGTGTGGTGGCCCGCACCGTCGACGGTTTCGAGGTCCTCTCCACCATCGACGTTCCATCGGCGGGTGGGGCCGCCATGGATGCTGCGGTCGCCGATGTACTCACCGCCTTGGGGAACTCGAGCGACGTCCTGGGCGCGGATGTGGTGCCGACCGGGTTGCCCACCGTGGAAGCGGTGGAGCGGGCACGGATGACGAAGGAGGCGTTGTCGACGGCAACCACAGTGCAGGCGCACATGGGTACGCAGCCGACGCTGTTCACGGTGACGGATCTGCGGGCTGCCGTCGCGCCGGTCGTCGGTGCCGCTGCCGGGGCGGCCCGGCAGGCGGTGGAGGCCGCGGACATGACCGCTGGGCAGGTGCAGTGGGTGGTGTGTGTCGGTGGTGGTGCCCGCTCGCCAGTGATCGCGGACGTGTTCACCGCTGGCCTCGGTGTGCGACCGGTCATGGTGGCTCATCCCGAGGTCAGTGCGGTGTTCGGCGCGGTCCAGGCACCGGTCGTCACGTCATCGGACCGGTCCGCTGCGGGCGACACGGTGGACGTGGGCGGCGGAGCGGTGGCGGCGGTGGCGGCGGTCGGGGCGGTGGGCCTGTTCGCGCAGTTCGTGGCGGGTGCCGAGCGGCATGGGCCGCGAGAGTCGATCGTGCCCGGGATGCTGCTGGCGCATTGGGGTGGGTTGGCGTACGCCGCCGCATTGGCGGTCCTGGCGGCGTTGGCGGGCATGGCGTGGCTGGGTGCCATGCGGTTTGCGGAGCTGCGGGACGGGCGACTGCGCGTCCGCGTGTATGCCGCGATGCTGGCGGGTGGTGCGGTGCTCGGGACTGCGGTCGCGGCCGGGTTCGGGGTGTTCGGGGTCGGGTACTTCGACGTGTCGGCAGGGCCGTTGCTGCGGTGGTCGGTGCTGGCCGCGCTCCCCGTCGCGGCGGCGGCGCTGTTCACTGCTGTCGTGGTGTGGTGGCGGCCGGATGCTGCCGCCATGCCAGGTGGGTCGTGGGCGTTGTGGCTGCGGTTCCCGGTGTCGGCGGTGGTGCTGGTGGTCGTCGGCGCGACGCTGATCGGATACGACGGGACAGGATCGCCGACCGGACTGGACCCGCTGTGGCTGTGGCTGGAGCGGTACACATCGCCCACCAATCAGATCATCGGTGCGACAGGTCGGCTGGGTGGGGCGTGCGTGGGTGCCGCGGTGGCAATGTTGCTCGTGCGGCGGCTCTGGTTGCGGCCGCTGGTGGCGGTGCCGTTGGCTGCGTTGACCGCGGTGTCGTTGAGCTGGCGGAGCACCGGCCTGATCGCGGTGGGGTTCGTGGTGGCCGCGGCCTGGTGGTGGCTGCAGCGCGCGGTGTCAGTGCTGGCCCAGGGTGTGCTGCAGGCGGACACGTCGACGTCGTCATCCGCTGCAGAGCTCGCTATGTCCGGTCCGCCCGGTGAACCATCGGCGCATACTTCGGCACTGCCGGAGTCTCGGCCGGCGGCCGCGTACGTCGGTCGCGGCCTCCTGCCGGTCTCGGCGGTCAACGCGCCGGGCCAGCCCCTACAGCCCGCACCGACCGGGCAGGCCGAGCTCGTCACGCAGGTCGTGGAGCCCGGACCGGCGGCTGGTGAGCGGACGTGAGCCGGTCGCCGTGGGCCGGTGGCGTCGGCTGGGCCATGACCATGCGGGTCCTACGGACCGTGTGCATGTTCTGGCTGATGCTGACGACGCTTGCCGGTCTTCCCTGGGTGCTGGCCGTAGCGACCCGGCAGTTGATCCTGGCTGAACCGGACTGGGCGATGCTGATCGATGAGCCGCTCAGCGCGCCGGGCCTGGTGATCGGCGGCCTGCTCCTCGGCTGGCTAGTATGGCTGTGGTTGCTGATCACCTCGGTGCTCGACCTGGTCGACGCGATCCGCCGGCCGCAGCGACGGCACCACCGGTTGCCGGTGCCGGTACACACGGTGGTCACTGCCGCGGCCGGCTCCGCGGTCCTACTGATCGATGCCGTCACCGGCCGTGGCGCAGCAGCGGTGCCCGACCGGCAACCGCCGCAGACGCCGCAGCCGACCGTCGCCGCAGACATCGCAACGCCAACGCCAACGCATGGTGTGGCGGTGACCGACACCGCCGGGACCGACGCGCCGACAGCAGAAGACAGCGAAATCAGCGGTGTCAACCTTCGCGACGGCTGGCTGCCGCTGCCGACCGCGGCGGTGCTCGCGGCAGTGACCGCCCTCATGTGGACGCAACGCCGGCGCCACTACCACCCGCAGCCGCCCGGCCACGCCGACCGGCACGACCCCGACCTGACCCCGCTCGACCCGACCCTGGCGGTCCTGGACATTCTGCCGGACCTCGACACCGCAGCTCCATCCGCCACTGACGGCGACACGCCGCCGGTGGTCATTGGCGTCGCTGGTGACCGATGGCTGAACCTCACCGCGCTGCCCGGCGACGGCATCACCCTCACCGGTCCGGGCGCCCTCGACGCGGCTCGAGGCATGCTCATCGCAGCGCTCGCCGCAGCCATCGCCCGCGGCGACGGAACCCAGGTGATCCTGCATCGCCAGGCCGCCCGCCTGGTGATCGGCACCGAATCCGCCGCCGTGCCAGGGCTGCGGCTGCACGCCGACACGCCACGAGGTCCGGACCCCACGGACGCATCGATACCCCCACCGGCAACCGGTGCACCAACGGCGCTGATCGCCGTCAACGCGAGGAATACCGGCACCAACGACAACGCCATGCATGGCTTGCAGGATCTACACATCACCGTCGCCGACGGCGCGCCGCGCAGTGCAACGGTCTGGTCCGTCGCCGCCGACGGGACCGTCGGCACGCCGGCACAGCGAATGGCGGTACCCGCGGAGCCGACACGGCTCGCGATAGTGAACCTCCCCACGGCACGGACCTTGCTGTCGGTGCTGCGGCAGACCCCGGCGGCCACCGCCGCCCATGTAAACAGCGCACGCGACGTCCCCGCCGCGGCGGTGGCGCATACCACGACTCGCCCGCCCGGACCGCCGCTGACTGGCGTGCCGCACGGCAGCGTCGCACCATGGCCCGACCGGCCCCCGAACGACTCCTACCAGCCGCGTCGCCTCCTCGTCGGGGTCCTCGGCCCGGTCCAGGTACTGCAGCCCCGGCCGGACGGCACGTTCACCGCCGTCCAGGTTCGGCGCGCAGCGAGCCAGCACCTCCTTGTTCTGCTCGCCGTCCATCGCGACGGGGTCACCGGCAACGATCTCAAGGAAGCACTCTGGCCGGATGTGCCGAACAACGCCGCCACCCGCCGTCTCGCGACCAGCCTGTCGGAACTGCGGCGGGCGCTGCAGGACGCCGCTGGCGGTGACGTGGTGCGTCGCACCGCCGAACTCGCCGCCGGCGGCGGCCGGTATCGGCTCGACCCGGACCGGGTCCAGGTCGACCTGTGGCAGCTCCATGACCTCCTCGACGCTGCGGCGATCCACACCAGCGACGCCGCAGACCGTTACCGGCTGCTACACGAAGCTGCCGCACTCGATCGTGGTGAACTCGGTGACCGGCTTCCCGACGGCCCGTCCACCAGCTGGCTCGCTGTGTACCGGGAGCAGACAGCACGGCACGTCGTCGACTGCTACGTGCATCTCGCCGAAGCGGAGCCCGACCCGAATGCGGCGCTGCACCTGCTGCGCCGGGCGATCGGTGTGGCCCCGCACACCGAATCGTTGTACCGGGCGGTGATGACCCGTCAGGCCGCGGTCGGTGACCACGACGGGGTTCGGCGCACGATGGCGACCCTGACCGAACGGCTGACCGAACTGCACGTCGTGCCCGAGCACACGACCGTCGAGCTGTACCGCGACCTCGCAGCACACCAGGCTGAAAACCCAGCCGACGACCCAGTCGACGGCATGGCTCCCACCAGCGTGCCCGTGCCGCACGACCCGGTCGAAGCAGCGACGGACGACGGACCGCATGCCATGTCCAGCAGGCAAGGACACCTCCTGTGAACCATGACCTCGAGGGCACCCGCGTTCTGGTTCCGTACGGGCCGAGCGGCTACCCGATGCTGCCCGACCTCGATCCACCGGTCTACGTCATCCAATCACCCAACACCCGGGCTGCGCTTACACCAGCGGCCGGCGGGGCCCGTTCGCCGTTGACGCGGTGGCGTCTGCGGCGGGCAGGACGACGCCGGAGGCTCATCACCGCCGGAGTCGTCGCGGTGCTGCTGGGCGCGGTCCTGGTCCGCTGTTCCGGTATCGGAACGAGCGACTCACCGGAAACGGTGGTCCGGGCGCTGTTCGCAGCGCTCACCGACCGCGACGGCGCCCGGGTCGACCGGTTGGCGCCGTGCGACGACAGCCCGCTGTGCAGCCCCGCAGGGCTCCGAGACGGCTACCAGCCGCCCGAGCAGGTGACGATCGCGTCAAGCCGAAGCGTCACCAGGACCGCCGGCAAAGGCAAGGACGTCGTCGTGCGCTACACCGTCGCCGGTACCGCATACCAGGAGACCGTGGGACTGACCCGGTACCGAAGCGGATACCTCGGACACGTCTGGCTGATCACGCACCTCGCCGGCGGCCACCTCGACATCCGCAGCAGCGCCTACCGACGGGCCCAGCTCGCCGGTGTCGAGATCACCCCGAACCCGATCGAACCGGCTGGGCAGTCTGACGCTCAACGGATCTGGGCGCCACCGGGCACCTACACAGTCGCGGCCGGCGGCAACTCCCTCTATGAACCGGTCACGGTCTCCGTCACCGTCGCCGGGGGCATCGACCCGGCCGCTGTCATCCTCGATCCGACGCTCACCGCGGACGTCCTGCCGCAGATCGAACAACAAGTCCACGCCCGCATCGACGCCTGCGCCGCCATCCACGCCATGGAACCGGACACGGACGAGCGAGTCGGCTCGCTCCGCGACTGCCCCTTCCGGCACCTGTTTCCGTCACCATTCATCGACAACCCGACATGGACCGTGGACCAGTACCCGACCATCACGTTGCATGTCGACGCCACCGGTGCCGTCACAATCCGGACTGTCACACAGGGTGCCGCTACCGTCCGGTTCCGGTGGAGCACTGACATCGTCCAACCTCGCCGATGGACAGACGCCAGCGCCACCGTGCCGTTCGAGATCAGCGGAGATGTCATCTCCGCTGACGGTCAGCTCACCTGGATTCGATGACGCATCCAGCGACTTCTATCAAGCAAGGGATCGTTCATCGGTTCGGATGGCACGGGCGTGGGTGGTGCTGAAGATCGGCCTCGTGCAACTGTCCGCGAAACCGGTTGCTGCCGCCGATGGGGCTTCACCCCGATCCCGGACACGCGATCATGCGGTTTGGGCAGCATGGCCGTACTGGGCCACGACTCGAGCGACTACAAGCGCCGGCAGCAGCCGATGCTTGTAGTCGTCGACAGACATGGGTTGATGCGCCACAGCCCGCTGAGGAAGCCAGAACCAGCAGGCCGGGTGCGCATTACTCGCGCAGGCTTCGCGTCACTGCACCTCACCCGACGGGTCGAGGCTCTCTCCGCTGCCCTTCGTTCCCGGTGCCTGCGCGAGACGATAATCAGGCAAGGTGATGGCGTCGGCCGTGGTCGGCTCATTGGCAGCGCCCCGGCTCAGACGCGCTACCAACGGCGATGCCGCGGCCCAAGCACCGGCCCGCAGAAGCGGACGTTGCAGCAGCGAGCGTTCCAGTTGGGTACGGGGGTGGGCGACGCGGCAGATGGTGGGTGCGGACTTCTGGCCGGCGGCGACCATGGGACGCATGCGTCGTTCGTAGGCCGCGAACGCCGCGTACGGGTCAGGGTGGGTAGCGAGCTCACCGGCGAGGATGTAGCCGCCTGTCACGGCGAGCGTGGCTCCGATTCCGGCGAACGGCGAGGTGGCCCACGCGGCGTCGCCGAGCAGGACGACCCGTCCGCGGCTCCAGTTCGGCAGGCGGGCCTGCCCGAGTGCTTCGAAGTACATCGGGGCGTCGTCGAGTGC
Organism: Dactylosporangium sp. NPDC051087; assembly: GCF_055586325.1. Taxonomy (NCBI): domain Bacteria; kingdom Bacillati; phylum Actinomycetota; class Actinomycetes; order Micromonosporales; family Micromonosporaceae; genus Dactylosporangium; species Dactylosporangium sp. NPDC051087. The sequence goes on along the minus strand of NZ_JBVJIJ010000041.1, from coordinate 72,425 downwards.
GGCGAGGATGCGTGAGGTCTCCCAGCCTAGGTCGATGAAGTTGGCGCGCAGCATGGTGACGATGCCGGCCCGGTCGAGGCGTTCGAGGCCGCGGACCGGAGTGCGCAGTGTCAGTGTGGTGGTCATCGTGCCGGCGTCGTGGGGGCGTACAGCGACCGTGCGCCCCCGGTCGGCCAGCAGCCAGCGCCAACGGTCGGTGTCGGTGTCGACGCGGGGAACGGTGACGTACGCGCAGTAGACGCCGAGCTCGTGTATCCGAGCCTCGGGCATGACCATCGCTCGGGTACGGGAGCGTAGGCCTTCGGCGATGACGACGACGTCGAAGCGACGGTGCTCGCCGCCGGCGAAGGTGACTGTCACGCCGTCGCCGTCGCCGTCGAGTGCGGCAATCTGGTCGCCGAAGCGGTATTCGGCGCCGTCGGCGTGGTCGACCAGCAGGCGCGAGAGTCGTCCGCGCACGATCTCGAGTTCGGCGCTGGGGCCGTCGCTGTCGCCGGTGCCAGCGGGGAGGCTGGCGAATGGCGCGCCGTCGTCGTCGACGAAGTCCAGACCGCTTTCGGCGGTGGTGGCCGCCCGCACGGCATCCTCGAGGCCCATGCGCCGCAAGACCTCACGGGCGGCGCCGCGCATGTCGACGTTCTGACCCTCTTCCCGTAGGCGGTCGAATCGTTCCACCACGGTGACGTTCCAACCGGTTCGGATGAGCCAGGAGGCAAGGGTGGGCCCCGCGATGCTGGCGCCGGCGGTCAGGACGCTTGGGAGAGTCACGTTCGCTACCTTCGTGGTTGACGGCGTCCGCCTGCGGCAGACCCGTCGACGATGAGCAGGTGCGCCTCGACGATCTCGGTGAGGGGCCATGGTCCGTACTGCGGCCAGCTCGATGAGCGCGAGGTCGACGCCATCGGGCGCCACCGATAGTGCAGCCCGTCCGCACCGGTCAACGACGCCCCAGCCTCTTGGCCGACCCCACCAACTCGACCGCCGCCAACGACTCCGCCAACGACTCCAGCCGCTCCTTCCTCGCGGTCATATCGTTCAGTGCCCCGGTCATCATCGCACCATCCTCACCCGGCATCCCGTGGGCCAGTGCAGGCCGGAAACACCGTTGGATCCGTGCTACCCCGGCGCCAGGATCGCTCAGAGTAGCCCGTCGGCGACTGCTGTGGGATGCCGTGCGACCTGCTGTGTTACTGCTGTGATTTCGTGTGAATTGCTGTGACCGGCAGATTCTCGTTCAACGTTCCGAGCTGGACCTACCGTGAGACGTCCGTCGATTCCCTCTATTCGACGGTTGTCTTGGTCCGCGGGCGGTCACGGTCGATGCCTGGCGCGGATGCCCTTTCACTGAGGGGTCGGTATGGCCATTCGTGTCTTGCGTTGGTGCGTGGCTGCACTGGCGCTGTCGCTTGCCCTGGTGGGTTTGCCGGGTCTGTTGGTGACGTTGCAGACCGCTGCCTGGCACGCCCTCGACTGGGCCGAGGTGACGGAGCAGCCGATCAGTGCCGCCACAGTGGTGTTGGCGGCTGTGGGCGTGGGTTGGCTGTTTTGGGGTTGGCTGCTCACTGCAACGGTCTTGGACGTCATCGCAGTCGCTCGAGGTGCCGCCGGTGTCCGCGCGCGGCTACCCGTGCCGCTGCATCACGCGGTGAGCGCAGCTGCTGGCAGCCTCGCGATACTGCTGCAGCCGTCCGCAGCCATCGCAGCCGTCGGATCTGGCCCGGTCGCTGCCGGACCGGTGGAACATGTTGCGTTGCAGCCTGTGTATCCGGCTGCGCAGCCGCCGGGGGGCGCGGTCGTGCTAACTGGTGGCGAGCTCGTGCTCGCCGGGGTGACGGGTCCTGCAGCATCGACGCAGCAAGCCACGACGTACACGGTGCGCCGAGGAGACGTGCTGTCGCGGATCGCGGCGCGGCAGATCGGCGACGAGAACCGTTGGCCGGAGATCTTCGCGCTCAACCGAGGCGTCCACTTCGAGGATGTCGGTGGGACGTTCACCAATCCTGACGTGATCTATCCGGGTTGGGTCCTGCGGCTGCCGGTCGTGGAGCCCGCTGTGCCAGCGCCCGTGGAGGCCGCTCCCCCGCCGGTAGCATCGCCGGAAGTCGGCGGCGGGACCGCCGATCCGGGAACGGCGGTCACCACGGCGCCCCCTGCACCGGCGGCATCCAGCACCGCGAGTTCTCCTGCGACCCGCCCGCCGGAGTCGAACCTGGACCATGTGCTGGCCTGGCTGGTGTTGGCGGGAGGCGTGGCTGCGGTGTCGGCCGGTGTTGCAGCCAGGCGGCGGTCACGTCGGTCCGGCGCGACGTCGCGACGATCGGGCATAGCCGGTCCGGACCGCCGGGACGGCAGCGGTGGCTCTCAGAACCGATCGGCCGCAGATGAGGCTTCCGTTGCCGGGACGAGCGGCACCGTCGTTCGTGCCAGCGTCACCGCGACGACAGCGACGGCTGGCAGCGATGCCGTGGACACTGGTCGACCGCCTACCCCGGGACCGAACGATGCTGGCACCCCTGACGATCGCGTCGCTGCGGCACGGGCTCGCATCGCCGCCCAACTGGCGGATCACGACCACCGGTCGGTCGTGCTGATCTGCGGCGCCACCCTCGTGTCATTGGCACCAGACATACCGGCTCAAGATGCACCGGCTCGAGCCGGGCTGACCGTCGCGGACACCCTCGGTGACGCGTTGCGGCTCTTGGAGACGGAGGTGCTGCGGCGCGCTCGACTCCTTGTCGAGCACGAGGCTGCCGACCTCAGCGAGTTGGACCAGACCGGCACCGCGCCGGATGATGATGGCGTCGATGGTTTCGCCGGCTCGATGCGGGCGGTCACGTTCATCGTGCAGCCGCCTGATGACCGGACGCGAGCCAGAGTCGTGGGTTTGCTCGACCAGGCCCGCCATCTCGCTGTCGACGGCATCGTGCTCGAGACCGCCACCGACACGTCCGCCACCACCCCGTCCGGCGCCGGTGTCGGTGTCGGCCCGGACCGTCAGGACTCCGGCCATGTCGATCGTCCGGCATCGGATTCGGGTCAGGAAGGGCGTCCGGTGAAGGTGCGGATTCGTGTGCTTGGCACTGTTGCGGTGCTCGACCCGGACGGCAGCGCAGTCCCCGGTATGCGCGCACTGGCCTTGGAACTGCTGACGTACCTTGCCGTCCATCGGGGCGGGGCGGCGCTGCCGGACATCATGGAGGCGATCTGGCCCGACGCCACCGTCACCCGGGCAGGTCAGCGTCTATCCACGGTGGTCGGCAATCTCCGGCACGGCATCCGCGTTGCCGCCGACGATCCGCATGCGCAGCCGGTGACGAACACAGGTGGCCGGTATCACCTCAACCCGGAACTCGTCGATGTCGATGCCTGGCGGCTCGACGACGCCCTGGCCGTCGCCCGATCCGGATCGTCAGGACAGGAGACTGCGCTGCGCACAGCGGTCGCAGCCTACACGGGAGACCTCGCCGGCCCGTTGGCGTACTCCTGGATCGACGCGGACCGGGAGGCGTACCGGCGTCGGGGTATCGCCGCCCGGACGCAGCTCGCCAGGCTGCTGAACAGTACGTCTCCCACTGACACTGGCGAGGCCGCCGACCTGCTCGACGCGGCTGCCGACATCGACCCGGCAAGTGACGTGCTTGCCCGCGACGCGATCGTCGCCTTGGCCCAGGCAGGGAACCTGCGACGGGTCACCGCGCGGTGGGAACGGCTGCATGCCGCGCTCGCCCATATCGGGGAGCGCCCTGAGGAGGCTTCAGCGGCCCTCTACGCACAGATCCGACGGACGCAGACCGCCGGTACGGGAAGGAACAGCGATGTGTGACGCCCTTTTGTTCCGCGACAGCAGCACAGGCTGGTCGCCAGCGCTGCAGCCGTGCACGTGTCCGCGTTCGGCAGGGAGCCGTCGGCGCGTCCGACAGGACCGCCTGCCGCGTCCAGGTATCCGGTGGCGGACGGAACCGGCCGCGTCAGGAGTGGTGACGTGGGAAGGCGCGTGCCGTCGAGGTTCAACGGAAACGGTCAGCGCCGCGCGCAGCCGGCGAGCGGTGCGTCAATGTCGTGCTGTCGTTGCATTCGCTGGTTCGGCGAGTCACCCGGAACCGGCCCGCTGGTCCGGCGGGCGAGCACACGCGAGGCACCACTGATGATCGTCTCGTTGGAACCGGAATTGGTGGCGCGACTGTCACGGCTCGACGGTGGGGCCAGTGACGTCACGGCCGAAGCACTCGACGGTGATCTTGCTGCTGCGGTACGTCGGGCGACACGGACGCGGCGCCTGTTCTACGTCGTCGTCCTCGTCGTCGCCTTGTACGGAGCCGCGACCGGCGCGGTCGCCACCTTCGCGCTGCCGTGGTGGATCGCCGTTGGTGGGGTTGCCGCGCTGGAACTCGGCGGAGTCGTGTTCCTCACCGACGCCGACAACCGCCGACGTCTCGGTGAGCACGCGAACCTGTCCCGGCTGGTCGGCGGCATTGTCGCGGGCGCGGCGGCCAGCTTCAATGCCGCCACCCACGACAGCGCCCTACTCGGCGGATTCTTCGCACTGATGAGCGGCCTGGGCTTCGTCAGCTGGTGGATCGACGTGGAGAACCAGCGCCGGGACCGGCTCCGGGCCCGTGGGCAGCTACCGCCGCCGACGCCGAGGTACGAACTTTGGAACCACTCGATACGGCACCCGATGCTCACCGCCAGGGCCCGTAGCCTTGCCAAGACCCATCCGTCGCTCGGCCTGTACGGATCACTCGAAGCAGCGCTGATCGTCAAGCGACAGGAACGACGCAACGCAGCACTCGCGGGAGTGCTCGGGGGTCGAATCCGCAACGCCGTCGGTGACGACCTAGCCGCCATCGCCACACTCACCTTCGACCTTGACGAGATCGCCCGGCGGCTCAGCACCAACCCGGACTACGACGGCATCACCGGCTTGCTGGCCAGCGAACTCACCGCAGAGCGGATCTTGCAGGGATCCTGTGATACGGCCACCGCAACCGCTCACAAGCTCGAGGTCCGCAGCAGCCAGGTGCAGCCGTCAGGCACGCCCGACGTACACAACCGAGCGGACAGCGTTGTCCGCAGGGATGTTTACCGGCCACGACGGGTGACCGCTGGGCAGATCCGGCGGACGCGGGTCAGCAGCCGCCCGAGGCAAGCTACGCCGCCCGGCTGCTCACCGGCCACCATACCGTCCAATGCCGGCCCTGCAGCATCTGTCGACACGGGCGAGGTGACCATGCCGGATCGAGCTCGCGCCGCACCGGGTACACACGCCATGCTCTCCACCCGCGGGAAGGTCAATGGCGGGTACGGCCCATCGGCTGGCATTGTCCAGGTCAGGATGATCGACGGTCCGTCGATCCTGGACAGCGAAGGTCGGTCCGTCGGAGGATTGCGGACCAAAAGTCTCGAGCTGCTGACATATCTGGTGGCGCATCGGTCCGGTGCCTACATCACTGACATCGTTGACGCCGTGTGGCGAGGCGTGCCGCACGACAAAGCCAACCAGCGGCTGTCAACGGTCGTCAGCAACCTACGTGGTGTCATGCGCGGTGTGCTGCGCGCCAGCGTGCCGCCGCAGACAACGGTGCCTGAGCCCATCCTCAACACAGGCGGCCGGTACCAGCTCAACACAGCGGTCGTGGTCGTCGACTGTTGGCAGCTGGTTGACAAGGCGGGATCACCGTCGGCGCCTGGGCCGTCCGGCGGACTCCGCGCCGACGCGCTGCAGCTCGCTCCACACAGCTACGTGTGGCTGGACGAGCACGATGACAGACGACGGCACGCAGACGAATGACGCGCATGATCCAATGCTGCCTGATCCGCCCGCACACCGACCAGATCAGGGCTGGGGCGGCACGGGCGATGGACAGATCACGATCGTCGCAGGCTGACGCGCCTTTCCGATCCGCGTAGCAACGTGACTGATCGGCTGGTCTCCGTGTGTGGGGATGACCAGCGTGAAACCGGTTTTGATGTTTGAGGCGCTGTATCAGCCGGTTGGCGGGATGAGCGGGAAGGCAATGCCGCCGACGTTTCCGCCGGTGGAGCGGGACGGTTCGCCGTATCTTGCTGGAGGACCGGTGGTCAGACGGTGCACGGGTCTCGACGGTGATGTTGGATCAGTTGCCGAGTCAGGCCAACCCGACGGCGAGGCGCACGTAGGCGTCACCGTTACGCAAGGGACCCATGCAGGCAGTGCCCACCAGCCTGTGTTGAGACGCCGCCACCGATTGGCTGTGCGCCGTCCCCTACCGCACCCAAGACCCGCGAGTCACTGGAGACCCGCGAGTCACTGGCTGGCCGAATCGTCAGGAACGGCTCAGGCCGTGGCGAGGTCTGCGGTGCAGTGCGGGCAGCGGACCGCGCCCGCCGGCACGTCCTCCATCCGGCAACTCGGGCAGGTCTTCGTCGGGGGCGGGTCCCCGAACACCGTTCGGCCGCGCTTCTGCATGTACGCCCGGTACGGCACGACTATCAGGAAATAGATGACAGCCATGAAGATGATGAAGTAGATCAAGGCGCCGATAAAGGCCCCTAGGTCGATCCGCTGGCCGTTCACCGTCCAGCCGATCCCCTTCCCCGTCGCGCCGCCACCTGCCAGCGCGTTGACCATCGGCGTGATGACGCTGTCGGTGAAGGCCTTGATCAAGGTGCTGAAGGCCAATGCGACCACCAGGCCCACAGCAACGATGATCAGGTCGCCCTGCATCAGGAAGTTCTTGAAGCCCTTCAACATCTGTACTCCCCCCGAGGCAGCCCGCTGAGCCCTCTCTACCGAGCCGGCGCCGACCTAAACCATCCCGACCGCACCGACCTGGACCAACGAGTCAGCGCGACGCTATGGAGGCCCGGTTCACATCTGGGATCTCAAAACGTCGACCTCGCAACCCGGCGCGGACGGATCGAAGCCGTGCTCGCTCAGCCAGCGGATCGCCAGCAGGCTCCGCAGCGACCACCACGCGCGGATCCCGTCGAGGTCGACATCTGCGCCGTAACCGGCGATGACGTCGCCGAGGTGTTCCTGGTGTCCGAGCGTCAGGGCGGCCAGATCGAACAGGGCGTCGCCGCGGCTGGCCTCGGACCAGTCGATCACCCCGGTGATCTCGTCGGCGTCGGCGAACACGTGGCTGATGTGCAGGTCACCGTGGGTGAAGACCGGCGTGTAGGGGCGGAGTGCGGCCTCGGCGATGCGGCGATTGTGGTTGACCAGTTCGGCTGGAAGGACGCCGTTCGTGATCAGCCATTCGCATTCGGTCTCGAGGTCCGCCGCGATCTGGTCGAGGCTGCGGCCGGGCCACGGTGGCAGCGGCGCGTCGTGCAGCTTCCGCACGGCGGCGCCCGCCGCGACCCATGCCGCCGCCGACGCGGTGGACGGCCGGCCGAGGCGGCCGAGTGCCTTCCCCGGTACGGTGGCGAGCGCAAGTACGGGCGGCTTGCGCCACAGGACCTCCGGCGTCGGGATCGGCGCCATGGCGATCGCCGCGACCTCAACGTCGATGCGCATCTGATCAGTGTCGATCTTCAGGAACACGTCGCCGGCGCGCAGCGTCGCGCGCGACTGATGGGCGATGACGACCTCGAGCCCGTCCACACGGCCATTCTCGTGGCCATGACCACCGACGTCACCGGATTAACGAAGCAACCCCTTATGGCTGAGCTCCATGGACGGCGTCAAGGACCACTGCCGGGCCCGTAAGGTTGCGGCCACCGGAGGCTGGAGCTGGACCCATCAGCAACCGCACGGCCGCCAGTCTGGCATCGGCCGAGCTGAGGCCACGGTCCACGGCATGGACATACCCGTCGTAGTGGGCGAGGGCAAATGCTGTCGTCACTATCGCGATCCTCGCACCGTCCGGTAGGCGTTCGGGAATTGCCGCCTCTTGGACAGCTCCGAGCGGCAACGGGCCGGGCCCGGCGTCCACTACGCACGTCTGGCCGCCTAGCTTGTCTGCATCCCACTGCTTTGCGAGGATTTCCGGTCCGCCGCAGCGGAGTACCTCAGCCCTGCCGCATCGGTCCACCCGCACGAAGGTGGCAGCCACATATCCGTCTGGAGCGTATCGACGCACCAGTGGTGTCAACAGAGCGGCCATCTGGCGCAGTTCCGCACCGCCGCGCCGCGTTGCAGCACTGAATGCCCGCTCCAATGCCCGCGCGCACCGTCGCGGATCCGATACCTGCCCCATCACCATGCCGATCAGCACGCAGACGCCCCCATCGGAGGGGTGCGCCGTCGCGACGACTTCGCCGGGCAGCCGCGACACGGCCAAAATCACCGGGCGGTTCACCCGACCCGCACCCACATCGATGATGGCCGGCCCCGCGGCGTCCACTTGGCGGGTTCGAGCTCGCATGCGCCGCCAAGACGCCATCGGCAGCACCGCCAGGTAGATGGCGGACGCGGCAAGCGAGTCTCGGTCACCGCGATGGCCGGGGACGATCGGCACCGCCACTGACAGCAGAATCAGTAGACCCGCCCAGCTGGACATCAAAGCCGCCGTTCGTGGCCGCGTCACCATTCCCGCCACACCAGGCACCAGTAGCCATCCGATGGGGGCGGTTACACCGACGGCGCCCATCACGACCGCATTGCCGGTAACGGCGAGCAATGCCGTCCGCGTCGATACCTTCACGAGTCACACCGTAGCGCCGCATGCCGTGATGTCGAGAGGGTGGCAAGCTCGTCGTTGCCGTGGAGTACCGCCCCAGCTGGCGGCGGGACTGCAGTGTGTCGGATCGTCATAATGCTGCGGACGAATGACTAAACCAGGTGTCGGCGGGAGACCGGGCGAAGGACGGGCGCACGTCCGCCGTGACAGGCATGTATACGGTTGTCACCGATGCTCGGCTGGTTGCTCGGCCTGCACCCCGGCGGCAGTCCCAGTCACCGCACCCCAGTCGGTGGATGCGTCAGCCAAGACCGAACCAGTCCCGCAACATGCAGAAGCTGGCCCAGGTCAGCAGCACAGCGGACAAGCCGAGTATGGTCAGAACTAGGGCGGTTGATACCGCAGTACCAGCAAAGACGATTGTCGGAATACCCCCTATAGCCACAATGAGCGTTCCGAGTGCTACGCGGAAGCGCCATCGTGCTACAGGTTCGAGTCGGGTCAACGCTCGTGCTAGCGCTGGGTCGTCGCCTGCAATCTGCTGTTCAATCATGCGCAGACGCCACAACTCGCCTTCGTCGAGCATCCAACCGTCCATCAGCATCACCAGTCATCGAATCACCAGCGATCCTCACTGCGGGACATGACGGGCGCTCTGCAGATATATGACGATCGCACGACGTTTTCCGCTGCCGTAGCGGGCGCAGTATTCGCCGGTTGGTCGCTCCGGTACAGGTCGTACCGATCAGCCGGGCGGTCGTGGGGATCGGTTGCATGTTGCGGTTGTGGCGACGAAATCGCTGATGATGATGATGGTGGTGGTGGTGGTGGTGTCACCCGCGCAGGAGCTGTAGCCCGTTGGCGTCATGCATCGCGTCGACACTCATGCAGGTTGGTGATATCAGTCGGTGACCGTCCCTGGCCGCCCAACGGGTAACGCTGCAACGCGTACGGTGTGTCTTGCCGGCTGCGGCAAGATCCCACGTGGCTCGGCAGCCGAGCAAGATCCGCGACTCGACAGCGCCCGCCCGGATGTCGCGTTCGCTGACGTGTGGAATGCGTTGCCTGGGGACAGGTTCGCCAAGGTGCTTAGCGACTGCCTCGCGCAGGCAGCCTGTGGTGAGGTCGAATTCCCGCCACCCGGCCGGCGTCCGTTGCCGGAGCCTTCGACGGCCCCGCGGGCGCTGGAAGCCTCGACCGAGAATCTCCTGACTGCATCAAACCGTCACGGCCGAGGCGTCGCCGATCACGGGACGGATGTAGAACCGCGCCGAGGTCGTACGGGCGCCGAGGCCGCCACCTCGGCACCCGTACTTTGAACGCAACCCAGGCCCTATGGCCTCGGATCGCTACTGAATCGTTCGTGAGACACCCCTGCTTCACGAAGCGAATCTGCTGCGGCTCGGGCGCATTCCCCTACCGCTCGTACCGTTCTCGAGCCACCTCACCGGCTCCATCAAAAGCGTGCCTGGTGACCGTTACAGGTCAATGACGAACTGAAGTATTCGTGTGACGTGCTGCTGCAGTGCCGACTGTGGCGTCGCGGTCGGCGCGCGGTCATGATGCAGGACCTCCGATCTGCGGGCCAGCATCTGCCTGCTGGTGCCCGCCATGCATGTCGAACTCGTCCCTGCCGGACGAAGGGCAGCTGGCATGCGCCGTATGCCAGGACCCGCCGGTGAACGCACGTGACTCGCCACTCCGTACGGCGCTCTGCGGCACGCCGGCACGCGCGGGGAAGCCTCAGTCGAAGGCACCGCTCGGAGCCGAGCGGTGGCGTAAAGCATTGTGATTGTCGATCAGCGGGCGTATCGCAGCAGCGTGCGGACACGGTCCTGGTGCACGGCGAGGGCGGTGAGCCGGTCTTCGCGGGCGGGCCCGTACGGGAGCGCCTGGTACATGCGGATCTCCCGGCAGCACAGCAGCATCGCGTTGACCGCGAACGCGGCGCTGATACCGGCTGTCTCAGTCCGGACGAGGATGGCCTGTGCAAGGGTGGGACTGGCGTGAGCACCGACGGTGTACAGCACGGCAAGGTCGTAGCCGGGAAGGTACCGGCCGGCGTATTCCCAGTCCACGAGGGCCCATCCGGTGCCGTCGGACAGCAGGTTCGTCGGCAGCGGGTCACCGTGCGCGATGGGCAAGTCGGTGTGGTGCAGGAGCTGCTGGGCGGTGGCCAGGTCGCTGTCGTCGAGGAGGCCGGCGTCGTGCTCGGCGGCGAGCCGGGCATGGTAGTCGACGGGTTCCGGCAGGGTGGGCGCCGGTTGCCACGCCGCGACCTGGTCCAGGGTGTCGAGGAGGCGGCCGGCGTCAGCAGGGGTGAGGTCGCCGGTGAGGTGCCGTTGTTCGTCGAGGCGGGTGCCGGTGATGTGGGTCAGGACGGTGAGTCGGTCGTCGTGAGTGATGAGGCGGGGTGCCCGCACCGGCGGCGGGTGGGTGGTGAAACGCTGGTAGATGCTGAGTTCGTGGTCGCGGCGGGCGGTCCAGTACGGGTCGCCGGTAGTGAGGAGCTTCGCCACGACCGGACGCCCGTGCAGGGAGCCGGCGGCGACGATGGCCTTATCGGTGTGGTGCAGCACCACACCGAGTTCGACACCGGCACGGTCGGCTCGCCGCTGCAGTTCGGCCAGGTCGTGCTCAGCCATGCGTGGCGTGTTCGGTCGGGCTGGTCACCCCGTGATGATGGCCGCTCCTGCGGCGCCAGCGGGCGAGGTACGCCCGAGTGGCAGATGCGTGTCGCCGACGCCGCGACGGGACCACGTCGAGGCTGCACTCGACCGCGCTTACGCCCGCGGACGGGCACGCCACGACTAGGGGTTCCGCTGCGCAGACGTTCATGTCCGCGTCCGCTGCCGTAAGCAGTCGTGCTCTTCGTCATGTCTCCTGTCTCGCACGCGATCTCGCTGAGGAGTTTCTGGTCCTCGGACGCACGGTTCGAGGCGCCAGCCGGCTTCAGTTGGACCAGCGAGGTACTGCCAGCATGGCTACCTGTCTCACCGAGACCGTGTCCCGCGTGCCGCCGTCCACCAACCGTTCTCGGTACAGCGACCAGTTCCAGTCCGACCTGTACGAGCTTGCGGCGGGGAGCTCGTCGCGATGGGCGCAGGGGCGTCCGCGGTTCGGCTGTTGGATCGAGCCTGAGTGCTGCGCGCCGAGCTACACGAGGTTGCCGTCGGACGGACCGACCGGTGAAGGCGGCCCTCGCTGCCAGCGGTCTTGGCCGGATTCTTGCTGCGTCTGCGGGTGCGGGTGCGACCGCCTTGATCCTGCTCGGCCTCATGCTGCTCGCGCTCACCCGCGGTGGGCAGTTGGGTGATCACCAACCCGAAGCGGACCAAGAACACCGTCGCCATCATCATCGTTGTACGGACCCGGCCAGACGTCCCGGCTCGGACGTCGCGCCATCAGCGCACCCGCCCATCCGGCACCATCGGCCGCCGGCGGCCGTGCCCTCACGGGAGCTGGCTGTGGACTCGCGACAGCTCGAGCAGGCCGACGGATGGCCCGCACCGTATGTGAAGGGCCTGCGTGAACAGCGGCACGACAGTGCGCTAATCCGTGAAGTAGGCGGCGCTCTGCGGGTCTGCCGGGTAGTAGGCCTCGATGGCGACCTCGTCCAGCGTGATGTCCATTGGGGTCCCGAATGTGGTGATGGTCGAGAACAGTCGCAGCTCCCGTCCGTCGATGCGAAGGATCATCGGGATCACGACGTCTGACTCGATTCGTTCGCACGACGGGCCCGTGGGTTCGGGCGCGAGCAGTTCTTCGTAGAGCGCGGTGAGCTCGGGGTCGGGTGCGGTGGCGAGCTGGCGCGTGATCCGGTTACGGAACACGGCTCGTACGTCGGCCAGGTTGACGACCATGGGCGCGAACCCGCGCGGGTCCAGTCCCAGCCGCACAAGGTTGACCGGCGGCCGTAACAGGTCGGGCGCCACCCGCTTGAGGAACGGGTCGACGGCGCGGTTGGTCATCACGATGTTCCACCGGCGGTCGAAGACCAGCGCTGGATACGGCTCGTGGGCGCGAAGCACCCGCCTGACCGCGTCGAAGGCCGCCGACAGCGCGTTGTCGTCGAGCGGACGCTCACTGTGCCGAGGTGCGAAGCCGGCGGCGAGCAGGAGCCGGTTGCGATCTCGCAGCGGTACGTGCAGCTGCTCCGCGAGCCGGAGGATCATGTCGGCACTCGGCCTGGACTTGCCGGTCTCGACCAGGCTGACGTGACGGGCCGAGACGTCTGCGGCGATCGCGAGGTCAAGTTGGCTGAGCCCGCGCCGCTGACGCCACTGTCGCAGGAGCTCCCCCACCGTGTGCACGATCATGCAGCGTACTCATTGTCGAGCCGAACGCCATGAAATCCGATGTCATCGACAACCGAAGGCGGCTGCGGAAACACTGCGTCCATGACCACACAGAACAAGAGCATCGTCCAACAGGCTCTTGCAGGACTGATCGAGACCGGCGATGTCAACGCGCTGGCATCGTTTCTCAGCGACGACTTCATCCATCACCGACCCGGCACGACCACCTCGACCAAGTCGGAGTGGCTCGCCGCCGTCGACGCCGCACTGGTGCCGCTCGCCGGCATGCAGGTCGAGATTCATCGGGTGCTGTCCGATGGTGATCACGTTGTGATGTATTCGCGGCGGTGGCTTCCCGACGCGGGACCGGAGATCGCGGTCGTCGACATGTGGCGGATCGGCGACGGGCTGATCGTCGAGGGGTGGGAGATCATCGAACCGGTGGCTCAGGTGGCCGCCAACCTGGTGTGGTGGACACCCACACAGCGCTGACCATCAGTGCGCCACCTGCGATGCGGACCTCGCCGAACGGCAGGTCAGGTCCCCGACGATTCCCATCGATGCGCGCCCGACGCAGTCCGGCAAGGGCGGCGGCTTGACCGAAGCAACGCCTTCACAAAATTTGAGCCAGGGCCTCGTTCTCGCGGACGAAGCCATCGCGTTGGTGGCGGCTGAGGCGCAGGCCTGACCGGGCCCAGCCCGCAGCTCTCTACGGGCGGGGTCCGAGTGGTGCAGCCGTGTTCAGGGCCGGGGGACGCCGATGGCTGTCAGGGTGGCGCCGGCCAGTATTGATGTGGCGCCGAACAGCAGCATCCAAGTTAGTGTGAGGCCGGTAACCGGCAGGGTGGCGCTTGCCGCCTGTACCGTTACCGCGAACGACAGGGTACGTGTCACGCCGGACTGGTCCACGCCGAGTGCCACCACGGTGTGCGAGCCAGCTGCCAGGCTCGCTGGGACTGTCACCGGCTGGAGCACGTCGCCGTGGTCGTCGGCGACGGCGGTGGCCAGCAGCTTCGGTTCCGAGTAGATCGCGATCTTGACGGTGGAGTGGGCCGCGAAGCCGTGGCCGACGACGATGACCTGCTGGCCAGGGGTGGCGGTTTGGATGTCGCCTTGGTCGGTGGTAAGGGTCGCATCGGCCAGCGGTGTGGCAGCCGGCACGGCCGGTGGTGCCGGGGTGGCGGGGTTGGTGACCGTCGGTGCGGAGTCGCGGCCGAAGGCGCCCTCCGCGACGATCGACACGGTGTAGGCCGTGCCTGCGACCCCGCCGAGCACGCAGCTGGTGTCGGTGGCCTTTGCGTGGCAGGTGGCCGGTCCGGGGTTTGCGGTCAGCTGGTAGCCGGCGATGCCGGAGCCGGTCGCGGCCGGGGTCCACTGCACGGTGATCGACGCGGTGCCGCCGGTTGCGGTTGCTGCCGGGCTGCCGGGTGCGACGCTCGGCGTGGCGGTGACCGGCTGGCTTGGTTCGGAGTCGACGACTCCCGATGCGTACACCTTAATTGTGTACGCGGTGGCGTTGGTAAGGCCGTGGATGGTGCAGGTGAGCGTCGGCGCGGTTGCCTGGCAGTCCGCGGCGGGGTTGTTGGAGCTGGCCGGGTACGCGAGGGCGTGGTAGGTGACTGCGGTCGCGGGTGCGGTCGCGGTCCAGGTGACGGTGACCTGTCCGTCACCCGGCTGGACGGTGATGGTGGTGGGTACGCCCGGGGCGGCGACCACCGTCAACGGCGCCGACTCGGTGGACGGGCTGCCCGTGCTGGCGGCGTTGACGGCGGTCACTCGGGCCCGGTAGGCGGTGCCGACCTCGAGCCCACCGACGAGACAAGGGCTCGCGGTCGGGCCGGCGCATTCGCCGCTGCTGATCGGGGTGTACGAGTCGCTGCCTTTGGACAGTTCGACGGTGAAGCGGGTGGCAGGTGCGGCGGCGCTGCTCGGGTAGGTCCAGGTGACGCGCAGCTTGCCGTTGCCGGCGACGGCAAGTTGCGGTGTGCCCGGCGTCGCTGGGCCGTCGAGGGCGGTGACCTCAGCCGACGGGACGGACTGGCTGCCTTCCATGGCCGACGCCACGGCGGAGATCTTGAACCGGTACGCCTGGCCAGGGGTGAGGCCGGTGACCGTGCACGGGCTGCTCATCGGTGTGCCGGCGCAGGTGCCGGAGCCGGCCGCGGTGTAGGGGCCGCCGCTGGACACGTACACCTTGAATCCGGTGACACTGCCGGACGGCCCCGTCCACGCGACCGTGAGTGTGCCTGGCCCGGTGACCGTGACCGCGGCCGGCGTGGGCGCCGACGGTGCTGCCACGGCCGTGACGGCGCCTGACGGGCTCGACGGGGACCCCGTGCCGGCGGCGTTGACGCCGACGATCTTGAACTGGTAGCTGCCGCCGCCGGTGAGGCCGGTGACGGTGCAGCCGCTGGCGACGGTGACCGCCGCGCAGGTCCCGACGCCCACCGGCGTGTACGAGCCGCCACCGAGGGAAGCCAGCACCTGGAAGTTGGCGGTGGGCGCGGCCACGGTGGCGGGGTCGGTCCAGGTGACGGTGAGCGTGCCGTCGCCGGTCACGGATGCACCGACGCCGGTCGGTGCGGCCGGTGGCCCGATGGCGGTGATGTTGACCGGGTTCGACGGAGAGCCCTCCGCGCTGCTCAGCACGCTCGCGACCTTGAAGTAGTACACGGTCCCGGGGGTCAGGCCGCCGACCGTGCAGGACGTTGCGGTGACACCGGAGCAGGTGCCGGAGTTCACGGCGGTGTAGGAGCCGCCGCTGGTCAGCCCCTGATACACGACGTATGAGTCGGCGCCACCGCTGGGTGCGTCCCAGTCCAGCTCGACGTTGCCGGCGCCCGCGGTGACCTGTGCGGTCACGTTGTCGGGTTCCGGCGGCCCGAGCGTGCTGATCGTGATCGAGCCTGCGGCGTAGTTGTCGTCGGAGGCGAATACGGATGGCGAGTCTTCCCGTGTCGGGTCGACGTAGCTGCTCCCGCCGCCGCCGGGGCCGCCCTCCGACGACATGCTGTCGGTGGCGCCGCCGCCCCCTCCACCGTAGTAGCCGCCGCCACCGCCGCTGCCGCTCTTCGACCCGCTCGGTCCACCGTTGCCGCCGTACCCCAGCGTTCCCGCGCCGCCTGCGGACGCGACGCCGTACGCCGCGCCGCCCGCGCCGCCCGCACTCTGAGTGCCGGCGCCACCCGGGTGAGCGAAGCCGCTGCCGGCCGTGTGCGATGGGTAGGCCGCCGTGGGGGGCTTGCCGCCACCACCGCCGCTGTACACGGTGCCACCGCCACCACCGCCGGCGACCACGGTGCGGTCGTTCAACTGGCATGAGCTAGTAGCGGCGCAGGAGCCCTGGCGGATGTCGGAGGCGTCGCCACCGTCGCCGCCGCCCGTCGCGGACAGACCGCCGCCGTTCCAGCCGGCGGTGCCGCCGACCATGACCTGGATCTTGTTGCCCAGGCCTGCTGGGGTGGTGATGACCGCGGTGACGGTCCCGCCGCCCCCGCCTAGGCCGCCGGCGCCTTGTGCGCCCTTGACCACGACCTGCAGCTTCGTGGTGCCGGCCGGGATGGTGTACGTCTGGACTGAGCCGGTGTAGTTGAACGTTATCGTGGCCGCGTGCGCCGGTGTTGCCGAAACGGCCAGGAGACCGCCGGACCCGACTGCGGCGGCGAGGACCGCACCGGCACATCGGACAAGACTCATCCATCACTCCAGACACTCAGCGTGATTGAACAATAACTTTTAGAAACGAATCTGGTCATCGTTCACGCCAATTGAGGCGGAGGTACTGCGCACATCGGGGCCGTACAGCGGCATTAGCGACGGCTTCATCAACCACCGCCGGCGAGGATCCTTGCAGGCCTTCCCGCCCGCTCGGACCCAGACACTCTGCCGCCGCCACCTTCAGATACGGCCGCAAGACCATCGGCGTGATGCATATCAGTGGCGGCGCCGATCACGCCGGCATAGAGCACGATCAGCGCCGCCACGCCCGCATCGCTCCTCGACGCTGAGTACCGAGGGCGGCGACAGCGTGGCCCGGAACCACACATCGGAATCGGCACAGCCGGCCAGATCAACCAGCGCGGCCACTACACGGCCGTCGCGGGTGACGCGCGACGAGAACGGTGTCGACGTCCCGTCTACGCCCGTCCGTGGATGCCCAGCGATCCGGGCGTCGCACGGAACGAATTTGGCATCTGAGGTATGGATGCTCGTGGACTCGAAGGCGGGGCAAGTGCTGCGCGGGTCAGAATACCGTCCGGAGCGGTCGCCTGGACGGCGAACGGGCCGGTCGCCGCCCGGGGTGAACATCAACTGCCGGTGAGGGCTGCAGTTGGACTGTCACGCGGGTTGAATCAACACGTAGCAGGTCGCGGTTGCCCTGGCCGCGTTCGACGCGCGCTGGCGATCGCCTGAGCGGGCCGGTCGCGCACCACCCGCTCCTGCTAACCGATCCCGGTCGCTCCAGGCCTGGCCTGTCGCCCCGTCCGGGCGCTGGCCTCCAGGACGACCTTGCTGTTCGGCGGCCGCATCCACCTCGCCTGCAGCGGTGTCATGGACGGACTTGTCGTAGCCAGTTCAGCACGACCTGCTCCGACCGCTTCAGGGCCGACCCGAACAGCTACAACCTCATCGAGGCCGAGGGCGTCAGCCAACGGTCGCTAACCATTCGTCTCAGACGTTCGATCATCGGTTCCAGCGGCTGGCTTGGTGCCGCCACGCGCGTGCGGACCGGTGCCGTGGCGCTACCGGTTGCGCCGCCAGACCCTGACACTGGCGACCGCCGCGGCTAGAACCAGCACGCCAACACCTGCACCGGCCCAGCGACCGGGCCACTGCCGCACAGACTGCTGCACCCGCTGTACCTGCGGCCGGCCGCCGCCGGGCACCGAGGTCGCCACGTGCCGCACCACCTCACCCGACCGGGTCTTCCCATGGCCGGACCCGGTGAACGACTGCACCGGCCCGTCGACATCCTCATGGACGGCAGCGAACCGTGCGTGCAGCTCATCGACCCCGTCACGTGTAGTCGTCATCGCCCGTTCCTTTCCCCGCACTCGGGGTGCCGCATATCCCTTACTTACCCACACTTACCGGCGGTGTCGCCGTCGAGCCGCCTGCTCGGCGTAGTCGACATGACGACCGCGACACGAACGTCAGAATCCCGCAACCGGAGCACCCAGGCGTCATCGGGCGCAACATCTGCCTCGAACGAGGTACACGCCCTTCCCGAATGCGATCCGACTAATTCATACGCGCGGTGTGAACCCGCCGCGATGCCGGAGTCCGGTCAGGCGCAACCATCTCGAGGCGCCGAGCACGTTGCACCACGGGCAGCAAGACCATGATCAAGACGCCTGAGGGTCGGCGCCTGGGACGAACTCGATCGCCACGATGCCCAGCCGCCAGATGGCGGTGCGCTGCGCGCAGGTCTCACAGTTGGCCGCAACGGGCATCACAGCAGCGTGTCGCACGAAAACTCCAGTCCGTCATAGGCCTGCAACGGACGTCCGGCACCCGTCACGGCTACCACCCAATCTCGCTCGGCCGGTACGAACGTACGGGCTCACAGCGGAATAGCCCGTAGGGCGCTCTTACGTTTGCCGATCGATATGCGCGTTTTGGGCGGGTGCCAGCCGATCTCAGATAACGGCGGCGAGTTCGGTGAACGCTGCGGCTATGCGGATGTCACAGTTCGCGGGAGCGCCGCCCCAGATCGGCCGTACGGTGGCTACGTGGAGCAGGGCGCCGAGTCCGACATCGCCGCCCTGCTTCATCGCGGGGGCGAGTCGGGGTGCCTGTGCGCGGATCGGGTCGGCAGTCCCGTTCGGTTTCTTGGAGGTCTGCTCGGTGATGGTCCTGGTCTGGCGTTTCAGGGTGTCGTCTGGGGCGGGCGGTTAACGGTGGCCAGTAGGCAAAGCGGAGTTCGCCGCCGGTCTGGCGTCTGGGTCGCCCGCACGGCGGAGACGTTTGGTGATGTCAGCGATGGCGAAGGGCAATAGTTGGGCCATGACGCCGACGAGGGACCGGCCAGGGCGGACGTGCGCGCCCACCATGCATCGAACGACGTTGCCTGCAACATCGGGACCGGCTCCGTGCGGACCTGCACTTGCTCCAAACCGCCGCGAACGGCCGCACCTGGCGCCCAGCTGCCCCGCACGAGACCTCGCGATCCAGCAGGGTGGCGCGCCCGACATGTCGGCTTTCCGCGCGCCGGCGACCCGATCGCGGTCGCGTATTACACCACCCAGTACGGCAAACAGATAGAGGTCTACGGCCGCGGCGCCGCCGGCGTCACCTGGTCGCGGGCTTACACCCCAGGCGGCGGCTGGTCGACTGGTACTCCCTGGGCGGCAACCTGACCTGATCACCGTCCCAACTGCGGCGGCCCCGTGCAGCCATGAGCGATACCGCCACGGTTGCCCTAGCACTGCCAGATCCGGTTCCGCAACGACTCGAGATGCATGGAACTGAAACCTACCCGTTGAGAGCGGTATGGATTCCCGCGTGGGCAGCTGGCCCACAGCAACACCCTGACCGACGTTGTCAGCTGCTGTTCGCAGGTCCGGCGGCGGGGTTGGTACGGCATCCGGAATTCACGTACAGCGGGAGCACCAGTGCTCCCCCGCGCTGGCTGCAGCCCGATTGCAGCGTCGCCGGCCACGGCCTCGACGTCGTTCGGCTCGGGTTCGTCGTCCAGCTCATACCCTTGATGCTTCCACAGGTCGCGGATCTTCTTCACCGCTGCTGATCGTTCCGCCGTCGGCACGTCGATGCCGTACGTGCCGACGACGCGGTACACATCGAGGGTGTACTGCACCCGGTCGGAGTTGCAGGTCGTCTTCCGCTCCTCTACCACGATCAGCTCTGCCCCGGCCGCTGCCGCGGCCTCGGCGGCATAGCCGTGCACGAGCGCAGTGGTGTCGGTCACCGTCGCCACGGCGCCCACTGACTCGACGACGTCCGGCGGCGGTTCCGCACCGCAGGCAAGGGGCCATGACCGCCAGCGCACTCCCCGCGATCACCCCAGGTCTCATGACCGGCCACGTTACCTATCACCCGCAACCGGCCCGTCCCGGTCTGACAGATGGGGAGCAGCGATGCGGGTTCAACCGTTGAGCTGATGGCCGGGCACAACGGGCTGGCCCGTTACGGCAGGGTGGCAGTCCGCTGCGCGGGCGGGTCTATCAACCAGCTCAGGACGGCTTCGAGAGATGAGGGGGCGTGCGGCGATCCAACTCGGGATGATCCGCTCGAGATGATCCAAGGACCTCTCCACGACCGGCCGCCGGAGCGTTTCGGTCGACGTCAGGTATCAGTGGCCCGACCCGCTCGTGGTCAATGGGCTGGTCATGATCCGCCAGTTGGCGGCGGTGTGGCGTTGTTGCCAGAAGGTGGCGAAGCGGCCAGCTCGGGCGAGCAGGTCTTCGACGGTGCCGTCCTCGACGATGCGGCCGTCCTCGATGAAGATCACCCGGTCGGCGTGGCGGATGCTGGCGAGACGGTGGGCGACGATGACGCGGGTGCGCGGCACCGGGTCGGCGGTGAGTGCTCGGACGATCGCCACCTCGTTTTCGGTGTCGAGGGCGCTGGTGGCTTCATCGACGAGCAGTACTGGTGCCGGTTTGAGCAGTGCGCGGGCGATGCTGACCCGCTGCCGCTCGCCGCCGGAAAGGGCGGTCCCGGCTTCGCCGACGGCGGTGCGGTCGCCGTCAGGGTGTCGCATGGTGAGTTCGTCGACCCGAGCGAGAGCGACGGCGTGTGCCAGCCGGTCAGGGTCGGCATCGGGGTCGCCGGCGAGGACGTTGTCGCGGACTGTGCCGTCGAACAGGTACGGGTGCTGGAACACCATGCTGATCAGGGCGGAGCGCGCCTGCGGGCGGAGGGTCGCGCTGTCAGTGCCGTCGATGAGGACGCGGCCTGCGGTCGGCTTGTGCAGCCCGGCAAGCAACGCCAGGACGGTGCTCTTGCCTGAGCCGGACGGTCCGACGATCGCCGTCGTGCTGCCCGGTTCCAATGTCAGGTCGAGATTTTCCAGCACCGGCGGCGCTTCGGGTGTGTAGCGGAACTCGACCTGTTCCAGGCGGATGCGGGGAGGTGCGGCTGGTGCCGACGCGTCGATGGTTCCGTCTGACGCCGCGGGGGCGTCGAGGACGGCACGGATGCGGCGCAGCGTCCCGGTGGCGGTTTCGATACCGGGGGTGAGGTCGCCCAGGGTGGTGAAGGGTTCCAGGTAGCGCGCGATCACGACGATGAGGGCGATCGCCTCCGGAACACCGATCTTCCCGCGTACCGCCAGAACTGCGGTTGTCCCCGCGAGCATGACGAGCGTGAGCTGGCTGGCGATGCTGAACAGGATCTGTCCGGGGATCAGCAACAGCAGCAGTCTGACGGTGGCGCCGTGCTGGGCGGTGAGCGCGGTACCGACCAGGCTGCGCGTCGGCTCGGCTCGTCGTGCGGCGCGCAGTGCCGGTTGGGTGCGAGCGAACTCGACGATCCGTTCGGTGAGTGCGGTGTTGGCGGCTGCTGCGGTCCGGTCCGCGGCCCGGCCGATGCGTCCGGCGGCCCAGAACGCGCCGAGGAGCACCGGAACCCCGGCGAGCGCGGCCGCGCTCAGCGGTGCCGAGATGGGCAGCAGGGCTAGCCCGATCGCGATGGGTAACAGGACTGCGCCGAGGACCGGTGTGACGAGGTAGATGATCAGGCCGACGAGGTCGGGACCGGTCGCGGCGATTGCCTGCCGGGCGGTGGCGGTGTTCTCGGCGGTGAACCAAGTCAAGCGAGTGCGGCTGAGCCGGTCGGCGACATCGTGCTGCGCGTGATCGAGCAGCGCGAAGCCGAGGTCGACGCCGATGCCGGCGGCGAGCACGTCGACGGCCCAGCCGATCGCGGTGACACCGGCCAGCGCCGCGAGCCACCGCCAGGCGCCGCCGGGATCGTCACCGAACAGGGCACCCACGAGCGGGACCAGCAGCACGGCCGCCGTGGCGCGCAGCATAACGCTGAGGACAGTCAGGGCGGTGTGGCCGACGGCGCGGCGGCGGAGGTCGGCCGGCAACAGGTGCAGCAGAATGCGGATCACAGGGTCGTCTCCTCGGGCGTGTCGGCGGGCGTCGTGTCGGCGGTCCAGAGCTGGTGGTAGCGGCCGCCCGCGGCAAGGAGCTCGGCGTGGGTGCCGGATTCGGCGACGCTTCCTGCGTCCAGTACGACGATGCGGTTGACCCCGGTGACGGTGTGCAGGCGGTGCGCGATCACAACGATGGTCCGACCGGCGGTCAGCCGGGTCAAGGCCTGCTGGACGGCGTGCTCCGACTCGGGGTCGGCGAACGCGGTTGCCTCATCGAGGACCAGCACCGGGGTGTCAGCAAGCAGCGCCCGGGCGATCGTGAGGCGCTGCCGTTCGCCACCGGACAGCGCGGCGTCGGGTTCGAGCACGGTGTCATAGCCGTCCGGCAGACGTGTGATCCGGTCGTGGATGTGCGCGGCGCGGGCGGCCGTCTCCACCTGCGCTCGGGTGGCGTCAGGGACGGCTAGGGCGATGTTGTCGTGGATGGTGCCGTGGACGAGCTGTGTCTGCTGGAACACGAACCCGACCCGCTCGTAGAGCTCGTCAGTGCTCAGGTCTCGCAGGTCGCGCCCACCGACACGAATGGCGCCGGAGCCGACGTCATGGAACCGGGCCAGCAACGCGGCGAGGGTCGACTTGCCCGAGCCTGACGGACCGACCAGCGCCGTCACTGTGCCCGGTCGCAGGACCAGGGACACGTCGCGGATGACGGGGACGCCGGGTCGGTAGGCGAATCCGACCCGGTCGAACACGACTGTCCCAGGATCGTCAGTCACGTCCGTGGCGGGCGCATCCCGGACTGCCAGTTCCGGCTCGTCGAGGGTGTTCTGGATGCGGCGGGCGGCGAGCAGCCCGGTCCGCAGACCGCTTAGGCCGTAACCGATACCGAGCAGTCGTGCGCCGAAGCCGGTGCCAAGCAGCAGGAACGGCAGCAGTTGCACCGGCTCCATCGACCCGGCTGTGATCAGCCATGTGCCGAGCGCGGAGATGAGCAGCAGGAACGTCGCCGGGCGGGTGGCCAGGTCCATGAGGGTCTTCTTGCCAGTGAACGGTCGCTGCCAGTCGTTGAGGAAGCCGATGTACTCCTCCAGCCGTGCCCGGAAGGTGGATGCCGCCGCCCCGCCGAAGACGCGGATCACCGGTTGGCCTTCCAGATATGCCCCGGCCTCGCCGTTCATTCGCTCGGTCCAGCGCAGCGACTGCGCGGTGCGCGCGCCGGACTGCACCAGCATGATCCACATCGTGACGATGTAGACGAGGACCGGCAGGAACATGGCGAGCGCTAACCGCCAGTCGACGGTGAACAGGTAGGAGAGGACGGCGACCGGAGCGACCACGGCGGCGACGGCGTCGGGGACAGCGTGCGTGACCAGGTAGTGCAGCGCGAGGGTGTCGTCCTGCACGACCTGCTTGACGTGTCCGGAGCCACGGGCGGTGAACCAGCCCAGCGGTAGCCGGGCCAGTTTGCCGAGCAGCCGGTGACGCAGCGCTCGGGAGAAGCGGGCGTCGACCGTGTGCAGCCAAAGCGTGAGCGCCGAGCCGAGCAGCGCACCGACGCCGAGCAGGCTCAGCGCCCAGCCGCCGACCGTCCACAGTGCACTGGCAGGTGCCCCGGCCAGCATCCGCCGGGCGAGCTCAACGAGTAGGACGAACGGAGCGAGCTGGACGAGCGTGACGATTGCCTGCAGCGCTCCGGCGAGCCACAGGGTCGGCTTGAGCGGCTCCATCAGCCGGCCTGCGGCCTGTGTCCGCCAGGCGCCGCGCACGGGCGCCGGTGCGGTGCTCGCTGTGGGCGACGGTGTCGGCGTGGCAGGTGGTGTCGGCGTTTGCTCGGTGGAGCGGCGTTTGCCGAACGCGCGGCCGTGATACCAGTACGCCTGCGCGTGCACTTCCGTCTTCGGGAATCCGAACTCGTCGCGCAGCCGGACTCGCAGGTGCTTGAGCGAGCCTGACTCGGGCCCGGCCCACACGTACCAGTCCGACCAGTCCCGTGCCTCGATCGCGGCCGCCAGGGACGTGTCGCCGTGCCGGGGAACCCAGTGCGTGGACAGCCGCGGGTGGGTGGCGAGGGGAATGCGGTGATCGGCCTCGTCGTGCTGCTCGAGGTACAGCTCGACCGGGATCTCCGCGGGGACCGCGCCGAGGATGCCGTTGATTGCGGGGATCGACGCCGAGTCGCCGATCAGCAGATACCCGGCAGGTGGGTCGTCGGCGACGTTGAACCGTGATGACCCGAGCGAGGAGACCGCGATGTCGGATCCCGGTTCGGCGCGCTGCGCCCAGGCGGATGCGGGACCGGTCGGCTCGTGCAGCACCATGTCGATCGTGAATTCGCCGGTTGACGGGTCCGCCGACGTGATCGTGTACGCGCGCTGATGCTCTGCCTCACCGCCGTTTGGATCGGGGAACCAGAACCGCAGCCATGCCGTGGGGCCGGTTTCCGCGTCCTCGAAGAGCGTCGGCGAGATCAGCCGCAGCCGCACGAAGTGCGGTGTGATCGCCTCCCGACTGATGACGGTGGCTCGGTGGTCACGGGCGCCGAAACCGCGCATAAGGGCACCCTGGAACCCACGCTTGGCCATCACAGCTCCTTCTGGGTCGTCGCGAGGTCCGCGATGATCTCCTGGACGGGCCGACCCGGCGGCGCGGCGAGCAGCAGACCGCGGATAGCGCCGGTGAGCACGAGACACACGTATTCGTCCCGCGGCATCTGCGGCAGCGCGAGGTGGGCAGCGCCGAGCCGCGCGTCGATGCTGATGCCGGCGATCGCGGCGTCGCGCTCACGGCCGAGGCCACCGGCGTCGTCGGCCTCGGCTGCGGCACTGTGTTCCTCGGATGCGGCCATCGCGATGCTCAGTGACGCGACGGCGCCGCTGAGCACGATCGCCTCTTCCGTGGAGTAGCCACGCCGGTGTAGGGCCTGAACCTCATCGGTGAGCACCTGCCGGCCGGCTTCGCCGCGCGGGAACAGCACCTGCAGGTATCGTGCGAGCCCTCGATGCTGCAGGGTGAACTCCCGCAGCTGCAACGCAAATGACAGCAGGTGTGGCTCGACAGGAAGTGTCGGATCGTCCGTGATCGCCAGGTCGCCAAGGATGCTTTCCCCGACGAGGCGCTCCAGATCCCACCGTCCGTCGACGTGCCGATACAGCGCAGCAGCGGTCACACCCAGCTCGGCGGCGACCGCCTTCACGCTTAACGCCCGCAACCCCAACGCACGTCCCGCCAGCACAATGTCGGCGACATCGAAGCGCGGCGGGCGACCTCCGATACGTCGACCAGCCACCACGACACCTCAAAGTTATTGGGGGTAACAAAGGGTACCCTAAGTTACTTTCATCGGCTGCGCAAGTGCCGACGACGTTGGGTCTGCCGAGAAGGTCAGCCCAGGTCAGCGCTCACCGAACGCCGCTGCCAGAAGCTGTATCGGAGGCGGCATAGCACTGCACAGCAGATTGCCGACCAGCAGCGCGGCGTGCACCACGGACGACGTGGGCTTAGCGCTGCCGACTCGGAATGCGGCGGCGAGTACCATGCCAGACGACTTGCTGAAATGTCCGACTTCGCCGTGACCCTTAGGACCCATCACTGACTGGTCCCCTACTGCCGCCCGTCGACCAAAGCATGCCACGGGTGATCACACAGTGGCCGAATGCGACGTATCTCCATATTAATCCTGGCGACGCACACCGGCCGCCGCGTCCGCCATGCGGGGCGCGACGCGCTTGTAGGCCGATCGGCACGCCGGACGCGGACGCGGCCCGAGCTGCTGGACTCACGCTAACCGGCGGCCGGCGGCCGCCACTGCCACGAAACCGGGTCGGGACGAGAGGCTTGTCACTGACCTACAGCAGGACCCGCCGTCGCCATCGTCGAGGCAGCCGTTGGCCGGGGCGGCGCTCCGCGCACACCTGCGCGCTCGGTGGGGGCGTGCCACCGGCCCCGGACCCGCGTCCACGGTTTCAGCCGCGGGTCGGTGGGCACCCATGCGCGAGCAACGCTACCGCGGTACCGGGACGAACCGGTCCGCCATCGTGGGGGGTGACGGACCGGTCCGGAGGTCGGAGGCTATGTCGTGCGCTGCGCCCACTGCTGGTTGGTGCCGCTGTTGCAGGTCCACTGGTCGACCACGCCGCCGTCGGCGGTGGAGAAGCCGGCGACGTCCAGGCACTTGCCGCTGTGCCGGGCGACCAGCTGGACCCCGCCGCCCGAGGGGCGCAGCTGCCACTGCTGGTTGGCGGAGGCGGTGTTGCAGGTCCACTGGATCACCGCGGCACCGTCGGTAGTGGAGGCGCCGCTGACGTCGAGGCATTTTCCGCTGTGCTGGGCGACGAGACGATAGTAGCCGCCGCCGGCGTCCTGCAGGGCGAAGCGCTGGTTACCGCCGTTGCTGCAGGTCCACTGGATCGCGGTGACGCCGTCGGTGGTGTACCCGTCCTTCATGTCCAGGCACTTGCCGCTGTGGGCCGCCACGAACTGTTCGGTGCCGCCGCCCCCTATGACGCCGGTCGTGGTGTCGACCGTGAGGTTGGCGGTCCAACTCATGCTCATGGTGGTGTTCGTCGGGAAGGTCAACGGCAGCCACACGTAGGTCGACGTGTTGGCCTGTTTGCCGTCGCCGGCCCAGCGGTCACCCATGTACAGGTAGCTCGTGGTCTGCGTGCCCTGGATGGGCAGAACGTAGGCGGTCTGCGACCCGAACGCCGTGCCATCGCCGACGTTCTGCAGCCCGGACCAGGAGCTGGTCACGCTGGACGCGGTCGCGTACTCCTGCTGGTTGGGTGACCAGCCGGTGGCGCCGGACGTGAGCAGGAAGTACACGCCGTTGCGCTTGAACATGGCCGGCGCCTCGCGGTAGTTGCCCGGCCACAGGTTCTGGACCTGTGCGCTGATCCCCAGGTAGTCCGAGGTCAGCCGGTACACGTGCAGATCCTTGTTGTCGTTGGCCGCCGAGATCATGTACGCGGTGCCGTCGTCGTCCTTGAACAGGGTGATGTCGCGCGACATCTGGTTGACCGGGCGGAACGCGCCCCGGTAGGTGTAATTGCCGTCCACAGTGGAGGAGGTCGCGACCGCGGCCTGGGCGTCCAGGTAGTCGCGGCCGTTCTCCTTGTGCATCCACATGACGAACTGGCCGGTGGCGCTGTTGTAGATGACCTTCGGCCGCTCGATGACCGCCGTCTGCAACTGCGGCGACGACGCCTGGGTGAGCACATTGTTGCGCCATTCCCAGTTCTTCAGGTCATTGGAGCGGTAGACCGACACGTACCGGAATGTGTTGTCGGTGTTGCGGTTCTCGCCGAACCAGTAGTAATAGTCGCCTACTTTGATGACGCCGCCGCCGTGGGCGTTGAGCGGGTTGCCGTTGGTGTCGTTGAACTGGGTGCCGTTGGTGATGCTGACGGTGGCCGCCTGCGCCGGTGTCGCGAGGCCGGCTGCGGCCGCCGCTACGAGGGCCGCGACGAGCGCGACCAGTGTTCTCCGAGCCATCGGGCTGCCTTTCTGTCGAGGGTGGACCGGTCCGCCGCACCGCCGGCGGCGGA
Organism: Dactylosporangium sp. NPDC051087; assembly: GCF_055586325.1. Lineage (NCBI taxonomy): Bacteria > Bacillati > Actinomycetota > Actinomycetes > Micromonosporales > Micromonosporaceae > Dactylosporangium > Dactylosporangium sp. NPDC051087. Next base: position 44,914 of record NZ_JBVJIJ010000041.1, on the reverse strand, counting down.
CCGGTCCCGCACAAGGACCTAGGTCCGGGCCCATTTCTGGTTGGTGCCGCCGTTGCAGCCCCAGATCTGCAGCAGCACGCCGTTGGCGGTGCCGTGGCCGGTGGCGTCAAGGCACTTGCCCGACCCGACGTTCACGACCGAGCCATCAGCGTTGAGGTTCCACTGCTGCGCGCCGCTGCTGTTGCAGTCGTAGATCTGTACCGGCGTGCCGTCCGCGGTGCCCGAGGTGCGCACGTCCAGGCACTTGTTGCCGTACACCGTCAGCGCCCTGGTGCCCGGATTGAATGTCCAGGACTGGTTGGCGCCGCCGTTGCAGTCCCACAACGCGACCTGGGTGCTGTTGTTCTGGGTAGCGCCGGGCACGTCGACGCACCGGCCGGACTCGTTACCCTTCAGCACGCCGGTGGCGTTGGGGGCACCGCTGCCGTTGTACGACGGGGGCGCCGCCGACGCCGCGGTGGCCCACGAGGTGTTCGCGGAGGTGCCGAGGGTGAACGCCAGGGTGCCGCCACCGGTGATGAAGGACGGCGGCAGGTAGGCGTTGTTCCAGGTCGCGCCGTTCAACGAGGCGCTCTGCACGTAGGGCGCGTTCGTCGCCGCCTGCGGTGCGCTGATCGTAATCCGGCCGCCGCCGCCCAGCGTGATGTCGACCGATGTGAACAGCGGGCTGCCGAGGGCCATGTCGGCGGTGCCGGGGGTGTTCGGATACATGCCGATGGCGGAGAAGACGTACCAGGCGCTCATCGTGCCGAGGTCGTCGTTGCCGACGCCCCAGTTGGCCGGTGAGGTGTTCCACAGTTCGTTCTGCACCTGGCGGACCTTCGCCTGGGTCTTCCACGGCTGGCCGACGTAGTCGTACGCCCACGGCAGGTTCATCGACGGCTCGTTGCCCATGTCGGCCTTGTCCGAGTCGTTGCTCTGGCCGTGCAGGTTGGACAGGACGCTGTCCAGGTAAGCGACCATGCCGGCGTTGCCGCCCTTGGCGTCGGCGAGGCCGCGCAGGTTGAACGGCACCATGCCGGTGTACTGCCAGGACGTGCCCTCGACCATGTCGGTGCTCTTCTTCGGGTCGAAGCCGGGCCGCCACTGACCGTTGAGCTGCTTGCCCTGCATGAAGCCGGTGGCCGGGTTGAACACGTTGCGCCACGACTGGGCCCGGTTGACGAACCTGGTCTGGTTGGCCGTGTCGCCGAGGCGGCCGGCCATGGCCCCGATCGCGAAGTCGGACGTCGCGTATTCGAGGGTCGTGGCCGTCGGGCCGTAGAAGCCGCTCTCGTAGGTGCCGTCGGTGGGTAGGTAACCGATGGTGTCGATGTACCGGTTGCCCTTGCGGATCTTGTTCTGGGCGTTGCCCTGGGCCACCATCGCGTTCTTCGCGGCGGTGGTGTCGAAGTTGCGTGCGCCGAATGCGTGGTAGTCGGAGATGATGATCGGCGCGGGGTCACCGTTCATCACGTCGGTGTCGGCGTGGTTCAGGGTCCACTTCGGCAGGAACCCGCCGTTCTGGTTGTAGTCGTTGATCAGCGACTGCGCCGCGTCGCTGGCCGACTGCGGGTCGACGAGGGCGTGCAGCTGCGCCTGGGAACGGTAAATGTCCCAGCCGGAGAACGTCGCGTACTGCCCCTTCTGCGCCCCGCCGACCGTGTGCGTCTGCCGGTCGAAGCCGGTGTACTGGCCGTTCACGTCGCTGTAGACGTTGGGGTGGATCAGCGAGTGGTACAGCGCGGTGTAGAAGATCTTCTGCTGGTCGCCGGTGCCGCCGCTGATTTTGATCTTGTTGAGTTTGTCGTTCCACGCGTTGTGCGCGGCGGTCCTGACGCCGTCGAAGTCCCAGCCCGGGTTCTCCGTGCTGCGGTTGAGCGCCGCGTTGGCGTCCGACACGAACGACACGCCGACCTTCGCCTGCACGACCCGGTTGGACGAGGCGTCGAACGTGACGGAGTTGCCGCCGCTGAACGTACCGTCGGACGTCATCGGCCGGTCGAAGACCATGCTGAAGCGCAGCGTGTAGGTCGGGCTGTCGGCGCAGAAGTGCCCGGACGTGATCCAGCCCCGGATCTCGGTGCTGGAGACCCGGGTGAAGCTCTGCGCGTCGGTGCGGGTGCCCGCCGAACCCAGCTTGAACAGCAGGTTGGCCTGGCTGGTCTGCGGGAACGTGAAGCGGGCCATACCCGTGCGGGTGGTCGTGGTCAGCTCGGTCTTCACCCCGTTGCCGAGCGTCACGGTGTACGCGCCGGCCGTCGCCGTCTCGTTGGCGTGCGAGAACGTCGAGGTCGCCGAGCCGTTGACCGCGCCGACCGTCGGCAGGATCGGCACGTCGGCGGTGGCGTTGCAGCCGGGGCCGGACAGGTGGTTGAGGCTGAACCCGGTGATACTGGTGTCGCTGTAGGCGTAGTTGCCGCCCGGCGGCCGGGACGGCGTGTCGGGGCTCCACTGGACCATGCCGAACGGCACGACCGCGCCGGGGAACGTGTTGCCGCCGTTCGAGGTGCCCAGCAGCGGGTTGACCAGCGCCGCCGGGTCGGCGACCGCAGCCGAGGCGGCGGTGACCGGCAGCGTGACGAGACCGAACGCGCCGAGGGCCAGGACGGCCGGGGCGCACCACCAACGTCTTCTCATGTCTGTCTCCTAGGTTCAACGGCCAGCCCGCCGGGCTCGGCAGGCGGGCCGCCACGATGTGATGTCAGCTGCGCGACCAGCGTTGGTTAGCGCCGCCGTTGCAGGTCCAGATCTGCAGGAGGGTGCTGTTGGCGGTGCCGTGTGCGGTCGCGTCGAGGCATTTGCCGGAGGCGACGCTGACGACGGTGCCGTTGTCGTTGAGCGTCCACTGCTGGTTGGTGCCGCCGTGGCAGTCGTAGATGATGACCGCCGCGCCGTCGGCGGTGCTGGCGCCGCTCACGTCGAGGCACTTGCTGCCGTACACCTGCAGTTGCCGCGAACCGGTTGTGGCCCACCGCTGGTTGGCGCCGCCGTTGCAGTCCCACAGCGTGACCCGGGTGCTGTTGTTCTGGGTGGCGCCGGGCACGTCGACGCACCTGCCGGATTCGGCGCCCTTCAGCACGTTGCCGACCGGTGTGGGCGGTGTCGTCGGCGGGACGGTGCTGCCCAATGCGGCGACCAGGGCGGCCGCAGCGGCGGCCTGGGTGTTGTAGGTCCACAACGCGAACGGCCCGACGAACGAGTTGCCCTGCTGACCGGCGGCATTGGTGTCGTTGGCCAGGATCGAGTTGGCGGTCGTGGTCATGAAGGAGTCCCATTCGGTGGTGTTCGTCGCCGTCGCCAAGGCCCGCAGGTAGCGGATGAAGATGCCCTTGAACGACTGGCCGTCGCCGGTACAGTTCGGCTCGCAGCCGTCATACAGGACGTTGTTGCGGTTGAACCGGGCGACACCGGCCGACGCGATCTGCTTCGCCGTGGTGAGCAACGCCGTGTTGCCGGTGGCTTTGGACAGCTCGATCAGGCCTTGCAGGACCACACCCTGGTTGTAGCTGAAGACGGCGGTGCTGTATCCGCAGCCGGGCACGTTCTGCCCGTCCCGGACGAGGTTGTTGCTGATCAGGCCGGAGTTCTTGAACCAGTTCCACTCCTCGTTGGCCCAGCCCAGGTAGGTGGTGTCGCCTGGGATCCGGTTGTGCAGCCCCGCGGTCGCGGCCAGGAACAGCTCGTTGGCGATGGACGCTTTGTATTTCTTGTCGGTGTGCCAGTACACGCCGCCGCCGCACTGGGTGTCCCAGTAGCTGTGCATGTACTTGGTCGTGGTTTCGGCCATGTTCAGGTAGTTCTTGTTGCCCGTGATGTCGTAGGCCTGGATCCAGACCAGCGCCCACCAGCCGGTGTCGTCGATGTATTCGTTGGTGAAGTTCTTGTTCTTCGCGAACGCCTCGGAGATCGCGTAGTCGTACTGGGTGTCGCCGGTCGCCTGCCGGTAGGTCATCACCGTGCTCAGCGCTACCGCCCCGGTCCACCAGCCGCCACCGATCCGGCCGGAGTTGCTGTCGTAGGACTTCATCAGCACACCGATGCTGTTGGACGCCGGGGTGGCTGCCTCGGCGGTGCCCGTCACACCCACCAATACGCCCAGTGCCATGGCTGCGGCCGCGAGGCCGGACAATATCTTTCGCATGGGTTGTCCTCAGCTCCGCGACCAGCGCTGGTTGGCGCCGCCGTTGCAGGTCCAGATCTGCAGGAGGGTGCCGTTGGCGGTGCCGTGCGCGGTCGCGTCCAGGCACTTGCCGGACGCGACGCTGACGACGGAGCCGTCGGCGTTGACGGTCCACTGCTGGTTGGTGCCGCCGGTGCAGTCGTAGATGATGACCGCTGCCCCGTCGGCCGTGCTGCCGCCGCTGACGTCCAGGCACTTGCTGCCGTACACCTGCAGCTGCCGCGAACCGGTCGCCACCCACTGCTGGTTGGCGCCGCCGTTGCAGTCCCACAGCGCGACCCTGGTGCTGTTCGCCTGGGTGGCGCCGGGCACGTCGACGCACCGGCCGGACTCGGTGCCCTTGAGGACGCTGAGGACCGGGCCGGCGTTGGCGGTGACGCTGAGGTTGTCGAACTGGTTGGTCTGGTAGCCCACGACGCCGACGCCGGCCATCCCGCCGCCGAAGGAGCCGTCGCTGGCGGTACCGACGACCGTGTTGTCGATCTGGGCGGTGATCTGCGTGCCGGAGAACCCGAGCTTCAGGTTGTGCCAGCTGTTGAGGCCCAGCGCCGCCCGGGTACCGGAATTCAGTGTCGTGTTGGAATTGTCGCTGCCGTGGCGCACGATCGACCAACCGCCGGTGTTGCTGACCCGCAGCTGGTAGGCGGCCTGCCGGTTCTGCGGGCGCAGCTGGGTGTTGGCCCGGCCGAGCAGTGTGACGGTGCCGGCCTGCTGCATGTTGACGTCGAGGCTGACCGTGTAGTTGTTCCACGCGGGGTCGCCGACGAGGGTGAACGCGTCGCTGTCGTCCTGCCAGTTGATCGGCCGCTGCGGCGCGACCTGCTGCAGGCACGTGCCGGTCCGTCCGGCGGCGCAGGCGCGGGTCTCGTAGGAACCCTGCATGTCCTCGAAGTACTTCGGCGACTTGCGCACCGTGTAGCTGTCGAAGTTGTCGGTATACGGCAGGCTCAGCGTGTTGCTCGCCGGGCTCACCGCACCGCCCTTGGACTGGCCGGTGGTGGTGGTCAGGGTGTAGATCCGGTTGGGCTGCATGGTGAGGCTGTAGCTGCCGTTGGACGGCTGGATGTCGGTCTGCTTGACGAAGTACGTCGACGGGTTCGTCGAACCCATGTCGGTCGACCACACGTGCACCGTGCCGGTGCTCAGCCCGCCGGACACGGTGACGTTGACCGTCTGCGTCGACGTGGTGCCGCTGGTCTCGTAGATCGTCGAGTAATCCGTGTTGTTACTGGATTTCAGCGACACATAACTGCCGTTCGCGCGGTTCCCGCCCAGGTAGCCGCTCGCCGAGCTGTTCAAATACTTCCACCCGGGGGCGGTGAACTGCCCGTAGTGCGCGTTCGCCCACAGGTTCTTGCCCACCCGGTAGGACCCGGACCACGGCGAACCGGCGTCCATCAGGCCGACCGTCGAGTACGGCAGGTTCGGGGTGATCGCCGCGATCAGCGGCCAGTTCATGTACCCGGAGATCTCCGCGTCCAGGTAGCCGCGGTTCACGGTCCGGATGTACGGCACCACGCCGCTGTTGTCGTCCTGCGACCCGAACTCGCTGGCCCACAACGGCTTGCCGCTGTTGCGGGCGTTCGTCGTGGTGCTGCACGAGTCGGCCTGCGACAGGTAGCCGCACACGTAGTGGTTGCCGAGCACCCCGACGGCGTTCTTCAGCGTGGTGTCGCCGAACTCGTCGGCCATGCTCCAGCCGCTGTCGTCACCGACGATCTGCACACTGCCGTAGCCGGCGTTGTTCAGCCCGCTCCGGAGGTTCTTGTACCAGCCGCTGTCGTGGCCGCGCTCGTTCCAGCCGCCGAGGTAGCTGATGTTCAGGCCGTGGCCCTTGGCGCAGTTCAGCCAGGAGATGTCGTAGTCGATCATGTCCTGGGACCAGAAGTTGCCGCCGCCGATCCAGCCCGGCGCCGCCCACGGCAACGCCACCAGCTTGATGCCAGGGTTGCGGGCCACAGCCTGCTCACCGAGCCAGAACTCGTAGCCGACATTGCAGTTGATGTCGCCGCGGACGTGCTGGTGCGAGGGTTCGGAGCCGTCGGTGGAGTTGGCGTCGCCGCCGATCTCCAGCTTCAGCAGCTGCACCTGCGCGCCGTAGTTGGGCTTGAACAGGTAGTCGAGGATCTGCGAACGCTGCGGCTCCGGGTAGTCGATCAGCAGCCGGGAGTTGCCGCCGCCGCCGCTGATCGCGCCGACCCCGTCGAACGTGCGCCCGACGATGCCGCCGTTGATGTTGATGCTGGTGGTGGCGGCGCTCGCCGGTGTGGCGGCGACGATGTATGCGGTGGTCGCCGCGAGCGCTGCGGCGGCCATGACGGCGATACTTCGGACTCTTCGTCCGCGTGAAGCATGGTGCATGTGCGTGTTCTCCTCGATGTCTGGCGGAACGATCGGGAGGAGGCCAGCCGGGATGCGCAAGGGCGCCGCGGGTGGGCGCGGTTCGATGACGGTTGGCGGACCAGATCGAACAGAAGGTCGACGTTGTCGTAATGCCGGCATTGTTTCCGTACTCGACGGCGACGCTGGAGGGGCACGAGCGCCGCCGCAGCGCGGCAGTGATCCGGTGCGACTCACCGCACGGACCATCGCTGGGCGCCGGTGCTGTTGCATCCCCACAGCTGCACAAGGGTGCCGTTCGCCGTGCCGTTGGCGTTCACGTCGACGCATTTGCCGGAGCTCGCACCGGCGATGGTGCCGTCGGCGTTGAACGTGAACCGCTGGTTCGTGCCGCCGTTGCAGGTCCAGATCTGCATTTTTGTGCCGTTCGTGCTGCCACCGGCGTTGACGTCGAGGCAGCGGTCGCCGTAGACGCGCAGTTCCCCGGCCGCGGTGCGGGTCCAGCGCTGATTGCTGCTGCCCTTGCAGTCCCAGATGAGCGCCTGGGTGCCGTTGGCGGTGCCGGCACCGGACACGTCCAGGCAGCGTTGGGACTGGGGGTTGACGATCGAGACGGCCGTGCCGACCGGCGGGGCGCCGCCGTTGCTGACGCTGCCGGGCACCGCCAGCAGCGCGGTGTACCAGCGGGACGCCATCTTGTCGTAGCCGGCCGCGGTCGGGTGGACGCCGTCGGCGAGGTCGGTCACGGCGACCACGGCGTGCATGTCGACGAGGTGCGTCTTCGGGCCCTTCTGCGCGACCACGCCGGGGATCGCCGCGTTGAAGGTCTTGACCTTCGCCTCGCGGGCCGGGTCGGCCTCGGGGGCGATCTGGGCGACGAAGAGCTCCACCTGCGGGCCGGTCGCCCGGATCTTGTCGATGAGCGCGGACAGCCTGGCCGGGGCGTTCGCCAGGTCGTAGTCCTGGTTGACGTCGTTGGTGCCGATGTGCAGCAGGATCGTGCGGGGGTTGGTGGCACGCATCCAGCCGACGACGTTCGCGTCGATCTGGTCGATGCGCCACCCGGAGTGACCCTCGTGGTCGTGGTCGGGCAGGGAAGCGGGCCCGTTGGCGGCGGATCCGACGAAGTCGATGGTGTAGCCGGCGCCTGCGAGTCGCTGCCACAGGCCGATGCGGTAGCCGCCCGGGACGGTGAACCCGTCAGTGATCGACGCGCCGAGCGGCATGATTCTCGCTCCGCCGTTGGACTCGGCGGCGTCGGCGGGAGCGGTGAACGCGAGGCTCGCGGTGGCGGCAAGCGCGAGCGCGGCGATGCCGAGGGGAAGGCGCACGGATGATCTCCTTCGCTACGGGCCACGGCCGTCCCGGGCGTGGCGGCGCCCGGGACGGCCTGCGATGGGGCGGGGCTAGCTACGGGTGAACTTCTGGTTGGCGGCGCCGTTGCACGGCCAGATGACGAACTGGGTGTTGTTGGCGGTGCCGTGCCCGATCACGTCGAGGCACTTGCCGGAGCCGACGTTGATGACCGCGCCGTCCCAGCGCAGCTGCCATTGCTGGGCGGCGGAGCCGTTGCAGTCCCAGATCTGGACCGGGGTGTTGTCGGCGGTGGCGCCGCCGGCGGCCTCGAGGCACTTGCTGTCGAAGACCTTGAGCGCGTTGGTCTCGGTCGACGTCCACGCCTGGTTGTTGCCGTTGTTGCAGTCCCACAGGGCGGGCCGGCTGCCGTTGCCGGTGTTGTTGCCGGGCACGTCGACGCATTTGCCGGACTCGGTGCCCTTGAGGATGCCGTCGACGGCGGCGCGGGCCCATTTCTGGTTGGGTCCGCCGTTGCAGCCCCAGATGACGATGCCGGTGCCGTTGACGGTGCCGTGGCCGGTGGCGTCGAGGCACTTGCCGGAGCCGATGTTGACGACGGAGCCGTCCGGGTTGACGTTCCAATGCTGGGCGGCGGAGTTGTTGCAGTCGTAGATCTGCACGACGGAGCCGTCAGCGGTGCCGCCGGCGTTCACGTCCAGGCACTTGCTGCCGTACTGCAGCTGCTTTGCCGGGGTCAGCGTCCAGCTCTGGTTGGTGCCGCCGTTGCAGTTCCACAGGTTGACGGCGGTGCCGTTGGTGGTGCTGTAGCCGGGGACGTCGATGCACAGGCCGGACTCCTGGCCCTTGAGGATGCCGCCGAGGTTGCCGGCCGGGTTGGCGGTGACGCTGAGGTTGTCGAACTGGTTGGTCTGGTACCCGACGACGCCGACGCCGACCTGGCCGGTGACGAACGACCGGTCATTGGCGGTGCCGAGGGTGACGCCGTCGGCGATGGCGGTGATCTGGTTGCCGGAGAAGCTGAGCTTGAGGTTGTGCCAGCTGTTGAGGCCCAGCGCCGAGCGGGTGCCGGAGGCGAGGGTGGTCAGGATGCCGCCGCTGGTGTTCTTGGCGATCGACCAGCCGCCGTTGTTATTGATCCGCAGCTGGTACGCGGCCTGGTTGCGCTGCGGCCGCTTCTGGATGTTGGCCCGGCCCAGGAGCGTCACGGTGCCGGCCTGCTGCATGTTGACGTCGAGGCTGACCGTGTAGTCGGTCCAGTTCGGGTCGCCGACGAGGGTGAACGCGTCGCTGTCGTCCTGCCAGTTGATCGGCTTGATCGGCGCGATCTGCTGCAGGCAGGTGCCGCCCCGACCGGCGGCGCAGGCGAGGGTCTCGTACGAGCCCTGCATGTCCTGGAAGTACTTCGGCGACTTGCGCACCGCGTAGGCGTCGAAGTTGTCGGTGTACGGCAGGTTCAGCTTGGACTGCACGGGGCTGGCGGCCGTGCCCTTGCCCTGGCCGTTGGTGGTGGTCAGGGTGTAGATCCGGTTCGGCTGCATGGTCAGCGTGTACGAGCCGTTGGAGGGCTGGATGTCGGCCTGCCGCACGAAGTAGTCGGCCGGGTTCGACGAACCCATGTCGGTCGACCACACCCGGACCGTGCCGGTGCTCAGCCCGCCGGACACCGTCACGTTGACCGTCTGCGTCGACGTGGTGCCGCTGGTCTCGTAGATCGTGGAGTAGTCGGTGTTGTTGGTCGACTTCAGCGACACGTAGCTGCCGTTCGCGCGGTTCCCGCCCAGGTAGCCGCTGGCGGAGCTGTTCAGGTACTTCCAGCCGGGCGCGGTGAACTGGCCGTAGTGCGCGTTCGCCCACAGGTTCTTGCCGACCCGGTAGGACCCGGACCACGGCGAGTTCGCGTCCATCAGCCCGACCGTCGAGTAGGGCAGGTTCGATGTGATCGCGGCCAGCAGCGGCCAGTTCATGAACCCGGACAGCTCGGCGTCCAGGTAGCCGCGGTTGACGGTGCGGATGTAGGGCACCACGCCGTCGTTGTCGTCCTGGGAGCCGAACTCGCTGGCCCACATCGGCTTGCCGCTGTTTCTGGCGTTGGTGGAGGTACCGCACGACTCCGCCTGGGACAGGTAACCACAGACGTAGTGGTTGCCGAGCACCCCGACGGCGTTCTTGAGGGCGGTGTCGCCGAACTCGTCGGCCATGCCCCAGCCGCTGTCGTCACCGACGATCTGCACGCCGCCGTAGCCGGCGTTGTTCAGCCCGCTCCGGAGGTTCTTGTACCAGCCGCTGTCGTGGCCGCGCTCGTTCCAGCCGCCGAGGTAGCTGATGTTCAGGCCGTGGCCCTTGGCGCAGTTCAGCCAGGAGATGTCGTAGTCGATCATGTCCTGGGACCAGAAGTTGCCGCCGCCGATCCAGCCCGGCGCCGCCCACGGCAACGCCACCAGCTTGATGCCAGGGTTGCGGGCCACAGCCTGCTCACCGAGCCAGAACTCGTAGCCGACATTGCAGTTGATGTCGCCGCGCACGTGCTGGTGGCTCGGTTCGGAGCCGTCGGTGGAGTTGGCGTCGCCGCCGATCTCCAGCTTCAGCAGCTGCACCTGCGCGCCGTAGTTAGGCTTGAACAGGTAGTCGAGGATCTGCGAACGCTGCGGCTCCGGGTAGTCGATCAGCAGCCGGGAGTTGCCGCCGCCGCCGCTGATCGCGCCGACCCCGTCGAACGTGCGCCCGACGATGCTGCCATTGATGTTGATGCTGGTGGTGGCGGCGCTGGCCGGTGGTGCGGCGATGACGTAGGTGAGGGTCGCGGCGAGCGATGCCGCGGCCAGGATGGCGAGGTTGCGCAGTTTTGAACCCACTGCGGGTCTCCTTACACGTTGGCGGACGTGGGTTGCGGTCACTGAGGGGGCAGTGCCCACTGCTGGTTGGTGCCGGTGCCGCAGTCCCAGATGACGAGCTGCGTGCCGTCGGTCGTGCTGGAGCCCGGGTTGTCCAGGCATTTGCCGGTCGCGGTGTTGCGCAGGGTGCCGTTCACCGGGGTCCACTGCTGGTTGGGGCCGCCGTTGCAGTCCCACAGCGCGACGAGGGTGCCGTTGGTGGCGTTGCCGCCGGTGACGTCGACGCACCGGTTGTAGATCCGCAGCGTCCCGTCGCCGGGGAGGTGGATCGACTGGGCGGATGAGCCGTTGCAGCTCCAGATCTGGATCTTCGTGCCGTTGGCCCTGCTGGCGGCGTTGTCGTCGAGGCACTTGCCGGAGTTGCCGGACACGACCGTCCCGGTGCGGGTCTTCGGCAGGGTCCAGCGCTGGTTCGTGCTGCCGGTGCAGTCCCAGATGACGAGCTGGGTGCCGTTGGTGGTGCTGCCGCCCGGCACGTCCAGGCAGCGCCCGGACGCCGGGTTCTTCAGCGCGCCGGTGGCCGGCTGGTAGAGCCATTGCTGGGCGTTGCCGAGGTTGCAGTCCCACAGCTGGACCTTGCTGTTGTTGGCGAGGCCGCCGCCGTTGACGTCGAGGCACTTGCCGCCGAGCATCACGGTGTTGTCGCCCTGCAGCGTCCACTTCTGGGCGGCGCTGCCGTTGCAGTCGTAGCTCTGCGCGGCGGTGCCGCTGGCGGTGCTGCCACCCGCGGCGTCGAGGCACTTGCCGGCCACGCCCGAGGTCACGGCGCCGGTCGGTCCGACCAGGGTCGCCGGTGGCTGCGCGCCGCCGGTCCCGCCGTAGGACGGTAGGCCTGAGGATGCGGCCGTCGCCCATGACGTGTTGGGGTTGGTGCCGAGGGTCAGGTTCAGGGTGCCGCCGCCGGTCGCGAAGCTCGCCGGGAGGTAGGCGTTGTTCCAGTTCGCGCCGTTGAGGGTGGCGCTCTGGATGTACGGCGCGTTGGTCGCGGCCTGCGGCGCGTTGACGGTGATGGTGCCGCCCCCACCGAGCGCGACGGTGACCGTCGTGAAGAGCGGGCTGCCCAGGGCCAGGTCGGCGGTGCCGGGGTTGTAGGGGTACATGCCGATCGCCGAGAACACGTACCAGGCGCTCATCGTGCCGAGGTCGTCGTTGCCGACGCCCCAGTTCGCCGGCGAGTTCGGCCACAGCTCGTTCTGCACCTGGCGGACCTTCGCCTGGGCCTTCCATGGCTGGCCGACGGCGTTGTACGCCCAGGGCAGGTTCATCGACGGCTCGTTGCCGAGGTCGGCGAACGCGGTGCCGCCTGAGCCGCCGTGCAGGTTGGACAGCACGTTGTCCAGGTAGGACACCATGGCCGCGTTGCCGCCCTTGGCGTCGGCGAGGCCGCGCAGGTTGAACGGGACCATGCCGGTGTACTGCCAGGACGTGCCTTCGACGAAGCCGTCGCTGCTGGTCGGGGTGAACCCGGCCCGCCACGAGCCGTCCTTCTGCCGTGGCTGCATGAACCCGCTGGCCGGGTTGAACGAGTTGCGCCAGTTCTGGGCGCGGTTGATGAGCTGGTCCCGGGTGGCGGTGTCGCCGAGCGCGCCGGCGAACGCGCCGGTGGCGAAGTCCGTCGTGGCGTACTCGAGGTTGGTGGCGACGGGGCCGTAGAAGCCGTAGGGGTAGGTCGCGTCCGACGGCAGGTAGCCGTAGTTCGACGAGTACTCCAGGCCGGTGCGGATGCTGTTGACGACGGTGCCCTGCCGGACCATCGCGTTCTTCGCCGCGGCCGTGTCGAAGCCGCGAGCGCCGAACGCGTGGTAGTCGGCGATGATGATGGGCGCGGAGTCGCCGTTCATCACGTAGGTGTCGTACTCGCCGATGGTCCATTTCGGCAGCAGCCCGTTCTGGGCGTAGTCGTTCACGAGGGACTGGGCGCTGTCGCTCGCCTGCCTGGGTGCGACCAGGGCGTGCAGCTGCGCCTGGGAGCGGTAGATGTCCCAGCCGGAGTACATGCCGTACTGCGCCTGCTGACCGCCGCCGACGGTGTGCACGACGTGGTCGAAGCCGCGGTAGCGGCCGTCCACGTCGGACACGACGTTCGGGTGCAGCAGCGCGTGGTACAGCGCGGTGTAGAACACGACCTGCTGGTCGGCGGTGCCGCCGGAGATCTGGATCTTGCGGAGCAGCTGGTTCCAGGCGTCCTTGGTGGCCTGGCGGGTGGCGTCGAAGTTCCAGTTCGGGTTCTCCGTCGCGCGGTTCGCCCGCGCGCCGTCGCCGGAGACGTAGGACAGCCCGACCTTCGCCTGCACGATCCGGTTGGAGCTGGCGTCGAACGTCACCGAGTTGCCGTTGGTGAACGCGCCGTTCGAGCTGAACGGCCGGTCGAACACCATGTTGAAGTACAGCGTGTAGGTGGGGCTCGACGCGCAGAAGTGGCCTGACGTGACCGATCCGGCGACCTCGGTGCTGCTGAGCACCGAGAACTTGATGTCGTTGGTGTTCGTGGCCGCGGCGCCGAGCTTGAACAGCAGATTGGCCTGGTTCGTCTGCGGGAACGTGAACCGGGCCATGCCCGATCTGGTCGTGGTGGTGAGCTCGGTCTTGACCCCATTGCCGAGGGTCACCGTGTACTGGCCGGCGCTCGCGGACTCGTTGGCGTGCGAGAAGCCCGCCGTCGCGGTCCCGTTGACCGCGCCGGTCGTCGGCAGGATCGGGATGTCGGCCATCGCGTTGCAGCCCGGCCCGGACAGGTGCGTCAGGCTGAAACCGGTGATCGTGGAGTCGCTGTAGGCGTAGTTGCCGCCCGGCGGCCGCGACGGCGTATCCGGGCTCCACTGCACCATCCCGAACGGCGCGTCCGCGCCTGGGAACGTGTTGCCCTCATGCGAAGTGCCGAGCAGCGGGTTGACGATCGCCGCGGGATCCGCGACGGGGGCCGCCGCAGCCTGGGCGGCGGGGAGCACCACCAGGCTTCCGACCAACAGCAAGGCGATCGCTATCGATTGACGCATGCACTACTCCAAGATCGACTGGTCTGGCGGGACGAGTGCGACTTCGGTGTCGTCAGCTCTTGACGGAGCCGGCCATCAGTCCGCCGATGAACCAGCGGCCGAGGACGATGTAGACGAGGAGGGTGGGCAGGGAGGCGATGAGGGCACCGGCCATCGACGCGGCGTAGTCCGGGGACTGGGCGCCGGCGAGGGCGTTGAGTGCGATGGTGATGGGTCCGTTACGGGTGTTGGACATGAAGATGGCAAAGAGGTAGTCGTTCCAGGCCGAGGTGAACTGCCAGATGACGGTGACCACGAACCCGGGTGCGGACAGCGGCAGGATCACGGATGCGAAGGTGCGCAGCATGCCGGCGCCGTCGACGCGGCTGGCTTCGATGATCTCGACGGGGACGGTGGTGGCGTAGTAGTTGCGGAAGATGAGCGTGCAGATGGGGATGCCGTAGACGCAGTGCACGAAGACGAGGGTCGGGATGCCCGGTGGGAGACCGATGTCGTGGACGATGGAGCGCAGCGGGATCATGACGGCCTGGTACGGGATGAACATGCCGAACAGGATCAGCGTGAAGATGACGTCGGCGCCGGGGAACCGCCACCGGGACAGCACGAACCCGTTGGCGGCGCCGAGGATCGAGGAGATCGCGGCGACCGGTACGGCGAGCTCGAACGTGCGGATGAACGACGGCCGCAGCGATGTCCAAGCCTTCTCCCAGGAAACAAGCGTCCATTCCTGGGGCAGGTTCCACTGGCCGTTGACGCCGATCTCCCGGCCGGACTTGAGGCTGGTCACGATCAGCACGTACGCCGGCATCAGCACGATCAGCAGGAAGCCGATCAGCAGTGCGTAGTTGACGGTGCGGGCCAGCGGTGAGCGGCGGCCGACCCCGCCCTGCGGCCGGCGGGTGGCCTCGGGCGCGGTGACCGCATCGCCGCGGGTCAGGGTGGCGGTCATGAGCGGCGCTCCACGCGGTTGTTGTAGACCAGGTAGGGGACGATGACGACCGCCACGAGCAGCAGCAGGATCATCGAGATCGCGGCAGCTTTGGCGTAGTCGCTGGTGAGCAGGGTCTGCCACACGTAGACGGCGGGGACCTCGGTGATCCACTGGGCACCGGAGACGCTCATGATGAGGTCGAACATCTTCATCGACATGTGCCCGAGGATGATCAGCGCCGACAGCGCGGTCGGGGTCAGCTGCGGGAAGATGACGTGCCGGTAGAGCTGGTAGCCGGACGCGCCGTCCATCGCGGCGGCCTCGCGCAGTTCGGCCGGGATGCCGCGGAACCCGGACAGGAACAGCGCCATCACGTAGCCGGACAGCTGCCAGATCGCCGGCAGCGCCATGGCGGCCATGCCCCAGTCGGGGTCGGTCCACCACGGGTTCTGCAGAAACCCCAGGTGCAGATCACCGAAGATGCGATTGAGACCGCCGGCGGAGTCGCCGGTGCCGGAGTTCATCAGCCACCGCCACACGACGCCGGACGCGACGAACGACACGGCCATCGGGAACAGGTAGACGGCGCGGAAGAACCCTTCACCGCGCACACCGCGTTCGAGCAGGAATGCCCACAGCAGGCCCATCAGCAGGGCGCCGAGCATGAACACGACCGTGAAGACGAGGAGATTCTTCAGCGAGTGCACGAACCGGCCGTTGATGTCCTCGGTGAACAGGTCCATGAAGTTGCGCAGCCCGACGAACCCCTTGCTGCCCAACGCGTCGTGCTCGTCGGTGAGGGAGAGTTTCAGCGTCCAGCCGATGAGGCCGTACACGAAGATGCCGAGAAGGATCAGCGACGGCGAGAGCAGCGCGAGGCCAGGCAGCCAGCGGCGTATTGCCGTGCGTGGGACACGGCGGTGTCGGGCTGGGGCGGGGGTGGTGGTCACCGGGGCGTCCTGTCGTCTTGACGGTGCGTGGTCCGCAGCGGAGGCAGGGCATGCGCGCGCCTGCCTCCGCCGCGTGCTTACGGTTACTTGCCGGCGAACTGCTTGGCGGCGGCGACGAGCGCCTTCTGCAGCCCGGCGACGTCACCGTCGCTGGAGAACTTGCCCTGCGCGGAGCCGACCGCGCCCTGCCAGCCCTGCGAGCAGGCCGAGCCGTGCGGGCACGACGGGACCGGGGTGCCCTTGGCCCAGTCGGCGATCGCGGCCTGCTGGTAGGCCGGGTAGTCGGCGGCGACAGCGTCGGTGCGGGCCGGGATGGAGCCCTTCTTGACGTTGAACGCCTTCTGGCCGGCGGCCGAGCCGAGCGTCTTGAGCCAGCACTTGGTGCCCTCGGGGTTCTTGGCGTTCTTCGGCAGCACGAACGAGTCGGCGAGCCACTGGTAGGCCATGCCGTTGCCCGGGAACACCGAGTAGCTGTAGTCCTTGAAGTTCTTGGCGTCCAGGTCCGCGGCCTCCCAGTCGCCCATGAGCTGGAACGCGGCCTTGCCCTCCATGAGCAGCTTCTCCGCGTCGGTCCAGTCGAACGTGTCGCGGTCCTTGTTGCTGTAGGTCAGCAGCTTCTTGTAGTCGTTGATGGCGTCGGTGATGTCGGCGCCGGCCCAGTCGGTGGACCCGGTCCACAGGCCGTTGAACTTGTCCGGGCCGAGCTTGGAGATGAGCACGGCCTCGAACAGCATCTGCTGCGTCCAGTCCTTGCCCAGCGCGAGCGGCGCCGCGATGCCCTTGGCCTTCAGCGTGTCCAGCTGGGTGAAGAACTCCGGCAGCGTCGTGGCCGGCGCGGTGATGCCCGCGTTCGCGAGGACCGTCTTGTTCGCCCACAGCACGTTGGCGCGGTGGATGTTCGCCGGCACCGAGTAGATCTTGCCGCCGACGGTGAGGCTGTCGACCAGACCCTTCGGGAACGCGGAACTCAGCCCCCATTCCTTGTACTGGGCGCTGAGGTCCTCGATCTGACCGGCCTTGATGTAGTCGGACAGCTCGGCGCCGGCGTGGGCCTGGAACGTGTCCGGCGGGTCGCTCTGCTGCAGGCGCGAGGCGAGCACCTGCTTGGCGTTGGAGCCGGCACCACCGGCGACCGCGCCATTGACGAACTCGAACTGCGAACAGTCCGTCTTGAACTGCGCGACGAGCCCGTCCAAACCGGCCTTCTCACCGCCGTCGGCCCACCACGTGAAGACCTCGACCTTTTTGCTGCCACCGCTGCCGCTGGTGGTGCTGCCGTCACCGTCATCGGCGCCGCAGCCACTCGCCGCCAGAGCCAGCACGAGGCCGGCTGCGGCGAGGGTTGATGTGCGCATGCTGAAGCGCATTCGTCCTCCGGGATTTACAAGGGGTGTCAACTGTCGATCTGTACGCAGGCACTGTGCATGTTTGATGGATCGTGTTGAAGCGTGGGGACCGCTGTAGGGCAGACTGAGCCCAGCGCTCGGTTCTGTCAAGACTTGTTCTATTTGGCCGTCAAATCGCGGTATTTTGTCGGTTTCACGTCCATGATCGGATGACCTGCCGAACTGGATCCATCATGTTCGGTCACTTATTGACAGAACTTGCCTACTGCGCGCATGATCTCGCAACGATGCTGGCCTCTTCGCGACAACTCGCCATCCTCGAGATCATCGATCGCGAGGGCGGCGCCTCGCTGCGGCAACTGACCGCCGCCCTGCATGCCTCGGCCGCCACCCTCCGTCGCGACCTGGCGGAGCTCGACACGGCCGGCTTCGTCGTGCGGGTCCACGGCGGAGCGGTCCGGCGGTTCCCCGCCGAACGTGGCGCCGGTGCCCGGCGTATCAACACCGCAGGTGTGATGCAGCGCGCCGCCCGCACCTCGATAGCTGCTCATGCCGCCACCTTCATGCGGGGCACCTCGACGGCCTTGTCGGCGGGGCCGATCTCGCTCCTGCTGGCCCAGCAATTGGCGGCAGTTCCCGGACTGACCGCAGTCACGTATTCGTTGTCGGTCGCGCAGGCGTTCCGTGCCCGCCAGCGCGCCGGTCAGCAGCTCGTGCTGACCGGCGGCGTGCTCGGCGACCGGCACGACATGACCGGCCCGTTGGCATCGCAGACCATGCATGCGCTCCACATCGACACCGGCTTCATCGAATTCGACGGGGTGGACCTTGAGGGTTGGCCGGCGAACATCGCCGAAGGCGACGCAGATCTCAACCGGGTCGTGGCAGCCGTCGCGGACCGGGTCGTCTGCTTTGCCGACCACACCGCCTGGCACCGCATTGCCACGCACCGCGTTGTCACGCCCGGACCACAGACAGTCCTTCTGGTCGACCAGCACGTGCCCGTGACGGTCCGGCAAACGCTCGCCGCCGGTGCCCAGGTCGCCGTCGCCGGCGACCACGGTCTGGCCGCGATGGCATCAGCACCCCGAATCCCGTAGCGGGGGGGGGGGGGGGGGGCCCCCCCCCACCCCCCACCCCCCCCCCACACAGGGAGGGGAAACCCCAAAGGAGGGGGCGGTTTGCCTCCACGCCATTAGCCATCGGTCTTTTTTTCCCTTTT
>NZ_JBVJIJ010000041.1:0-26749 GCF_055586325.1 Dactylosporangium sp. NPDC051087 | reverse complement strand
CCCCTCCCACCCCCCCTCTCCCACCCCCCCCCCCCCCCCCCCCCCCCCCCCCCCCCCCCCCCCCCCCCCCCCCCCCCCCCCCCCCCGCCGGTCCGCTCAGGCGGGCAGGGTCACCCGCTGGGCGGCGGTGCCGTTGCAGTCCCAGATCGTCAGCTGCGTGCCGTCGGTCGTGTTCGCCGCCGGGTCGTCGAGACAGCGGCCGGAGTTCGGGTTGCGCAGCGCCTGGCTGCCCGCGTCGTACGTCCACTGCTGGACACCGGTGCCGTTGCAGTCCCACAGCTGGATCAGGGTGGAGTTGGCGGTACCACCCCCGTTGACGTCCAAGCACTTGCCGAGAGCACGGATCGTGCCGTCGCCCTGCACCGTCCACTGCTGGGCGCCGCTTCCGTTGCAGGACCAGATCTGGATCTTCGTGCCGTTGGCGGTGCCGAACGCGTTGACGTCGACGCACTTGCCGACGCCGGTCATGGTGAGCTGGCCGGTTCTGGCTCCCTCGCCACCGCCGCCGTTGCCACCGTTGATGAGGAACCGGTTGTTGGCGACGTTCCAGTGCGTGGCCAGGTAGGACCCGGCCGGCGGGTTGGTGTTGAAGTAGTCGTTCTTGTTGCAGTCCAGGCGGTTGTCCTGCGCCTGGTCACCGCAGACGATCCGCATGACCGTGCCGGGTCCGTCGTTGTAGCACATGATGTCGTAGTCGTCGGTGCAGTGCCCGTACGCCGTGTGGTTCGGCGACGAGCTCATCACCGCACCCAGGGCGTGCGTCAGCTCGTGCGCGGCCGGCCCGGCGGACCAGCACCCGGAGTCGACCCGGCTGAACGACGCGCCGGAGTTGTTGGCGTTGTCCTGCCCCGGCCGGTCATCGAGGGTCACGTACGCCACCCCGCACAACGCGGTCGCGTCCACGTACATCAGGTACTTGCGGTCGGTGCGGTTGAAGCCGGCGTTCTTGATCGCGTTCACGGAATTGCCGAAGTCGCTGAGCGCGCTGTTCGGGATCGCGACGTTGGTGACCGCGATGTTGCAGCCGCTGTCGGTGACGAACCGGATGTGCCGGACCCCACCGGTCTGCGCCGCAGACGCGCTGTAGATGTCGTCGACACCCTGGGTCCAGGTGCGGATCGAGTTGACGTACTGGTTGTAGCGGTCCGCGTTGCCGGAGCCCCGCACGTACAGCACCTGCACCCGGTTCCCGGACACCCCGTCACCGTCGCAGACGGCAGCGGCGGCCTGGGTAGCCCCGGCGGCAAGGCTGGTCGGCAGCGGCGCCACCGACTCGAACACGGTCATGCCGGGGAAGGTGGCGTCCGGGCCGTGCGTACACGCGCCAGGGACGTTCTTAACCTCGTACATGCCTTTGCAGCGGCCGGTGCCGTGCTTGAAGCCGTCGTAGACGAGCCCGCGGGCCATGTCGTTGGCCGGCATGGCGGTCTCGGTGCCGGCCATAGAGGTGGGGATGTTGAGGGCGGCGACGCCTAGCACGGCGGTGGCGAAGATGAGCAAGGTCCTGCGCATGGGCACTCCTGGTCCCGGTGTCGTAGTCGCTGTGACATCGTTGTCACATTGCATCGGTCGACAGCCTGCAATGCATTGGCCAGCGCGATGGTCGCCGGAAAGCCGGCGTTCGGAGCGGTCGGGCGCCGAGCGGCGGCGGCACGCGGGGTCCTCCGAACAGTGGAGAGCGCTCTCCACCACACGCTCAGCATGCGCACAGCGCTTGAAATAGGCAAGTTTCTTTATTGAAATTTCAGCTTTTCTAACACTTTCATTCGTAAGTCAACAATCTGCAACAAATTAGCGACGAGCCTGCGCCTGGTCTCGCAGCCACAAGCGTCGCTCTTACGACTTCCGCCCGAAGACGATCCAGAGCCCACCGCAGCGCATGTGACAACGTTGACAAGTAGCGCCTGACCCGTCTTTGCTTATGCGCGTCCGTCCGGCCCGCCAGCCGGATCGAACTGGTCGTGGTCTTGCCGCCCCTTGCCGCCCGCCCGGGCACCAGTGCCGGTGCCGATGCCGCGCGGCCTCCTCGAAGGAAGGCCAACCCGTCATGCCGCACCGCTTCCACACCTGGATCGGGGTGACCCTGCTCGCCGGGGCGACCGCCCTCGTGGCGACGACCACAGCGTCGCCCGCGCTCGCCGCCACGAGCCGCCCGACGCTGCAGTTCGCCAACCCCGCCGCACAGAACACCCTCGGCTCCGCCTACACCAAGGCCCTCGCCAACCTGCTCGACGTCAACACGGTCCCGTACGACGCGTCGGTCTACAACCAGTCGGGGCTGATGACCAGCCCGCCGAACACGTTCATCCGCGCCGGCGGCGGCTACGAGCAGCCGTGGACCCGCGACGCGGCGGTCAACTCGTGGAACGCGGCGAGCCTGCTCGAGTCCGATGTCGCCCGCAACACGCTCTGGTCGGTGGTCCGCCGGCAGTCCAACGGGCAGCTCATCGTGAACCAGGACAACCAGTGGTGGGACCAGGTCGTCTGGCTCACCGCCGCCTGGAACCACTACCAGGTCACCGGCGACCAGAGCTTCCTCACCAACGCCTACCAGGCCGCGACGAACACCATCAACGCTCGCCGGGCCGCGAACTACAACGCCGCCTACGGCCTGTTCCAGGGCCCGTCGTTCTTCAACGACGGCATCGCCGGCTACCCGGCTCCGCCCGCGGACGCCACCGAGAGCAGGGGCGGCTTCGTCGGCAGCTACGCCACCAACGGCATCATGACGCTGAGCACCAACACGATCTACTACTCGGCGTACCGCAGCGCCGCGCAGATGGCATCCGCGCTGGGCCGGCCCGCAAGCGAGGTCGACGCCTTCAACGCCGCCGCCGACACGCTCAAGGCGAAGATCAACCAGTACTTCTGGATCCCCGCCAAGGGCACCTACGGCTACCTGCTGCACAACGGCGACGGTGCACCCACCGGCCAGCTCGACCAGTCCGAGGAAGGCACCGGCCAGTCCTTCGCCATCATGTTCGGCATCGCCGACGCCGCCCAGGCGAAGCTCATCATGCAGAACACCCACATCCAGCCCTACGGCATCGTGGACGTCTATCCGCACTTCCCCCGCTACGGCGACAACAACCCCGGCCGGCACAACGTGTCGGTGTGGCCGATGATCCAGGGCTACTGGGCCGACGCCGCCGCCCGCACCGGCGACCAGGCCCGCTTCGCCTCCGAGGTGGTCACCCTCGCCGGGCTCGCCAACAGCAGCGGCGGCTTCTACGAGATCTACAACTTCAGATCCGGCGCGCCCGACGGCGGTTGGCAGGGCCCGTCCAGCCACTGGGGACCCCTCGCCAACCAGACCTGGTCCGCCACCGCCTACCTGCGCATGCTGTACACCGGCATGTTCGGCATGGGCTTCACCACCGCCGGCGTCACCTTCACCCCGAACCTGCCCTGGGGCTGGGGCGACGTCACGCTGTCGGGCCTGAAGTACCGCAACGCCACCGTGAACATCGCGCTGCACGGCGCCGGCAACGTCGTCAGCACGTTCAAACTGGACGGCACCACCACAGCCGCCCGGTCGATCCCCGCGAACCTGACCGGCACGCACACCATCGACATCACGCTCACCGGCGGGAACGCCGGCGCCGTCCGCGGGTACAGCAACATGTGCCTCGACGTCCGGCAGGCCGCGAGCACCAACGGCACCCCGATCCAGACCTGGGGCTGCAACGGCAGCACCGCCCAGCAGTGGACGGTCTCGGCCGGCAGCACCGTGCGGGTCCTCGGCAAGTGCCTCGACGTCAACGCCGCCGGCACCGCGAACGGCACCCTGGTGCAGCTGTGGGACTGCAACGGCACCGCCGCGCAGGTCTGGCAGCCGCAGCCCAACGGCGCGCTGCGCAACCCGAACTCCGGCAAGTGCCTCGACATCCCCGGCTGGTCCACCACCTGGGGCACCCAGGTGACCATCTGGGACTGCACCGGCGGCGCCAACCAGCAGTGGTTCCTGCCCGCGTAAGCAGCAGAACGCAACGGGCCGCCGGCAGGATGCAACTGGCGGCCCGTTTGGGTTCATTCTGTGAAGGGTAGGCGCTGCGATGTGCTGGACACGGAGCGGAACAGGGACAGCGCGACGACAGCCCGCCGGACACTGATTGTCATCGGGCTGGTGCTCGGCACCGTGCTCCTGCTGCTGTTCGCCTACGAGACGCGCCGGGTTCTGACCTGGATACTCGTTGCCGGGTTCTTCGCGGTCGCGTTGCATCCGCTGGTCGACTGGGTGACCCGGCGGGTCGCGTTCGGCCGGCGGTGGCTGGGCACGCTGCTGGTGTTCGTGGTGGTGTTCGCCGCGGTCGGCGGGCTGGTCGCCCTGTTCGTGGTGCCGCTGGTCAAGGAGGGCGGTCACTTCGCCGCGGATTTCCCGCAGCTCGTCAAGGACGCCCAGCAGGGCCGGGGCCCGCTCGGCGGGCTCATGACACGGTTCCACGTCACCAACTACGTGCAGGAGCACGCCGACCGGATCCGCGAGTACGCCTCCGACCTCGGCGCGCGCAGCCTGGCCATCCTCAGCGGCGTGGCGACCACCGTCGCCGGGATCATCACCATCTTCGTGCTGTCCTACCTGATGGTGCTGGAGGCGCCGAGGATCGTCGACGGGTTCGTGGCGCTGTTCGACGACCGGCGGGCCGAACGGATCCGCCGGGTCGGCCGGGACTGCGCGAAGACCGTCACCGGGTACATCGGCGGCAACCTGCTGATCAGCATCATCTGCGGATTGCTCACCTACGCCGTCCTCGCGCTGCTCGGCGTGCCGTATGCGGGACTGATCGCCCTGTTCGTCGCGCTCGTCGACCTGATCCCGCTGGTCGGAGCCACCCTCGGCGCGGTCGTCGCGGCCCTCGCCGCGCTCAGTGTTTCCGTCACCGCCTGCATCGTGACCGTGGTGTTCTTCATCGTCTACCAGCAGCTGGAGAACCACCTCCTGCAGCCGGTCGTCTTCAGCCGGACCGTGCAGCTCAACCCGCTCACGGTACTGGTCGCGATTCTCCTCGCGGTCGAGCTGGCCGGCGTCCTCGGCGCCCTGCTGGCCATCCCGGTGGCCGGCGTGCTGCAGATCCTGGCCCGCGACATCTGGGACCGACGCAGGGGCCGACCCAAGCAGCAGCCGACAGTGGGCGAGGATCACACCCCGACGGGAGCGCCGACGCCCGAACCAGCAACCTGACCCACGTCGCACTCACCTCGGAACGCACCGGGCTTCCACAGAACTGCGCACCACTGTAGCGGCGCGCTCCGAACGGTAGGCGCGCCGTTATGCTTCGACCGGACAGGAAGCGCGCAGTGGAGGTGATCGTGGTGCATCCGATCTGACGACAGCCCCGGGGGCGTCGCGGAGCCGGAAGGTCACCGCATGAGCAGGACAGACAAGACCAGGCCGTGGTGGGTGCAGATGGCCGACCCGCCCATGGTGGCGTGCAAGCCTGTGCACGATCACCGGTTCGGGCCGTGCACGCTGCCGCACGAGATCACCGCCAGCAGCGCATCCCTCGGACAGGTGCGGCACGGCTGTCACTGGGGCGGCACCCAGTCCTACTGGGTCCGCCGCTGCGAGAGCAAAGGGTACCGCTGGTGGAGCTTCCACTGCCGGGCGGAGCGCCGCCGTAGCCGCCGCGGAGCCCGCCGCCGGCTGCGCGCCTTCGACCACGAGGCCTGAACGGCGTCACCGCGGGGTGGGCCAGGTCGCCAGGTATCCGGCGCCGTCCTTCGACGCCGGGCCGGACTGTAGCGAGTTGACGGTGTAGAACGGTGCCTTGTCCACCCGCGCGGCGACCGCCGCGACGCCCTCCGACGCGGCGATGCCGCGCACCTCGCCCTTGCCTCCGTCGCACCAGACCGTCCACAACAGCCGCTTCCTGAGATCCGAACTGGTGACGAGGACCCAGGCGTCACCACCACCGTATGGCGCCAGGGTCCTGCCGTTCATCGTCAGGCGATTGCGGTTGGCGATCTGGTACGCCGAGACCCCACCGACGTACACCCGGCCTGCCCCGTCGGCGGTGATGGCGTTGGGCTTGATCGTGTTGCCGGCGTCACCCTTGGTGTCGATCCGCGCCACCACCATCGATCCCGCTGTGACGCGTCCACTCGCGGCGTCGATACGGGCGACGTACGTCAGATGCGCCGAGCCGGTGTTGGTCGCCTGGCTGAACTTGTCACCAGCTACATTGGGCGCCGCACGGGCTACGTCCCTGGAATCCCGGGCGAAGATGCTGTTGCCCCCCGCGGTCTCACCGGCGAAATACAGGTTTCCGTCCCTACCGACGGCGACCCGATCACCGCGACTGTCCGCGCACTGACCCAGCAGGGCGTCGGCGGCAAAATCGTAGGCCCGCCAGCGCAGCGCGCCACGCCGGTCATAGGCATGCACGTACGCCACCTGCACCTGCCCACACGGTCCCCCGCGCTGCGCGAAGCCGGTGACGAACACCAGCTCCCTACGGTCGTCGACGGCCACATCGTTGACGGTGCGCCCCTCGAGACGAATGTTGCCCTGCACGACGCCGGCAGCGTTGAACACCCGAACGGTCGTGCCGCCGAGCGCGGCGACCGTTCCCGCATCGCCGACCGCAACCCGGCTGACGGCTCCCGCCGCCTGCCACCGCACGACCGACGCCCGGGCATCGAGCACCACCACGCCGCGTTCGGTCGCGACGGCGATGTCACCTCCCGAACGGCGCACCTCGAGGTCGTCCACGCCCGCCGCGACCCTGCTGACGCCGACGACCGAGCGGCCGGTCGGGTCGAGCCGCACCACAGCGCCGGCACCGCCCCCTGGAAACGTCGTGGTCGGACCGACAACCGAGGTCAGTGTCCCGCCGACAACGATCTGACAGCCGACACCGATGTCGACCGCGTCAGCCGTATCGCCCGCGCCCTGACCGAGATAGCTCGCAGCTCGCGGCGACACCGCGGTGCTGCTCGACGACACCTCCGCCGACGGGCACGAACCAGCCACACCAGCGGGTCCGGCCACCGTCGGTGCGGACCCGACTGTCGCCACGGATCCGGGACCGGTTCCGACAGCCGGAGATTCTTCACCGGCGATCCGCGGCGGTCCGGACGATTGCGAACAGGCCCCCGCGGACAGGACCAGCGCGGCCAGAAGACCGGCCGACGTCAAGCGCAGCAGCAACCATCGGAGGGGCACGACCGGCCACTGTATCGATGACGCAACAGCAGAACCAGCTCAAACCGCCAGGGAGATACCTACGTAGACAAATCCGCTGTCCAGGACCACCGACGCCAACGGTCGCGCCAATGACGACTACGCTAAGTTTCACGCTGGTAATCACAGTAAGCAGCCAGGCCGCTACATATCGAAGACTGTGAGTACTGCCCGAATAAAGAAGAATTTGAGCTCTGGCGAAATCCTGGCTCATCGCATTCGCGGGCGAGTTTTAGCAGATCAGGATGCCTTTATCCGAAGATCACCCAGATCTACGAGCACGCGGCACTTCATAGCCCTATCGGCCGGTTTCGCAGGTGAGAGGCCAGGAAGCCAGACAAGACTCACCCCTCCAGCCAACCTGGTGGGTCACCGTCACCCTGGCGAACTCCTAGTCTCCACCTGCATTATCGTGAGTGTATCGATGCGAATCCTCCACCATGGAAACGCGAATTTGACCTCGACTGCATGTAGCGCACCGTAACGACGGCCACTTGACGAGCCCGCAGAGCAGCTGATGCAGGCCGCCGCCGGCATCCGCATCTCCGGCCCGGACGGCGACGGCGGTCGCATCCCTGACCTGACGGTGTGGTCGCGACCTCAACAGCACGCCGTTTGGCTGGCCGTGACCGATCTACTGCTCGTCATCGAGATCATGTCCCGCGGCTCTGAGACAACCGACAGGGTCATCAAGGTCGACGAGTACGCAGCAGCGGGAATCCCCCAGTACTGAACCGTGGCCCGCGACGCTGCACAGACCGTGCCCCTGTACGCACTGGAACCGGTCAGTAAGTACGAACGAGCGGCGCAGATGCCTCTCGGGTGGCTGCTCCAGACATCACCCGAAGATCACCTTCGTCAAGCCTGAATACAGCCCAGCACCACGCCACCCCGGCTTTGAAGTGCGAAACCGATGCGCGCATGCCTTCCATGTATGGGAGTACACCCGTCGAGACGAAGACGATGGCCTGCGCGGGTACCCAGCCATACGCATTGGCGATGTCCATGCTTGACCCGACGGCTCATGCCCAGAGCCTTGCGATACAGCTCAGGTATGCGAATTCTGTCGATCGAATCATTAGGGCCAACGCGCAGCCGCTACATCCTGGCAGGTCGGCGTGCTGCGCCCATCCGTTACGGATCACAGCAGAAGCAAAGTTGATCTTTCGATTGACTTCCGATGAGTGCAGTCCGCCTCGGAGATCGTCCTTGCCAAATCCTGGCGGCGTCTCGGCGATAGCACAAGCCTCCGGCGTGAGACCGAACCGCAGGCGCAGGTCTGCCCGCGCCCGAACGATGCCCGCATCGCGGATGGCGGGCCTCAACTGCCCGCATGAGCCCCCGCCGCGTCTGCCGGTCCTGGCTGAGCTGAGCGAAGATCAATCCGCACGCGTGCCGGTCGTCGTCCGGCTGATCTCGCGGCGCGGTCCGGGCGTACGCCTCGGCGGCTGCCCAGTCGGCGTCGCGCCTTCGCCGCTCGATCAACCGGCGATGAAGCTGGCATCGCTGTTCAGCGGTGAGCTCGCCGGAGGCGAGCAGTTGCACGGCGCACGCTTCAGCGCCGTTGATGTCGCCGCGCGACGCCAATATGCTGATCTTGACCTGGATGGCCTTTCAGCGCCCGTACGTCCGCCAGGTCTCATCGCAGGCGGCGACTGCTTCTTCGTAACGGCCCGCCTGACGCAGCAGGTCGATCAGCATCTCTCCCGCCGCGGGTCCGCTCCGTGATGACGACGAGCTCTACGCCGGGCGGCTGGTGCGCGATGACGGGACGAGCTGGGCGAGGACCAGCTTGTTTGCCCGACGTGACTAGGGGTAACCGCCGCAATGTCCGGAAGGTCGCGAAGGGGGACGGATCGCATGAATTCCCGTAAGCCCACCGAGGTGGTCAAGGACGTTGTCGAGGCGGCCGCCGCCAAGGTCACCGACGCGCAGCGCCCCGACGTGCCTGGCAAGCCTGGCAGCGTCACACCGTCCGTGGAAGAGCCGACCGAGGCCGTCGACCCGCCATCGCCGTCGAAGGAACAGGGCACCCCCGCGGCACTGACCCCAACCGGCGTCCCGACCGGCGGCCCAGCAGCAGCGAACGCACAGCAGGGCCGCTATCTGACCACGTCGGGTGGGGTCCGGCTCCACGACACCGACCATTCGCTCAAAGCCGGGCCGCGTGGGCCGACCTTGCTCCAGGATCACCACCTGCGCGAAAAGATCACACACTTCGACCATGAGCGCATTCCCGAGCGGGTCGTGCACGCACGAGGCGCAGGCGCACACGGCTTCTTCGTCGGCTACGGCACCGCTAGCGACGTGACCAAAGCCGGCTTCCTTGCCAAGGACGCACGCACGGAAGTGTTCGTGCGATTCTCTACCGTGCTGGGTTCCCGCGGCTCAGCCGACACCGTCCGCGACACCCGTGGCTTCGCTACGAAGTTCTACACCACCGAAGGCAACTTCGACCTCGTCGGCAACAACATCCCGGTGTTCTTCATCCAGGACGCGATCAAGTTCCCCGACGTCATCCATGCCGGCAAGCCACACCCGGACCGCGAAATCCCGCAGGCGCAGTCCGCACACGACACGTTCTGGGACTTCGTCTCGCTGCACACCGAGGCCCAGCACCACACGATGTGGAACATGTCAGACCGGGGAATTCCACGGTCGTACCGAACGATGGAGGGCTTCGGCGTCCACACGTTCCGCCTCATCAACGCCGCCGGCGACACGGCACTGGCCAAGTTCCACTGGAAGCCCAAGCTCGGCGTGCACTCCCTCACCTGGGAGGAAGCCCAGCTGCTAGGCGGTCTGGATCCGGACTTCCACCGCCGCGACCTCTACGACGCCATCGAAACCGGCGCGTTCCCCGAGTGGGAACTCGGCCTACAGGTATTCCCGGACACGCCCGACGAGACCTTCGCGGGCATCGACCTGCTCGACCCCACGAAGTTCGTCCCCGAAGAACTGGCCCCGGTACAACCGGTCGGCCGTCTGACCCTCGACCGGGTGCCGAGCAACTTCTTCGCCGAAGTCGAACAGGTGGCGTTCCACCTCGGCCAACTGCCGCCCGGTATCGACGTCACCAACGACCCGTTGCTCCAGGGCCGCCTCTTCTCCTACGTCGACACCCAAATCACCCGGCTCGCCGGCCCGAACTTCAACCAGATCCCGATCAATCGCCCGCACACACCGGTCAACGACATGCTCCGCGACGGGTTCCATCAGCAGGCCGTACACGGCGGGATCGCCCCCTACCGACCCAACTCCCTCGACGGCGGAAACCCCGCCACCGCAACCACGGACGACGGCGCCTTCCTTGACGTACCGGTGACTGTGACCGAGGCGCCGAAGGTTCGCGCCAGCCCGGCGTCGTTCGACGACCACTACAGCCAGGCCCGGCTCTTCTGGCTGAGCATGTCGCCGGTTGAACAGCAACACATCATCGCCGCCTACACGTTTGAACTGTCCCGGTGTTACCACGCCGAGATCCGCGAGCGGCAACTGCACAGCCTGGCCAACATCGACCCAGTCCTATGCACCGAGGTCGCGGCCGGCCTTGGCCTTCCTGCCCCGGAACCCACGCTGGCGCTGCCGGACATCGACCCGAGCCCGGCACTGTCCCAGCTCGGGCACGAATGGCCCGTCGACGGGCGCGTCATCGGCATCGTCACCGGCCCCGACAACACGGTTGCCGCTGAGCTCGACGCGGTCCGTGCATCCATCACGGCCGCCGGTATGGTGCCACTCGTCATCGGCCCACACGGCGGGACAGTTGGCGATGTGACCGTGCAGCGCACGTTCGCCGCTGCCCGCTCCGTAGAGTTCGACGCGCTGCTGCTCGCCACCACGCCGGCCCCGGCCCCGGACGCGCTCACGGTGCGGGATGCAAAGGCCGGCGCGTCGGACGCACCGACCGTCGATCCTCGAATCCTGCTCATGGTCGAGGAATGCTGGCGGCACGGCAAAGCCATCGGCGGCTGGGGCAGCGGCATCGATGCGCTCGCCCAAGCTGGAGTGACCGGCACCCGCGGCGTCGTCACCGCCGACACCGGTCCAGCCGCCCTTGCTGCGCTGCAACCGCTGCTTGCCGGCCACCGCGTCTGGGACCGATTCTCCTTGCCAGCCAACTGATCCGCCCGCGCATCAACCTCGCAAGTGCAGATAGCCCCCGCCACCGCGGGAGCACTACACGGCGCAGGCACTCTATTTAGCAAATCCACGTTCAACGGCTACGGGCCGGCGGCCGCTCAATCGCTGCAAACCGGCCCCGTAGCCGTCACGCGCCGATACCAGCGACCGGGCGACGCGCCATCTGCTGCCGAGCTAGAAATAGATACCTACCCGCCTTTGATCTCCAACTTGGCCATCAACGATGGTGGCGTCTCGACAGCCGGACCGACCGCAGACCCGAACGGGCCACCGGCCTTGGCATACCGCGCTCAAGTACTTCCGCGGTTCGCCGCACCGATCGGTCCTCAGCACACAAGACCGACCCGCCCTTTTCGCCTCAACCGGCGGCCGCTCGACGCGATCCTGGACACCTGGAGATCTATGAGCTGACCTCGTCGCTACCACACGGCCGATACGGCAACGGGGCAGCGCGAGCTGCGTTGGGGATGCGACACGTTTCACGACAGACGCGTGGAGGCTGATGCCGTACATGCCGTCCACGAGCAGATCGCCACGTGCTAGCCTGCGCGGCTCGAGTCCGTAATTGGGCGGACCTGCCCCAGCCACTCCCGCTGGTGCTCTTCGGCGCCGCGTGCGACTTCGCCGTCGACGCAAGTTTCGGCAGCCATCTGCAGGCCCAACCGGGAGAGGCTAGCGAGCTGTCGCTTCGAAACTCAGGCTGAGTCGAGCGGACGGCCGCTTGTCGGGGCGCTCGGCGCCCGAAAACCCACAACCTTGTGGGTCCCGTCGCAGAAGGGCTTAATCGCCGAGCGTCCACACCGGCACAGCGCGACGGTGCGCCGACCCGGATCGATGACCTCGCCGTCCTGGGTCAGCAACGTGAAGTTGCCGCGCACCAGCAGCGGTCCGTCCTCACACGGAGTCACAGACGCGGCCGCATCATCCATACGAAGTGCGATGCCCTGCTGCCCCGACAGCAAACAATGTGCAACGGCCAATAGGTGCCGGAGATACGATTACGTCTGCCAGCTGGCTAGACATCACGGCACCAGCTACTGCCCATTTGGCGAGCGTGCACAGCAGCCGCTCGAGCATGGTCCGGCGGTTTCCTCGAGGAAGCGTTGTTGCACAGTGCGCCGACCTAAACGAAGACAGTGCTGGTGAAGCGTGCCTCCCCAGTACGGCCGGACGCTCTCGGCGAGTTCGTCGAGGTCCGGGCCGCAGGCGATAGCTGGCCACATCTTCCTCTCGCACGAACCGTGACGCGCCCCAGAAGCCAGCCGGGGATAGCAGATCGGCGCGTTGACGTACCAGCCGCTGCCGACCAACAGGGCTGCTTGTAAGCGGCTCTCACAAAATGCAGGACGACCTGCGCTAAGTGGTACGCAGGACAGTTGATCTCGAGGCTCAACCTCGGCCTGGGTTCGACTTCAATGTCGGGGCTCATCGGCGTGGGTAGCGGACATGAGACCGTCGCGTGTACGCCGGACGGTACCGGTCAACGGTGCCATGCCGCTGCGACGACCGCCAACGCGCAACTAGCAAAAGCAGTTCGCGGCCTGGCTGAACGCGAAATACCCGTCGAGGTAGGCGCTGAGACCTGCGATGCCGAGTCCGGACGCCGACAGCGTCCATCTACCGCGGTGCTTGCCACGAGACCGAGCGGTGACGGATCCGGTGATCAGCTCGACGCCGCCATGTAGAGGGCCATGTGGACGAGCGCAACTCAACCGCTGCCAACAACTCAGCACCGCGTGTGCCGCCAGCCCGGTGGCGGCACACGAGGAAGGTAAGCGGTCACCGCCACGGATGAGATTTGCCGCCATCCGCCCGGTTCATATGGTTTACAGGGTGACCACGGTGGTATCAAACGCCTCCGGTCCCGTTGAAGGAGAACTTAGGATGCGTACCCGAATTGGCCTAGCCGTGAGTACAGCCGCGCTCACGGCACTCGGCGCGTTGGGGACCCCGGCAGCAGCAGATGCCCAACCGACCCCCTCGGCACCTGAAGGCGGCATAACCACCACCACCGCGCCTGGCTCGGCCCCGAGCGGCGAAACGAACGGCTATGACCACCATGGCGCCATACTCAGGGACATGCTCCACGGCGAGGGCGTCGTGCAAACCAAGAATGGTCCCGTGCGGGTAGCTCTGCAGAAGGGCACAATCACCTCGATCACGACGTCGTCGGTTGGGGTGAGGTCGTCCGACGGCTGGAGCAAGACATGGGCGCTGGGCGATAATGTGCGGGTCTACGAGAACCAGAGCGTCGTGCAGCCAAGCGCTCTGGTGACGGGTAGCCAGATCACGGTCTCAGGAACCATCACCAGTAGCAACAGCGCAAGCGGCACGACATACACCGCCCAAGTGGTGCAACTGCGTACGCGCCCCAGCGCACAGCCGTCGCCGTCGGCGACACCGTCACCAACGCAAACCCCGGCGACAGGAGCAACTCCGTCATAGTGGTCAGCAACGCCTAACAGCAAGCAGTGGATACTGATCTACCCTGGCACCAGCCTGCACTCCGTTGCACTCCTCGGCAGCGATGCCACAGTTGCAGCTGTGCGTATGCGCCAAATGACGCGTTAGCCACGCCTGCAAGCGGTGATCTGCGGTAGGAGAGGTGGAGTGACCACATACGCGTTCGACAACCAGTCTGCGTCGCTGCTGGCTGTCTGGCCAGCCGGAGTCGGCCACCATGCGGCGACAGTCTGCCAGTTCGGCCCCGCTGTTGTTCCCACGGTCTCTGCACGATTGTGTGATGCGCTGACCCGATTGTCGCGGCACCTGTGGGACACCTACCAGCATCCTGCCGACGACGTTTCCGGCCGCCTCAACCTGCGGGCGCAGGAGCACGCCGAACGGCTCAGCGACGTGTTGGCCGTGGTCGACAGGCCGCATCTGCCAGATCCGCACGGGCTGCTCGGAGCGGCCCACGACCCCGTGCCCGTTTCCGCCCACGCGGTAGGTCTCGCATTGCGTGACATCGGTGACGCCGGCATCACCGAAGCGGTGACTGCCGAGATCCGGACCGAAATCCATGCGATCGGCCGGGCCAGCCTGGGAGACTTATCAGGCCGCGCCGCACAGGCGGTATCCCTCAACCGTCTGGACGTGTCGCCGGTCCAGGTTGCTGCGGCCGACCGAATCCTGCACGCCGACCCGCTGGGCAGCGAAGCCCTGTTGACCAGCGTCGACCCCGCTGCAGCCTGTGTCGCCGCCGCACACTGGCTGGTGGCCGCCGCCGAGTTCACTGCAGCTGCGGCCGACATCGCACCCGCAGACGTGTTCACCTACGCCGGCGATCTCGAAGGGGTTTCGGCCGAAGTGCCCTCCTTCGTCGTCGACGTGGTCGTCGACCGATCCGCAACACCTCGGGAGGCGGTAACCGGGCTGCTCATCGAAGCCGATGCGGTCCGCGCCGGCCGTATCCCAGACCCGACCGCACTGCTGCAACGGGTGGACGCCGCCCGCGAACAACTCCTCCGTGTCGACGTCGGGCACCGCGAGCACGCACTCGCGGTGCTGCTAGACCGACTGACACCGCTGGACCCGCAGCACCCTGCCAGGGACCTGCTCGAGCACCTCCTCAACGGGCTCCGTGTGTGCATGCTGGTGTACCGGGAGGAAAAATCTGTCATCGCAGGCGCCGCCACCGGCATCGCCGGTAATGACCTCTTCGACACCACCGACGACCTGGTCGAGGCGGCGTTCACGGCCGCCGTCCGGTACCAGGCCAGCCGGGTCCATGAACGTCTGGTTGGGTGACGTGAATACCCCATCGGTAACCTTGCATCCCGCTTACATGCGTGCATGGCGCTGACGCGAACCGGTGACGTCACAGGCTGAGTTCGGCGTCGCGTTGCGGACGGGTTCGGCGCGTACCGCCAAACCGTCTCGCCATCCCAGTAGGCCACGGAAGGGCCCCGAGCGTGCAAGCGGGTCAACCGTTGAAATCGGATCGCGACAAGGACAGGTGCGACGCCAGACCGGGAACAGCACCTTGATCAGATCGAAGCGCGTTGGCGGCTATCGCACCGCGGTCAACGAAACTTCGACCACAGCCAACCACCACCGTCGCTGACGCCGGCCGGGAAGACACGGAGGGTCACGTGTGTCGGAGGCGACACGCTGCTACAGCATCTGGTGTTGCTCTTTCGCGCTCATGGAGCTGCAGGACGTCCAGGAGCTGTCGAACTTCCTCGAGCGCCGGGTGTCGGCGTTTCAGGTGGGCGTGACGGCACGGTCAGGTCGACGACGACTCTCTGAACTGGGGTGCGCTGCTGTCCTGCGCACAGCACCATGCGGGACAGCAGTTGCATTTTCGCGCTCTCGGTCGAGTTCGGCGTCGGCGAGCGCCGCCTTGGCTGGCGAAAGTTGGCCGAGCGCAGGCGCCCGCAGGTGCTGGTGGGCGGGCGGCTCGGACCGTACGGGCACCGGCGGCAGAACGCGTCCAGCGTTCGAGGTTCGCAGGACGGACTGCGGCCAGCTCGCATCCGCCTCCATGCCATGTCGGCCATGGTCGTTCGCGGTACGGCACGTCCCGCGCGGCGGGACACCGATAGTCGGCCTCACGGTGACGAACCGCGGTGACGAACCGCGGTGCCACATGGTGGGTCCACTGGTTCCGATGCCGCTGGGGCACCCGCACGATAACTGGCAGTGCTGGTTCGCTCCGTTCGCAAGGACGGGGCGGCGTAAGGGGACCGGCGTGAGACCGGACTGCCCCGCAGCGTTAAGTGAGAACGACAGCCGTCAACAATGCACTGGGCGCAAGCCTGGGAAGCGACCGCCAGTAGTTGGCGCCTGAACGCTCACCGCCGCCGCTTGAGCCGGCTACTCATAGGTCCTAACAAAGTTGATCGAGGGTCTTCCGTCCTTTGTGGAGGATGATCTAATATCTTCGGCCGTGAGGCGTGGTGAACAGCCGCCGTGGATCGTGCCGGACGGGCTGTGGCAGCGCATCGAACCGCTACTGCCCAAACCCTTACCCCGCGACCCACAACGTCCAGGTCGCAAGCGGATTCCTGACCGGCAGGTGCTGTCCGGGATCCTGTTCGTCCTGCACACCGGCATCCAATGGGAGTTCCTGCCGCAAGAGCTGGGCTTCGGCTCCGGCATGACCTGCTGGCGACGCCTCGAGGAGTGGAACTGAGCCGGGGTCTGGAAACAACTGCATGAACTCCTCCTGGCCGAGCTGCATGCAGCGGGGAAGCTGGACTGGTCCAGAGCGGTCATCGACTCCTCCCACCTGCGAGCTGCTCGTCGTGGCCCAAAAGCGGCCCGAGCCCGGTCGACCGCGCCCGAGCGGGCTCGAAACACCACATCCTGACCGAGGGCGCCGGCATCCCTCTCGCCGCGTCGTTGACCGGCGGCAACCGCCACGACATCACCGAACTGCTGCCGCTGATCGACGCGGTGCCGCCGGTGCGTGGCCGTCGAGGCCGGCCACGCCGCCGACCGGCCGAACTGTTCGCAGACCGCGCCTACGACTTCGACAAGTACCGCAGACTCGTGCGCCACAAAGGCATCCACCCCCGGATCGCCCGCCGCGGCACACCGCACGGCTCCGGCCTCGGCGTCTACCGGTGGGTGATCGAACGGACCATCGCCTGGTACCACGGCATGAAACGACTCCGCATCCGCTGGGAACACCGCGACGACATCCACGAAGCATTCCTCAACCTCGCGACCTGCATCATCACGTACCGACACGTCGTACGACTTTGTTAGGACCTCTTATGCTATTCCGAGTTCGGCGGCGTCATCACTGCGATCGACGCCCTCAACGCCGACGTCACCAGCATCGAGGCGTCTCGCTCGAAAATGGAGATCCTCAACGACCTCGCCACCATCGGCTACAGCCGTGGCGGAGGACCCGGCGTGTGGGATGTCCACTCCCCTCGTGTGCCGTCCCACACCGAGATCGTCGAGGCGCTGCGCCGCGCCGTTGCCACTGTCCCCGCCCGGCGGCTCTGGGTGAGCCCGATTGCGGCCTGAAGACCCGCGGCTACTCCGAGGTCGAGGCGTCGCTGCGGCACTCGTCGCCGCCGCCGGGCTGCGAAAGGACTGACGAACCCGCATTCGCGGGCGGGCGCCGCATCGCGAGGCTCCCGCCCACGCTACGTGGAAGTAGCACCCGTCCCGGGCGACTTCGGTCTGCCAGCGCAACCGTTGCCCAGATGTGGCGGCAAACCACAGATCCACACGGCCATCTCCTGTCGCCGAGCCTGGGAATGGGTTAGGCCGGCCAGCGATCGGCGTCGTGGACAGGTAGCACATCGCTGCCTGACGCCGCGTCAGGCTGTGATGATCCTAAATTCCCCGGCAAGCGCCGAAAGGCGTTCGGCGAGGTCGGCGAGGTCGGTAGCGGCGGCCGCGGTGTTACCGGCGCCGCGTTGCGTGCCTGCGGTCGCCTCCGCTACCCCGGAGATCGACCGACTGATGTCGTCGGAAGACCGGCTGACCTGCTCGACGCTGTCGCCGATCGACGTCGTCGCCGCCAGCTGCAGTTCAACGGCACGGGAAATGGTGCGCTGGATCTCGTTGATCCGGCCGATGACCGACGTAATGCGGGTGATGGCCTCGATTGCGCTGCCGGTATCGGCGCGCATTACCGTCATTTTTGTGCCGATGTTCTCCGTCGCACCCGCGGTCTCTCGCGACAGTTCTTTCACCTCACCGGCGACGACCGCGAAGCCTTTGCCGTGCTCGCCCGCGCGGGCCGCCTCGATCGTCGCATTGAGGGCGAGCAGGTTCGTCTGCTCAGCAATCGATGTGATCACGTTCAGGACGGCGGCGACCTCGCTGCTGGACCGATCGAGGCGCTCGATCGTGCGATTCGTCGCACTGGCGAGTTCGACCGCCTCGCCAGCGACATGGCCTGCATCACTGACAGCCGTCTGGATCGCCTCGATCGCGACCCGGAGTTCGTGCGCGGCCTGCGTGGCCCCGGTCAGCCGTCCAGTGACCGCCTCGACGCTGCCGGTCGCGCTGTCCGCCTGCCCAGCGGCGGTGTCGGCGCCGGCAGCGAGCCTGCGGCTCGTGGTCAGCAGCCGGCCGGATGCATCCGTCAGCGCGGTCGCGTTGGCGCCGATCTCGGCAAGGGCCCGGCGCAGCGTCGTGATCACTTCGGCGAGACTGGCACCGACTTCGCTGAGTTCGTCGGTGCCACCGACGTCCGGCTCGATCGTAAGGTCCTTCGCGGCGACGGCACGCGCTGCCCGCACACACGATTGGATGCGCCGGGAGATCCGGCGAGCGAGGAGGACGGCGGTGCAGCCGAGCAGCAGTGCGGCGGCCGTGGCGGTGGCAAGGGTCAGTTGGTTGGCCCGTGACTCGGTGTCTGCGGCTGTGCGTGCGGCCGCATCGGTCCGCTGCGCGATCAGGTGCTCGATGCCCGGTATCGCCTGTTCGAATGCCGCATACTGCTCTTCGAACAGTGGCCGGGCCGCGGCGACTCCGGTCTGCTGCGGATCGGTGTCGGACCGGCTGGCCAGTGTCACGACCCGCTGCCCGGCGGCGATCATCGCATCGACCGTCGCCGCCAGATCCGCCAACGGCCGGGCCAGGTGTGGGTCGAGGCGGCTGGCGGTGGCCAGGCCGATGCGCAGGTGTCGCACGTCGGAACCGAGCCGATCCAGCATCGCCTGCCGTTCGGTGCTGTTTTTCGTCACGACTGCGGCGAGGACATCGGCGCGGAACGCGACTCTTGCCGTGTCTGCGGTCCGGATCGCCTGTAACGCCTCGGCGGCAGCCCGCAGGTCGCGCTGGGCGTCGCCGAGCCGTGTGGTGCCCTGGTAGCCGATCAGTCCGGTTGCCGCGACAAGTAGGAAGCCCGCGCCGGCCAGGGCGAGAATCTGTCGACGGATCGTCATCCTCATCCGAATGACACCCTTTCAGCGCGAACGTCTGTCGCTGTCACCTCATCGGTCGCAGTGGGCGCAACCTGAAGCGAACCGCTCAACTTCTGCCCTGGCGGACCGACATGCTGGGCGTGCGCCGCCTCATGGGACTTGCTGTCGTCGCCCTGATGCTGTCCGCATCCGCCTGCAGCGCCTCCCTGGAGCGCACCGGCAAGGACCAAGTTCCTGCCGCCAACCGGGCTGCGTTGCAGGCGCTGGTGCCTGACAACATTCGCACGGCCGGAGTCTTGGTGGTCGGCTCCGATCTGGTGTTCGAGCCGATGGAATTCCTCAAGGACGGCAAGCCCGCCGGCTTCGACATCGATCTCGCCCAAGCGGTCGCGGCCCGACTTGGGCTCCGGCTTGAGCTACGCCAGACCAACTGGGGCGACCTGCTCGATCACGTTCAAGCGCGAAAGATCGACCTGGCGATGGCGTCGATCACCGACAAGGCTGCCCGTCAGGAACTCGTCACGTTCGTGGACTACCTGCACGTCGGCAGTTCCATCGTCGTCGGCGACCGGGTCCGCGACGTCGCCGGGCTCACCGACCTGTGCGGACTGCGGCTCGCGGTGCAGCTCGACACGATGTACCAGGAGATGGCGCAGGACGTCGCGGCTGGCTGCCCGGTGGGCCGGGCGTTGCAGGTGGTCGTCGTGAACAACACCCCGCGCGACGCGGTGAAGGCAGGCCGCGCCGATGCATTCATGAACGACTATCCGGTCGCGGTCGCTGACGTCGCCGCCGGCGGCGGCCTGCGCATCTCCGGTCGACAGGTCGAGGCGGCCCCCTATGGCATCGCCGTCAACAAAACCCGTCCGAGCATGGCGAAGGCCGTACAGGGCGCCTTGTACGAGCTGTTCGATGACGGCACATACGACGCCCTGATCAAGCGGTGGAACCTCACGGAGGGTTCACTGAAGACCGGCGCCATCAACGGCGGAGCATAGGCCGAGCTTCGCGTCGGACCCAGACGGCCCAGATCCCGACCACTGCTCTCCTTCACGAGGATGTTGACTGTGCCGCACCAACGATCACCGCGCTCGCGCACCACTGTTGTCACCGTGCAGCCCGGCTTCGATCGGCCCGCCGGTACAGGTGTCGGTTGATGTTGCATGCGCCGGCGCTCGTTCAGCGGTCTCCAGCGACCAGCAACGGCTCGCGCAGGAGGTCGATTGGAGCAGCGTGCACCGCCGCGGGGGCGACGGTGCACGGGAGATCTGCGGTCAACGCCGATACGGCCTAAACGGCGTCGTGTCCGTTGATCCACCGGGTCGCACCCCCATGGGACCGGCCTATCGCAGCTCCGAGCTCACCGTATGACTCATCTGGCGAGGTATTGGGTGTATTGCCAACGTCCTCGCCCGATTCATCCTCAGCTAATCCCAGCAAGCAGGTTATGTCACCCGGGGCGGGGCGTCCGCGTGTATGACCCAGCGGACTGGGTACCGCCCGAACGGGTCCAACTGCGTGGCCGAGACGGTAGGGCTCGATCGATTCGAAGCGGCTTTGAGTCCGGGAACAGATCTCAGAACGGGCGAGTGCTCACCCGCAGGTCTACATCGAACCCTTTGCTCCTCGGATCGTGCCGACCGATGGCATGGATGTGGTTGTTCGCGAGATCAGGGCACTCCCGCGATCTGCGTGATGGATCTTGACACACGCTGACCGTTGCAGAGCCCTACTCGAGGAGAACGAAGATGAATTCCTCGATCTTGTCCTTAGGCTTGGGGTCCGTGTCTCCTGCGCATGGTCGCGTTGGAAGCCGCAGCCTGAGTTTCATCGGCACCACCGCCGGTACGGCGAGCGATCGGTATCCGAGTTCGCCCCTATGCTGCGAGCGCGACTGAGTCACGCACGGCATGGACGCAGCACGGCACGCGCCGCACCGGCCCTGGTCCGACGCTCGCGGGGACGACCGCACCGTGGACGAACGGCACCGCCGCGACCGCCGTTATAGCAGGTCGAGTTCGCGGCCTCGGTGTATAGCATCGCGGCGGCGGTGGACGTCGAGTTTGCGGTAGATGGCGGTGAGGTGGGTTTTCACGGTGTTGACAGACAGGTGGAGTTCGGCGGCGATCTCGGTGATGGTCATAAATCCCGGCAGCAGTCGCAGGACGGCGAGTTCTCCGTGAGTCAGGTCAATCGATGATGGCGGCTGCCGGTTGGGGCCGTTCTGTGCTTGTGCGGAAACCGGCGTGATGGGTAGGGCAGCCGCAGCGGTTTGGCGCCAGTGCCGGGTGGTTATCAAGGTATGCCGGAGACCTTCGGGTGTGGCGAGCGTGATCGCCTGCTGGTTTAGGTGGCTGGCGGTGGTGTCCGCGCCAGTGCGTGCCGCATGGTTCGCCAGCAGGAGCAGCGCCTCGACCTGGTGGTACAGCGGCACGGCGCGGGCTTGCAGCAGCGGATGTAGCAGGTCCTCGATGCGGTACGCGGCAGGACGGGCCAACCGCAGTTTCGCCGTGGTGATGGCTGCGACAGTCGGGTTGAGGCTCGCGACATGCTCAGCGTCGGTGGCCCAGTGCCGCTCTGCGTCGGTGGTGCGCCCGATCGCGAGCAGCAGGTCGATGCGCAACGTTCGGGCAGCGTAGCGGGGTACGAGCAGGGTGTCGGCGTCGTCGGCGATGAGCTGTTCCACGTCGGCGAGTGCTTCACCGTACTGGCGCCGCTGATGCAACGCGAGGGCGTGGTGCAGCCGTTCGGCCGCAAGTAGCGCAGGGTCGGACTGCCACAGCTCGACGGCGAGGGTGTCGAGGTGGCGGGCAGCTATGCCGAGGTGACCTTGCTGGACTGCGGTTGCGGCGAGGATCAGTAGCGCCCAGCCCTCATCGTGCGAGCCGGTGATGCCGTGCCGGCGAATGTGGGCACGGGCGGCGATCGCGTGGCTGGCGGCCCGACGAAGCCGTCCGTCGAGGTAGTCGATGACAGCTTGGTAGCGAAACACGACGCCATCGCCAGGTTCGGCGGAGGTGAGGTAGTGCGTGAGTGACGCTCGCGCGGTGGTGGGGTCGCCGCGGCCCACGGCGTGTTGGAGCTGGTCGAGGTACATGCGGGAGGAGGCGCTTGGGTCGGAGTCGGCGGGTCGCCGTGACGGTGCGGTGGCAAGTTTGCGGCTTGGCGAGGTCTGCCTGCGGGAGCGGTTTGTGTGCAGATCGAAGGCTGCGCCGAGGTCTGCGTCAGCGCGCAGCGCGGACCAGGGCTGCGGTAGTGCTGCGGTGAGGATTGCTCGTCCGGGCGTGGCCCGGATCTCGATTTGGTGCGCTCGGCTCAGCGTGACGGCGAGGGTTCGGTCCCTGCCGGCAAGGGCGTGTCGCAGCGCCTCGGCCGGCTGGTCGTGGGCGCGGTACCAAACAGCCGC
This sequence comes from Dactylosporangium sp. NPDC051087, assembly GCF_055586325.1. NCBI lineage: Bacteria > Bacillati > Actinomycetota > Actinomycetes > Micromonosporales > Micromonosporaceae > Dactylosporangium > Dactylosporangium sp. NPDC051087. The sequence goes on along the minus strand of NZ_JBVJIJ010000041.1, from coordinate 4,179 downwards.
AGTCCGGTGCAGTTGCTGGGCTCTGACCGGATCGTCGCGGGTCAGGGTTGCATACAGGCAGCTGCGCCAAAGACGGCGATATCGGTACCATCCCGAGGCGTCGTGCATCGGGACGGCGAACATCGCTTCGCGGGCGAGGCCAGCGAGGATTGCGGCGGCGTCATTGCGGCCGGTCAGTGTTCCGAACAGGGCCGGGTTGACCGACTCGACAATGCTGCCGTCACGGACCGCTTCGCGCCAGTGCACCGGGAAGTCGTTCAGAAGATCGTCGTGCAGGTATTCCTCGAGGCCAGCGCCGGTGTTCAGCAGCCGATCGATTGCCGGTTCGGGGTCGTATGGGTGGGCGGCGAGTTCGTCGGTGGCGAGGGCAACGCCGACGGGCCAGCCACCGGTGATTGCGTACAGCCGTCGGGTGACGGCGGACGAGACGGTGAGGCCGCGGCGGGCGCACAGCTCGGCCGTCTCATCATCGGTGAACATCAAGTGGTTGCCGTCAAGGACCGTGTGAACCGCAAGCGTACTGGGTCGCTCTTCGGCTGGGGCGCATCGGCCGACGAGGATGATCCGCAGCGGTCCTGCGCCCGTGGCGAGGGCATGGAGTTGCTGGCTGAAGGTGGTGCTAGTGACGGTCTCAGTGCCATCAAGTACTACTACCGCGGTGCCTGCTTGAGCGGGGTCGTGGTTGCCGCGCAGCACCGAGCAGAGTTCGTCGACGGTGGCCGCTTCGGCGGGCCACCAGAGTGCAGGCCGTTGATTCGCGCGCCACCATCGCTGCTGATCGCATCGAGATAAATCGATATAGGCGACGCGGCTGTCCGCAGCAGACGCCGTGATCCAGTCCAGGATCACGGTCGTCTTTCCAGAACCGGCCGGGGCGAAGACCGTGCCGACCGCTTGGCTGCCAGCGGTGAACCTGCTGAGGGTGCTGTGCAGCCGCACCCGCGGCAGCAGTCCCGGCGGCGGCCACAGGCCCGCATCGCCGGGCGTCAGCCACGCCCGCACCGCATACCAACCGGATGGGTTCGACCGATGCGCTCGACACCGTATGACCCGAACACCGCGAATGCCGGGCCTGATCGCGACACCATATCGATTCCACCCCCACGGTTGCCCACGGCCGCAGCGACAGCAGATGCGCTAGCCTCGTCATCGGCGCATCGACAATGCCCGACATCGCCGCGAGTATCTACTCCAGTCACAGTCTGCGAGTTAATCAGTGTGGACCACCTAGGATGATCGCGCCATACGACAGCGCTCACCGTGGTTACACCTCCCGGACGTGTGGGTACGCCCTCATACTCAACGACCGCGGGGGCGAGCAGTGCGCAGGAGGCAACCGCAATGACTGATCGGTGGTTTCTTCCGCCGACGATCGACTCGGTCCGATCCGCTGTGCTGATCCGGGACCGCGACCGGCTCCGGGCCGTCGCAGCGACCGGGCTGAGCAACACGCCGCACCGCCGGTTCGACATGATCGCCGAGCAGGTACGCACCAAACTCCGGACACCTGTTGCGCTGGTGGTCCTCGTCGAAGCCGACCGCCAGATCTTCCCCGGCGCGGTCGGACTTCCCGACCCGTGGCAGCACAGCCGCCAGACGGCCCTGACGCACTCGTTCTGCCAGTACGTCATCGGCATCAACGACCACTTGGTCGTCCGCGACGCCCGCCGCCACCCGCTGCTGCATACCAACGACGCGATCGCCGATCTCGGCGTCGTGGCCTACGCGGGTGCCCCACTCACTTCCAGCGACGGGCAAGTCCTTGGCGTCCTGTGCGCCATTGACAGCCAGCCTAGAGACTGGACCTCGGCGGAGCTCGCTGACCTCGATGCACTAGCCACCGACTGCAGCGCGGCCCTGCACGCCCTCGCCCACGATACGGCGACGCACCGGCAAGCACCGCCACCGTACGAGCGGCCAGACATGCACGACATCGGTCCAGACACCGATCAGGACTCCCCGGCGCTCACCGAGTTGTGGTCAACTACGGCCCTGCCCAGCGGCTTGGTCTTCGACGGCCGGCCGCCGTTACGGACCACAGCCACGTTCCTCGTCAGCGCTGCCCGGCTGCACGGCGAACCCGTTGCCGTCGGCATCCGCCTCACCGATACCACCGCGGCACGCCGCAGCCTGGACCACCACATTGATGTCGCCCGCGCATTCGATCGTCACCGGCCGCCCGTCGTCGTCGGCGTCTACCGCTGGAGCGACGACGATCGCGTCCTCATCCTCACGCGCGCCATCGGCGATCCTCTCCACGACGGACCCGACACTGCCGCAGATCTCGACATCGACCAGGTCCGCCGGATCATCCACACCGCTGCCCTGCTGTCTACCTGGCAGCCACCCGGCGACGTGCTGCGACGCTGGCACATCGACTATGAACGGAGCATCGCCACCCACCACCACGCCGGGCACCTAACCGATGATGAGGCCCGCCGCACCCTGGCCCTCCTCGAACGCTGCGATGACACGCGGACCTTCGCACACGGCAACCTCGTCCCGCACAACGTCCTGCAGCTACCGTCCGGCCGGCTCGGCCTGCTCGACTTCGGCGCCGCGGGGGTGTACCTCTCTGGCCTAGACCTCGCCACCCTCTACCTCACCACCGGCCACCGTCCCGAGGCCCGCCGCGAACTCCGCCACCGCGTCAACGACACTGACATCCTGGAACCCTTCACCGTTAACCTGATGCTCGCCACCGCCCGCATGGCCGCCCATCACCACCCAACCGCCCCCACCCCCGTCCTCGCCCGTCGGCGCAGCGCCCTCATCCGCGGCCGCCGCACCGCCCGGCAACTCCTCACCACGCTCACCCGCCCCTGAAGAGCGCCTCGGCATGCGAGTCGTCGAAGGCCTCGCCCGGGGCCTAGGTACGAGTCTTCGGCGGCGGCTGCTGGGTCTGACCTGCCTCGTCCTCGAAGCAGATCCAGACCCGCTGCACGGCCGCTACTCTCTTACCGACGGCCATCGCCTCGGTGGGATGCGGTCACCGTCTGGCGGGGTGAGCTGGATCGGGCCCGGCTGCCTGGGTTCGGTCCTGATCAGCGGTGGAATCTCGCGCGCGGCCGTAAGGGCGAGCAGTTGAGCTTCACCGAAGCCGGCTGCGTCAGGTTGCCTGAACATTCAAGATCTGCAGGACCCTCGGGTGGCACTGGCGTCGTTCCTAACCGCTGAGCATCAGGTCGGCTCGGCCAGTAGCAGTCCGCCGCCGCGGCGCTTGGTGCGGCGCTTGCCACTCCAGCGGAGCATCCCGACCGCCAGGGCGCCACGTCCATAGTCATCGACGCGGCGACCCTTGCGGACCGGCGATCGTACGCCACGGTCTGGGTCGTCGGCCCTACTCGCGACTCCAGGTGATATGGCGGCGCGCGGCGGTGTGCGTGACGGCTGGGGCGGGCTGTGCGGCGCTAAGGGTGCCCTGGTGGCGGGCCAGGTTCTGAGTTGTGGCAGGCGATGACGGCGATGTCGTCGTTGTGGATGTGGCCAGTGAGAGTCTCGATGAGGATGTCGAGGCGGCTGTCGAGCGGCTCATGGTGCAGGCTTGCGAGCAGGTCACGAAGGTGGGCGATGCGGTCGCGGAGGTCAACGCCACGTTGTTCGATCAGCCCGTCGGTGTAGAGCAGCAGGGTGGCGCCGGGCGGCAGAGGCATGGTGGTGCTTCGGCGGGGACTGGCGGGGTCGAGACCGAGCAACATGTCAGAGCCGGCGAGGATGTCGACGTGTCCATCGGGGTGTTGCAGCAGCGGCGGTGGGTGCCCAGCAGTGGACCAGGACAGCTGATAGGTGCCGGGCTGGGCCGCGTCGAGGGTGAGACGGACGACGATGGCGGACGCCAGAATGTCCAGGCCGAGGTTGTGGACGGTACGCTCGGTACGAACCAAGATCTGGTCGGGGGTCTCGTCGCGGTCGTGGCCGAGGGCGCGCAGGATGGTGCGCAGCTGGCCCATCTGTCCAGCGGCGGTGATGTCGTGTCCGGCGACGTCGCCGATCACCAGAATGGTGGCGCCAGTGGCGGTGTGGAACGCGTCGTACCAGTCCCCCCCGACCCGGTCACCGGCGTGCGCGGCATAGTACCGGGCGGCTAGTACGGCAGCCGCCGTTCGGGATCATGGCTGAAGCTCGGCGCTGAGTCGTCGTGCGTAGTGGGAGCGGCGGGCTCGGGCTTGGTGGCGGCGT